>JAEMQS010000122.1 GCA_016463765.1 Solirubrobacteraceae bacterium | reverse complement strand
CACGCGCTCACGCACATGAACTTCGCGGTGCTCGTCGACGCGTTCGGCCGTCACCCTGAGACGGCGGACCCCGAGCGCGTGCTCGAGGCCCTGATGACCGTCTGGGAGCGCGTGATCGTGACCCAGCCCTAGCTCTCGTCGGCGCAGGCGTCCAGGCCGAGCTCGCGCGCGACCTCGTCGCTCTGCGTGTCGAGATCCCCGGCGCTCTGCAGTGCGCCCTCGATCTCCGACTGCTGCCCCGACTCGCCCGCCGCCTCGAGCTTCTTGATCTCCTGCACCCCGCTGCGACCGAGGCGGATGAGCTGGTCGTGCTGCTCCTCGAGGTCGCTCGGCGGCTCCAGCTCGTCGAGCTCGTCGATCAGCTCGGCCAGGCGGGCCTGGGCCTTGCCGGCGTACGGCGCGACGTCCTCGATGGACTGCGGCTGCGGCAGCTCGCGCACGTCGGCCTCGTAGCGCTCGCAGGCGGCGTTGCCCTGCTCGCGGTAGTCCTCAGCGGACAGGCCGTCGTCGTCGCCGCACGCGGCGAGCGCGGCGGCGCAGGTCAAGGTCAGGGCGAGCGCACGAGACAGGGACATGGCTCGCCATTCTGGCGGAACGGCGGACGCTCCGTGGTGACTTCATGCGCGCGCGCCCTCGGGCGCTCGCCCCGACCACGCGGCGACGCCGCGCCGCGCCGCGCACCACGCCGCCACTGCCAGCCCGTACACCGCCACCGCCCCGATCGAGCTGGCACTGATCACCAGCCCGGCCGCCATGGCGCTGCCGACCCCGGCGGCGCCGAGCGTCGCCAGGACGGCGCCCGGGCTCGCCGCCGGCCCGAGCGGGAGCAGGCCGAGGACGCCCAGCGCGCCGCACAGCAGCGCGACGTCCGCCGCGCCGTGCGGCAGCCCGCACGCCAGCAGGACCAGCCAGACCCGTCCGGCCGCCACGAGCGTGATCGCGCCCGCGAGTCCCAGCAGCGCGACGCGCCTCCGCGCATCGGCGAGGACCGCCACGCCACGCACCGTCGGCCGAGAGGATCCCCACCGCCCGCACGCGGCCCGCGCACCCGGGCCGAGCGCCGCGAGCACGACGAGCCCGGGCACGGCGAGCCAGGGCTGCCAGAGCGCGAGCAGCACCAGCAGGCAGCACGCCTCGGCCAGCGCGATCGGCAGATCGGCGAGCGCCAGCTGCAGCGGCCGCGGCGCCCGGTCCCCGCGCCAGCGCCGCAGCAGCGCCACGCGCACCGGCAGCCCCAGGTGGCTCTGCACCGTGCCCGCACCGAACGCCCCCGCGTTCGCGCCGTGAACGGCCTCGCGGTCCAGCGGGCACCCGTCGATCGCCGCGATCGCGATGCGCCAGCCCTCCGAGCGCAGGACCAACGTCACGGCGTGCAGCGCGATCGCGCCCAGCACCGCCGCGAGCGGGACGAGCCGTACCGCGTCGGCCACCTCGCCCGCGCGCCACGCGATCACGCCCCCGACCGCGGCCAGCGCCGCCACCGTGACCGCCGCAGAACCGAGCCGACCCACGCGCACAGCCGAAGAATCCCCTGCTCAGCGAGGGATTCTGTGACGATGCGGTGAACGGCTACCCGAGTACGCGCGCGACCCGCAGCGTCATCGCCTCGAGCGCCAGCTCCTCGTTCGGGTTGAGCTGGAGCGACGCCCGGGTGTCCTCGACGTGCACCAGCGCCGCGCGCAGGCGATGGGCCGACCGGCCCGTGGCGTCCTCGCGCAGCGCGTCGACCCGGTCACTGTGGTGGACGAGGTCCTCCGCGCCGTCGGCGACGCACGCCACGTCGCGGTACCAGAGGCCCACGAGCTGCAGGCCGCGGTCGAGCGCCGCGGTCCGGGCACGGCGCTGGGCGCGCGTGGCGCCCTCCTCGCGCTCGCGCTTGACCCGCTTCTGGTCCTTCTTCGGCACGAGCTCCAGCTCGTCCTCGAGCCCCTCGAGCGCGGACGCGCCCGCGGCCTCCCCGGTCGCCTTCGCCGGGTCGAGCAGTGCCAGCCACGGGGCGCCGGCCAGCTCGTCGCGCAGCGCGCAGCGCGCGAGATTCTCCGACGCCGCACGCATCGCCGGGCCCGAGCCCAGCGCCAGTGCCAGCGCCCGCTCGCCGTCGCCGAGGGCCAGCCTCGCGCACGCGTCAGCGGTCTCCGGCGGCACCCCGCGCGTGCCCACGAAGCGCGCCAGCTCCTCCACCGGCGGCGCGTCGAAGCGCACGTCCTGGCAGCGCGAACGGATCGTGGGCAGCACCTCACCCGGCCGGTTGCTCAGCAGCAGGAGGTGGGCGAACGACGGCGGCTCCTCCAGCGTCTTCAGCAGCCGGTTGGCCGCCTGATCGTTGAGCTCGTCGGCGGCTTCGATGATGAAGACGCGACGGCGGGCCTCGAACGGCGTGCGGGTCGCGGCCGCGACGACGGCCTGGTCGATGTCGGCGACGAGGATGCCCGCCGCGCTCTTCGGCTTGACCCACGTCAGATCGGGATGCGCGCCGTGATCGACGCGCGCGGCGACCGCCTGCGCCTCAGTGGCGCCGAGGCCGTCGCTCAAGAGCGCCGCGGCGAACGCCCGGGCCACGGCGCGTTTGCCGCTGCCCGCCGGCCCATGGAAGAGGTAGGCGTGCGACGGCCTGCCGTTCGGCGGCACGGCAGCGCCGAGCACCGCGGCCGCGTGCGGGTGGCGTTCGGTCCCGGAGGGCATGTCCGCGCATCCTAGGCCCGGCGGTCCCCGCCTTGGCGCGACCACCGCGGCAGCCGGCGAAGCGGATGTCCGGCTCGTCCTTCCACAGCACGCAGGCCAGGCCCGCGGTGGGGATGGAAGCCAGGACGACGGCGGCCAGGACGCGGGCGATGTCGAGCGATCCGGCGAGGTGCGCCAGCCACGCGGCACCCATCGTCGCGGAGATGACGAAGACGGACGCGAGGAACAGGCGGCGCAGCGACACGACATTCCCTTCTTCGGCTGCAACCGGCTGTGGCATGAGCCCTTTCGTCACGAACATGGGTACTCCCCCGCGCCCAGGATCGGTTCACGGGTAGGGTCCCGGCGCATGTCCGGCCGCCTCATCACCGTCGAGGGCCTCGACGGTGCCGGGAAGTCCACGCTCGCCACCGCGCTCGTCGAGGCGCTGCGCGAGCGCGGCGCCGACATCGTGCTGCTGCGCGAACCGGGCGGCGTCGTGCTGGCCGAGCGGATCCGCACGCTCGTGAAGGACCCGGCGATGGCGTGCGGCCCGCGGGCCGAGGCGCTCCTCTACGCGGCGGCCCGGGCGCAGCTCGTCGAGGAGACCCTCGCCCCCGCCCTGGCGTCCGGCCAGACGGTGCTGCTCGACCGGTTCGTCGATTCCTCGCTGGCCTACCAGGGCGCCGGCCGCGAGCTGGGGGTGACGGAGATCGCCGCGCTCAACGCGTTCGCCACGGGGGGCCTGACACCTGACCGCACGCTGCTGCTGCGCGTCGCTCCGGAGACCGGACGCGCGCGCCTGGACGAGCGCGGCGAGGCCCCCGACCGGCTCGAACAGGCCGGGGCCGGGTTCTTCGCGCGCGTCGCATCCGCGTACGATGACCTGGCAGCGGCGGAACCGGGGCGTTTCCGCGTGCTGGATGCGGGCAGGACACCCCCCGAGGTGCTGGCCGATGCGCTGGCCGCCTTGCATGACCTGGTGCCCTGACGCGACACTGCCCACTTCGATGGCGATCTTCGAACTCCACACCTTCACCCGCTCGGCCGCCGCGCCGGGCTGGGAGGTCCTGCGCCTGGAGGGTGTGTGGCGCGCCGGCCGGCCCCGCCGCCTGCCCTACGCGTGGCTCGTCGTCGACGACGGTCGCCGGGCGCTGCGGGTCATGCCCGCGCCCGCCGTGGCCCATCCGGTGGCCGACCCGGCGGGCGGTCAGTGGTCCGCGGTGTTCCCGCTGCCGAGCGACCTGCTCGCCACCGGGCGCCTGGCGTACGCGCTGCGGTGCGGTGACGTCGTCACGATCGACCTGCCACGCCCGACCGCCGGTGCGCCCGATCCGTCGGGGGCCGACGCCGCAGCAGCCGCGGCCGCCGACCCGAACGTCGCCGCGGCCCAGCAGAACGCCGCCGAGGCCGACCGCCAGCGCGCCGAGCTCGAAGCCCGGGTGCGCAACGCCGAGGCCCGGGCCCGCGCGTCTGAGCGTGCCCTGGAGGCGTCGCGCGCGGCGCTGACGATGGCCGAGGAGGCGCGGCTCGAGCGCGAGCAGCGCGACGCGGCGGCGGCCAACGGCGCCGCGGCGAACACCTCGGCTGCACCCGCAGCCCGCTGACCCGATCCGGGACACCGTAACTCGACAGCGCCGGGCCGGTTGGGATCGCATCAGCCACCCCAGGAGGAACCCCATGTCGGCCACCCTTCCCCGCCGCATGCTCCCCGCGCTCGTGACGACCCTCACGCTCGCGCTCCCCGCCACCGCGTTCGCCGGGATCTCCGTTCCGCTGCCGCCGCCGTCCCTGAAGGCGACGGCGAGCGGGCCGGCTCAGGGCCCCGTCATCCCGGCCACGGACCGCGACGGCAAGCTCGTGCTCTGTCGCGAGGACGAGGAAGCGCAGATGTCGATCTGCATCCCCTGGCCCCAGGGCTAGGGCTGCAGCGGATCGACGTCGCCGGTCGCGGGCGGCTCGGCGAACTCGTCGGCCGTCCCCGCGCCGGTGTCCGGCGTCGTGGCCGTTCCGTCCGCGGCGTCGGGCAGCGGCGACGTGGTCGTGTCGTCGGGCACGGTCTGCGTCGCGTCGGGCTGCGTCGGCGCGATCGCCAGCGGGTCCTGCTGCGGCGTCAGCGGCGTGCCGGTCGCCGTCGGTGACCCGGCGGGCGGCGCCTCGAAGGCGGCGGCCTGCGTCGCGAGGTCCTTCGTCTTCGTCCCGCGCGGATCGAGCGCCAGCGCGCGCTCGCTCGCGAGGGTGAACCCGGCGCGGTCGGCCTGGGCCCGGGCGACCTCAGCCAGGACGACCCACGCCGCGCTGTTCTCAGGCGTGCGGTCCACGGCTTCGAGCGCGAACTGGCGGGCCTGCGCGAACCGGCCGCGGCGGATCGCGACCGTCGCTTCGGCGATGGGTCCCTTCGCCGACAGCGGATCGAGCTGCGAGGCCACCGCCGCGTCGAGCGCCGCGGCCTGCTGCCGGTCGGCGGTCGCCTCGGCGGGGAGCGTCAGAGCGTTGCGGGCCTTGAGCTCCGCGCGCGCGGGCAGGGCGATCGACAGCGAGAGTGCGGCCAGCGCCAGCACACCCGCGACCAGCGCGAGCACGCGCGCGGGCTCGCCGGGGTCGGTGAGGCCGAGCGCGCGGCGGCGGCGCAGCAGGTCCGGGTCGGGCGCCAGCGCGGCAACGGTCGCGAGCATGAGCAGCGCGGGGACGGTCACGCCGGGCGCCAGGAGCGTCGTCTGCCACGCGCCGGCGAAGACCCACGCCGCACCGCCCGCGGCCATCGCGCCCGCGAGGGTGCGTTCCCGCCCGTCCGGGAGCGCGCGCACGCGCAGGATCGCGCCGATCATGAGCAGCAGCACGGCGCCGGAGGCCAGCAGCGTGCCGATCACCCCGCCCTCGGCGAGCAGCGTCATCGGCTGGCTGCGCGCGGTCGCCGCCGGGAACGGCGCGTCGCGGTAGCGCAGGTGCTCGTTGGCGAACGAGCCCATGCCGAAGCCCTCGACCGGCTTGTCGCTGAACATGCCCGCGGCCTCCTGCCAGAGGTCCCAGCGGCGGTCGGCGTTCGGCGTGCCGAAGCGGTCGGGCTGCGCGAGCTCGGCGGGCGGGTCGTCGATGACGTCGTCGCGCAGGCGCTCGAGCGCGCCGCGGACGCCGCCGTCGGACATCGCCGCGAGGACGATGACGACCACCGCGGCCACGGCGGCGGCGACCATCGCGATCCGGCGGCCCAGCGGGTTTGGCGTGCTGCGCGGCGCGGTCTCCCGGCGCTCGAGCAGCAGCAGCGCCCACCCGATGGCCAGCACCGCGATGAGCCCGGCGATCAGCACGCCGCCCAGGACGAGCCCGTCGTCGACCCGGACGTCCTCCGGGACCCCGTTCTCCCCGAGACCGCTGCGCGTGATCGCCAGCGCGTACGCGGGGGCGGCGGCGAGGAACGCGGCGGAGAGCCAGCCGACCATGCCCGTGCCCCGGCGCCTCAGCCAGGCGAACACGACGATGCCGATGAGCAACGCCACGACGGCGCCGCGCGACGCCGCGAGCGCGAGCGTCACGAGCTGCAGCCAGAGCGCGGTGGCACCCGCCAGCCGTGCGGCCGCGCCGCGCGTCATGTCCGTGCAGACGGCCAGCGCCAGCGGTCCGCCGATCGCACACAGCAGCCCCAGCGCGGCGGGATTCGCGAGCGGGCCCGCAAGCCGCGCGGCCGACACGCCCTCGTCGAAGACCGCCGGCAGCACCCGTCCGGCGAGCGCGCAGAACGCGGTGAAGGCGATCGCCCCGAGCAGGCCCAGGCCCATCCGCTCACCCGCGCGCGCCGAGGACGCGCCGCACGTGAACGCCAGCAGCACCACGAGCGTGTAGGCCAGCGCGCGGTTGATCCACAGCCAGGACTCACCCGGCGTGACGCTCCACAGCAGTGAGATCCCCGACCACACCGCCAGCAGGCCCAGCAGCGCCAGCCCCACCCAGGCGACCCGCGGCGCGTGCGGCGCGATCGTCTCGGTCAGCAGCCAGGCGACCGCGACGCCGAGCGCGACCATGACGATCGCGAGCTCCGTGGTGCGCGCGGCGTCCAGCCCGAAGAGGTCGATCCCGAGCATCGCGACCGCGGCGAGCGCCACGAGCACGACGACGAGCGGCATGCCCGGCTGCCGCGGGGCACCGGCGGGAAGGGCCGACGAGGTGATCGTCGGCGGCGACGAAGGACTGGAGACGGCCATCAGAAAGGTGGTCGGCGACCGGTGAACGACCGGGCCGCGACTCGGCCGATGCTACCGTCCGGCTTCGCCATGCTGACGCGCCCCGCACGCGCGTGCGCCCTCGCGG
>JAEMQS010000247.1 GCA_016463765.1 Solirubrobacteraceae bacterium | reverse complement strand
CCGCGCGGCGTGCGGATCTTCAGATCCAGCCCGTAGCGGTCGGCGCGCACGCAGATCGCCTCGGTGGCGTCGGTGAAGCCGCCGAGCGAGCGGGCCATCTCCAGCAGCGCGTCGCTGTGGTCCTCGTTGAGGTGGCTGATTGCGTACGCGGCGTTCGGCGCGACGGGGTCGGGCTCGGCGGCGAGGTACTCGGCGGCGTTCGTCGAGTCCATGCGGCCGTAGCCGCCGACCCAGCGCACGCGCTCGACCTCGAGCACGAACAGGGAGAAGTCGCCGAAGTCGATGTAGATCTCCGCGGACGGCACCGCCGCGAGATGCGCGGCGCGCGCCGCCGCCAGGCGGTCGCCCTCGGGGCGCACGACGCGGCCGGCGAGGGTCACGCGGCCGTGGTCGAGGGGGTCGCCGGCGCGAGCCTGCTCGGCGACGACGAGTGACGCGCGCGCGTCGCCCTCGAGGTTGCGCGTGTGCTCGGCCAGGCGCGAGACGAGAAAGACGGGCGCGCCGTCGTCCAGCACGCCGTAGGAGACGAGCGAGCCCCACGGGTCGCCCTCGCGGGTCAGCGTGGAGAGCGTGCCGAGGATGGAGCCCTGCACCAGCGTGCGGGCGTGCTCGGCGGGGGTCCGGCGACGGGCGGCGTCGCCCGCGGGGGTGGCGAGGGGGCCCGGGACCTCGAAGATCTCGGAGGGGGCGTCGTGGTCGGTCGGCACGGTGGCGACGTCGGTCATGCGGAGAAGGTTAGCGACACCTGTCGGTAAACGTCGCGACGGGTGTCGCAAAGAGTGATCCGGGCCGCGGCAGCACCACCGCGGCCCGGATCATGGGTCAGCCGACCTTGATCGACGCGGTCCGCTGCTTCACGAACCGGTTGGTCCGCTGGAGCTTGTAGGTGCCCTTGGCGAGGGTGCGCTTGATCTTGAGCGTGCGGCCCTTGACCGTCCCGACCGTCAGGGGCGTGTTCTTCCGGCTGAGGACCGTGACGCTCACGGCCTTCTTGCCGGCGAAGGGGGCCTTCGCGAGCACGTAGGTGCGGGTGCCGACGGCGCCGGACGCGCCGGCGACGCCGGCGTCTCCCTTGGGGCCCGCCGGGCCGGCCGGACCAGCGGGGCCAGCCGGTCCTGCGGGGCCCGCCGCCTCGACTGCCTGGATCGGCGGGACGGCGACGCGGATCGCGAACGAGCCGAACGTGTTCGGTGAGCGGTTGGGCCCGGCGATGCCGGCGGCGTACGCATTCCCGAAGAAGTGCGTGCTCGCGACCGTGGGCACGATCCCGCCGATGGTCTGCGACCCGTCGACGTGCTCGGTCACGGTGGCGTCGGCGAGGCTGAGGTCGAAGATCGGCTTCTCGCGCCCGAACGGCGTCACGGTGCGCAGGTCGAGGCTCCCGTCGCCTGACGCGGTGAGCGTGCCCTTGGTGCCGTCGAGGACGACCTGCGGCTTCTCGAGGAAGACCGTCAGGCTGTGCGTGGTGAACGCGAGCTTGCCGGTGAACTCGAGGGCGCCGGCGCCCGTGGCCGGGTCGTACGTGCCCAGGCCCGCCGTGGCGCCCGGGAAGGAGAAGGTGTACGTCGTGGCGATGCCGCGCGGCGACGTGCCGTCCACCACCGTCTTCGGCTGGCCGGGCGGCGTCCAGCCCGTGGGGCCCGTGAGGGTCGCGCCGTCGCTGACCGTCGCGCTGCCGTTCGAGGAGCGCGGCGGCGGGAACGCCGTGTCGGTGATGTAGCCCAGCCAGGTGCGGTGGGTGTTCGCCGGCTGCGTGGTGTCGAACACGCTGGCCATCGTCCAGTCGAG
>JAEMQS010000246.1 GCA_016463765.1 Solirubrobacteraceae bacterium | reverse complement strand
GGCGCTGAACGACAAGCTCGGTCCTACACTGGGCTGACGTGCTCGTCGTCCGCCGCCTTGTTCTGACGCTGGCGCTCGCCCTTCCGTGCGTGCTCGCGGCGCCCGCCTCCGCGGTGGTGCCGGCCGTCGTGGTGGGCGACTCGCTGGCCGTCGGCACCCAGCCCTTCCTGGGCGGCCTCCTGCCCGGCTACACGCTGTCGTGGGACGTGCGCAACGGCCGGACCACGCCGCAGGGCATGAGTGCGCTGCGCGCGAAGCTGCGCGTCATCCAGCCGCGCGCGGTCGTCGTCAGCCTCGGCACGAACGACGGTCCGAGCCCCGCCCGTTTCGCCGACCGGATGCGCCGCATTCTCGCCGCGGTCCCCGCCGAGGCGTGCATCGTCTGGCCGACGATCGTCCGCCCGGCGCGCAAGGGCCGAGCGGATGGGCTGAACCGCGTCCTGCGCCGGTACGCCGCGCGCGACGACCGGCTCGAGCTCGTCGACTGGGAGGGCGCCGTGCGCAAGGGCCGCGTGCGCCTGCCCGACGGGCTGCACCCCGACCGTGCGGGCTATGAGCGCCGTTCGCGCATGGTCGTCGCCGCGCTGAACCGCGCGTGCGGGCCCGCGCCGGCACCCGCCCCCGCCGGGGATGGATCCGGCGGGGCCGTCGCTCCCTCGGGCTAGCCGGCCCGTTGGGCGCGCAGCTCGTCGCGGATCTCGGTGAGGAGCATGATGTCCTCCGACGGCGCCTCGGGTTCGGTCTGCCCACGGCCCATACGGGTCTGGAGCTCATTCATCGGCTTGACGACGAAGAAGAAGATCGCGGCCGCGATCGACACGAATGAGATGAGCGCGTTGATGAAGTTCCCGTAGAAGAACGCGCTTCCGTTGATGGTGAACGTCAGGTTCGAGAAGTCCGGCTTGCCGATGACCGCCGCGATGATCGGCGTGAGGAGGCTCTCGACGAGCGAGGTGACCAGCGCCCCGAACGCTGCACCGATGACCACCGCCACGGCCAGGTCGACGATGTTGCCGCGCATGAGAAAGTCGCGGAATTCCTTGAGCATGTGCATCCTCCGGATTGGTTGCTTGGCCGCATCATCCCCGATGACGCTCAACGGCAGAACGCCACGAGCTCACGCGCGACGCCCACCGGGTCGTCGTACGCGATGAGGAACCCGGTGCCCGGCAGGACCCGCAGCTGCGCGTCGGGCAGCAGATCGAGGGCCTCCTCGGCGGTCGACAGCGGATGGCGCGCATCCTTGTCGGCCCAGAGCAGCAGCGTGCGCGTCTCGATACGCGGATAGGCCTCGAGGAGATCGAGCTGCGGCCCGCGCGGCCACCGCCGCACCGCGCGCGCCCACGCCCGGGCGAGGTTCGCGTTCCCGCCGACGTCGGCCATCGCGTGGCGGACGAGGTCCCGGGCAGCGGGGTTGCCGCGCGCGGTGAGGTCCATCCCGCGGTCGGGGCGGACGCCGAACCGCGCGGCGTGGGTCAGCGCGCGATCCAGTCCCGGCGCGGAGGCTCCGCGTGACAGGAGCCGCACGAGCCGCTCGGTGGCGCCCGGGTCGCTCTCGCGGTGCATCCGGTTGGGCATGAGGACGAGCCGGCCGGGGCGCAGCTGGCCCGTCGTCACCGCCCGTAGGAGGATCTCCGCGCCCGCTCCGTGCCCGGCGACGATGGGCCGCGGCCCGCCCACATCGCGGCAGAACGCGGCCATGACCTCGGCGTACCAGTCCAGCGTGTACGGGTGGCGGGGGCGGTCCTCGGAGTCGCCGTGCAGCGGCAGGTCGGGCAGGACGAGCCGGAAGCG
>JAEMQS010000046.1 GCA_016463765.1 Solirubrobacteraceae bacterium | reverse complement strand
CCCGATGGCGGTGGCGAGACGCCCCCGCCGCTGACCCCCGGTGCCGGAACGCCGGCGAAGCCGTCGGTCATCACCGTCCGGCTGCCGAGTGGCTCGCTGCGACTGGACAGCCGCGGCCGGTTCGCCATCAAGGTCTCCTGCCCGAAGGGCACGGCGAGCTGCAAGGTCCGCGTGCTCGTCAAGCGGGGCAAGACCCGCCTGGCCGGCTCGAAGACGGTGACGATCAAGCCCGGTGCGACGGCCACGGTGACGTTGCGTCCGACGTCCGCGATGCGTCGCAGCCTGCGGCGGGGGAGCTCCGTTGAGATCTCCGTGTCCGTCTCGGGGACGGGCATCAAGACGGCCTCGAAGAAGCTGCGCGTACGACCGCGCTGATCTGATCGGCGGCGACCCGCTGCCCGCCCATGTGGGTGGGCGGCGGGTGGTGCCGTTCACGGGCAGGCGCTAGCGCCGTGGTGGCGAAGGACGGAGCGTGACTCCCACGCTGATCCCCGCGGCCCCGGCGCTCCCGGCGGCCGGGCATATTCCCGCCCGGCCGATGCGCTTCCCGGTGCCACTGCGCGACGTCCGGCCTGAGGTGCGCGCCGCTGCGGGCATGCTCGTGCTCGGGCGGCAGTGCCGCCGGCGCGTCGCAGGGTAGTTGCCGCGAGCGCATATTCGCGTTACCTTCCGTCACATGAATACGGCGGAGGCCAAGCGGCCCTATCGCATGACCGCTCGCGCGGAGGCCGCGCAGGAGACCGCCGAGGCCATCCTCGACGCCGCGATCGAGGTCTTCTGGGAGCAGCCCACCGACCAGGTCTCCGTCGCCGAGGTCGCCCGCCGCTCGGGCGTGACGAAGCAGACCGTGCTCCGTCGGTTCGGCAGCCGGGAGGGCCTCTTCGCCGCGGCCGCCGAGCGCGAGTCCGCGCGCATCGAAGCCGAGCGCGACCCCGGCGTGTCCGACGACCTCGCCGACGCCATCCGCGGCCTCGTCGACCACTACGAGCGGGTCGGTGACGCGGTCGTTCGCTTGCTGGCCGCCGAATCGTCGAATCCCGCGCTCGTCGAGATCGCCGACCGCGGCCGCGCGTACCACGCCGCCTGGTGCGAGCGCGCGTTTGCAGCGGCGCTCGCACCCCTGCGCGGCGCCGCACGCGCCCGCCGCCTCGCGCAGTGCATCGCCGTGACCGACGTGCTCGTCTGGAAGCTCCTGCGGCGCGACCGGGCGCTCAGCCGCCGCCAGACCGAGACCGCGATCTACGAACTCGCCGAGCGGCTCGCATGACCCGCGTCCTCGCCTACACCTCCCCGGCGCGCGGACACCTCTTCCCGCTGACGCCGATCCTCGACGAGCTGCACCGCGGCGGCCACGACATCACCGTGCGCACGCTGGCCTCCGAGGTGGACCTGATGCGCGACCGCGGGTTCACGGCAGAGCCCATCGACCCTGCGATCGAGGCCATCCCCCACGAGGACTGGCAGGAACGCAAGCCGCAGGCCGCGCTGCGCCGCGCGGTCCAGACCTTCTGCGCGCGGGCCGAGCACGACGCTCCCGACCTGCAAGCCGCCATCGCCGCCGAACAGCCCGATCTCGTGATCGTGGACATCCAGTGCTGGGGCGCCATGGCCGCCGCCGAAGCGTGGGGCGGCCCGTGGGCGGCGTTCTGCCCCTACCCCCTGCCGCTGCCCTCCCGCGACGCCCCGCCGTTCGGGCCCGGCCTCCCGCCCGCACGGGGACCGCTCGGCCGCGCACGCGACTGGGCGCTGCGCCCGCTGGTCTTCGGCACGGTCGAGCGCGTCATCGTCAGCCGCCTCAACGAGGTCCGCGCCGGCCTCGGGCTCGGTCCCATCGACGCGACGACGATGTTCACCCGCCCGCCGCTGCTGCTCTACATGACCGCCGAGCCGTTCGAGTACCCGCGGCATGACTGGCCGCCGAACGTGCGGCTCATCGGGCCCTGCGCGTGGGATCCACCCGCCGCCCCGCCCGCGTGGCTGGACGAGATCGAACGGCCGCTCGTGCTCGTGACGACGTCCTCGGAGTTCCAGGACGACGGGCGGCTCGTGCGCACCGCACTGGAGGCGCTGGCCGACGAGCCTGTCGAGGTCGTGGCGACCCTGCCCGCCGTCGAAGGCTCGTCTCTGACCGTTCCGGCCAACGCGCGGGTCCTGCCGTTCGTCCCCCACGCGGCGCTCCTCGACCGCGCGGCGTGCGCGATCACCCACGGCGGGATGGGCGCGACGCAGAAGGCGATCGCGCGCGGCGTGCCGGTGTGCGCGGTGCCGTTCGGCCGCGACCAGCTCGAGGTGGCGCGGCGCGTCGAGGTCTCGGGGGCGGGCACTCGGCTCCCGGCGAGCAAGCTGACCGCCGAACGGCTGCGCGACGCGACCCGCGCAGCGATGGCGTGCCGGCCCGGCGCCGAGCGGATCGCTGCGGCGTTCGCGCAGGCGGGCGGGCCGGTTGCCGCGGCGCGGGCGGTGGAGGAGCTGGCCACGCGGCACGCGCCGACGCCCACACGCTGAGCCCGCCGCATCGGGCCGATGCGGCCCGCTCGGTACGTTGGAGCGGTGAGCGCCGTGCCCGACGACGATCCCCCGCCCGACGCGGGCAAGCTGCCCACCGGCCGGGTCGCACGCACCGCGCGCGTGGGCGGGCTCGTCGCCGGCCAGGGCCTGCGGTGGGCCGGGATGCGGACCGCCAACCGCGTCCGCACCCCCGAACGCGCCGAGGCCGCGCAGAACGACCGGACCGCCGCGCTGGTCGGGCAGCTCGTCGACCAGCTCGGCCAGATGCGCGGCGCCGCGATGAAGGTCGGCCAGATGCTCTCGATGGTCGAGTTCGACGGCTTGCCGGAGGATCAGCAGGACGAGCTGCAGCGCAAGCTCGCGGCGCTGCGCGACGACGTGCCGCCGGTCCCGTTCAGTGACCTCGAGAAGCTCATGCGCCAAGAGTTCGGCGGGCCGCTGTCGCGCGTGTTCTCCGACTTCGACCAGCGCGCGTTCGCCGCCGCGTCGATCGGCCAGGTCCACCGGGCGACCACGCTCGACGGCGCCGACGTCGTCGTGAAGATCCAGTACCCGGGAGTGGCCGAGGCGGTCGACACCGACCTGCGCAACGCGACCATGCTGCTGCCGCTGGTCAAGCGCCTGGCCCCCGGGCTCGACGGCAAGGCGCTCGCCACCGAGCTGCGCGAGCGGATCGGCGAGGAGCTCGACTACGAGCTCGAGGCGCAGAACCAACGCCGCATCGAACGGCTGCTGCGCGGCCACCCGTTCGCGCGTGTCCCGCACGTGCACACGGAACTCTCGACCCACCGCGTCCTCGTCTCCGACTACGTCGAGGGCGAGCGCTTCGAGGAGGTCCGGCGCGACGACGAGGCGACTCGCGACCGCTACGGCGAGATCGTCTTCCGCTTCTTCCTCGGCCTGCTGTACCGCGACCGGATCGCGCTCGGCGACCCGCACCCGGGCAACTACCTGCTGTGCGCCGACGGCCGCGTCTGCTTCCTGGACTTCGGGCTGCTGCGCGACCTGAGCCCGGGGCGGGTGGCGGCCGAGCGTGCCATCAACGCGGCCGTGCGCAACGATGACTCGGCCGCGGTGAAGGCGGCGCTGATCGCCGGTGACTATCTCCCGGCCGACCGGTCCGAGGTGGTCGATCCCGACTGGGCGCTGCGGGTGATGCGCATGGCGATCGGCTGGTACGCCCGGCCCGGCGAGCGTCGGTTCTCTCCGGAGGACAGCCGTGACCACCGCGCGCGCGAGCGCCCCGACGCCGACGCGCGTGCCGCCGCGAAGCTCCAGGTCAACCAGTTCACGCTCCCGCCGGAGTCGCTGCTGATCCGGCGGATGCACGGGATCGTCGCGGTCACGCTCAGCCAGCTGCGGGCTGGGGCGAACTGGGGCGCGATCGCGGCGGAGTACCTGCATGGTGGGGCGCCGACGACGGAGCTCGGGCAGGCGGAGGCGGCGTTTCTCGCCACTCGCTGACCTGGGCAGCGGCGGGCCTCACGGGCGACGGGTGCGCCGGTAGCGCTCGTAGATCACGCGCTCACCAAACGTCCTGGTCTCGATCAGGTCCAGCCGGACGGTTTCGGTGACCGGCGGGAGGTACGGCGTGCCGCCACCGACGACGACCGGATAGCGGAACATGCGCAGCTCCTCGAGCAGGCCGAGCTCGAACGCCTGCGTCGCCAGGCCGGCGCCGCCGATCGAGACGTCCTTGTCGGTGGCGTCGAGTACCGCAGCCACCTCTTCAGCCAGTGGCGCCGTGGCCAGCCGGGCGTTGCCCTGGACGCTGTCGAGCGTTCGGCTGAAGACGACCTTCGGCAGCGCGCACCAGATGTCGGCGAACGTGGCCTTGGCCTCGGTGTCGCGCATCGACGGATCCGTCTCCCAGACGAGCATCGCCTCGTAGAGCCGGCGGCCCAGCATGTAGCCGCCGAGCTTGCCCACCTCCTGCACGTGGAACGCGAACAGCTCGTCGATGGGCGCGGTCCACTGAAAGTCACCGTCACGGTCGGCGATGAAGCCGTCCACCGAGACGCCCATCGAGCAGATCAGCATCGGCCGGCCGCCCGGTAGCGCAGGTACACGACGCGTGAGCTGAACGTACGGGTCTCGACGAGGTCCATGTCCACATGGTGATCCTGCGGGAAGAACGGGACGCCACCGCCGACCGCCACCGGGTACACGAACAGCCGGTACTCGTCGATCAGGCCCAGACGGGCAGCCTCGGCCGCGAGCCCGGCGCCTCCCACCGCCACGTCGCCCTGCGCCGACTCCCGGAGCGCGGTCAGCTCGGTGCGCAGGTCATCGCGCGCGAGCTTCGTGTTCGCTCCCACGACCGCGTCGAGTGTCCGCGAGAACACCACCTTGGGCAGCGCCTGCCAGATCTGCGCGAATTCGCGTGAGATGTCCGCGGGGTCGTCGGCGGTCTCCCAGTAGACCATTGTCTCGTACAGGCGGCGGCCCAGCAGGTGGCCGGAGAGCGTGCGCGCCTGGGCGTTGTGGAAACGATGGAGTTCCTCGTCGGGCGTCGCCCAGTCGAAGGTCCCGTCTGGCCCGGCGATGTAGCCGTCGGCGGAGACGCCCATCTCATAGATCACGTGTGGCATCGGCAGTCCTGACTCGAGGGACGCTGGAAACTCATCGCGGCCAGCCGCATCCTCGACGCGAAACCGACAACTATCGGGGGTTTCGCGTCGAGGTGACCGCCGGCGGCGGGTGCGATGCTTCGCCCCGGACCCGATGAGCCCGATGCCCGACGCCGACCTCCCCGCCATGTTCGAGCGCATGTACGACGCCGCCGCAGCCGGCGACGGCGCGCTGCCGTGGCATCGCGGCGAGGCGCACCCGCTGCTCGCCGCGTGGGCGGAGGGACTGCGCGGCGCCGGCCGCCGCGCGCTGGTAGTCGGCAGCGGCACCGGCGACGACGCAGAGTTCGTCGCGGGCCTGGGCTTCGACGTCGTCGCCTTCGACGTCTCCCCGTCGGCGGTCGCGATGGCCAGGCGGCGGTTCCCCGGCTCGACCGTCGACTACGGCGTCGCCGATCTGCTCGCGCTGCCGGCGGCGTGGAGTCGCGCGTTCGACCTCGTCGTGGAGGTGCTCACCGTGCAGTCCACGCCGATCGCCCTGCACGAGGCGGCCATCGCTGCGATCGCTGGCACGGTCGCCCCCGGGGGCACCCTCATCGTGATCGCGACGGCGAGGGCTGACGACGCTCAAGTCCCCGACGGCCCGCCGTGGCCGCTCGCACGGGCGGAGATCGACGCCTTCGGGACCGCCGGGCTGGCCGCCGACCAGGTCGACGTCGTGCGCTCCTCGGGCGCGCCGCCGCGCTACCGAGCGGTCTTCCGACGGGCGTGAGCGCGCCGCGGAATGAGACTGCGCGCCGGCACGGTGGAGCCCCCGGCGGACCGGGGGCTCAGGAGTGGAGACGGCGGGAATCGAACCCGCGTCCGCGACCGCACCGAGGGTGGTGTCTACGAGCGTGTCCGGCGCTCTGATCTCATCCTGAGCTCGCCTCGCCGGCGGGGTTGCTCAGGACCAGCCTCCTGAAATGTCCCCCGGTCGGCGGAAGCGGACCTTCCGGGGTGAGCCGACGTGAATGATTCCGGTTGTCCCACCGTCGGCTGGCGGGGACCAGAACCTCGCAGAGCTAGCTAGTGCTAGGCGGCGAGGGCGTACTCATGAGAGTCCGCACGTGTGTTTTTCCGGGGGATTTACGAGGCCATCCCGGAACCTCGGCTCGCAACCACCCGGGTGAACCGATCACGTCGAAGCCATGTCGTCCCCGGGTGTACTTCACCTCCCGAGTCTAGCCTCCGGCGGCCGGCGGTCGAACCAGGGGCGTGCCTGCTCAAGTTGGGCGGCCAGACGCAGCAGCGTGCCCTCCCCCGCGAGCGGCGCCACGGCCTGCACGCCGAGGGGCACGCCGTCGGGCGTCCAGTGCAGCGGGACGCTCATCGCCGGGCGGCCGGTGACGTTCGCCATCTGGGTGAACGGGACCCACGAGAGGTTCTTGTCGATCAGGTCGTCGACGACCCCGAACCGCTCCCCGAGGCGCGTCGCGCGGAGGGCGAGCATCACCCGCGCGGCGAGCTGGAGCGGTTTGGGCGTGGCGAGCGATCCCACGCGCACGGGCGGTTCGGCCAGCGTCGGGGTCAGCAGGATGTCGAAGCGGTCGAAGAACCCAGCGAGCGCGGCGACGTAGTCGTGGCGGCGCTCGATCGCCGCGCAGTGCTCGACCGAGCTCGTCGCCGCACCCAGCGCGGCCATGACGCGCGTGTCGAGCTCGAAGCCCTCGGGCCCCGCTCCAGTGTCGCGGCGGATCTCCCGGACGAGATACGAGCCTTCGACGAACCAGGTCGTCAGGAAGTCGCGGGCCAGGGCGCGTTCGTCGACCGGGGCGGGGACAAACTCGACCTCGTGCCCCAGCTCGGTCAGCAGCGCCGCGGCCTCCTCGACGGCGCGCAGCGCCTCCGGGTGCAGTGTCTCGCGCAGCGCGCTGCTGGTCTGCACGCCGATGCGCAGCACGCCCGGATCGCGCCCGACCTCGTCGAGGAACCACCCGTCCGGGATGGCGGGCGCGAACGGTGAGGTCGGCTCCATCCCGGCCAGCACGTCGAGCATCGCCGCCGTGTCGCGGACCGACCGCGACAGCACGCCGTTCGTTGCGCTGCCCTGCAGCGGCTCGCCCACCAGCGGACCGTTCGGGATCAGGCCGCGCCCGGGCTTCAGGCCGAACAGACCGCAGCAGGCGGCCGGAATGCGGATCGACCCGCCGCCGTCGCTGGCGCCCGCCACCGGGACGACGCCCGCCGCGACCGCAGCGGCCGACCCGCCCGAGGATCCGCCGGGCGTGCGGTCCAGGTCCCACGGGTTGCGGCACGGGCCGTGCAGGTCCGGCTCCGTGATCGCCTTCGCGCCGAACTCCGGCGTGTTCGTGCGACCGAACGGCACCAGCCCCGCGTCGAGCCACCGCTGGGTGACCGTCGCGTGGACCTCGGCAGGGATGGTCGCCAGCGCGCGAGAACCGCCGGACGCCGAGACGCCCGCGTACTCCTGAAAGAGATCCTTCAGCAGGAACGGGACGCCGGCGAACGGACCGTCCAGCGGACCGGTTACACGGTCGTCCGCGTCGGGAAGCCAGCGCACGATCGCGTTGATGCGTGGGTTGACGTCACCGGCGCGCCCGCGGGCGACGTCGAGCAGCTCAGCGGCCGTGACCTCACCGTCACGCACGAGGCCCGCGAGGGCCACGGCGTCATGGGAGACGTATTCGTCGAAGCGCATGACCGGCGATCCTACTCATCGGTCGGAACACTCGCTTCCGGTTGGGTGCTCTCCGGGATTTCCTCAGCCGGCGCGTCGTCGGCGACCGGGGGCGTGGGAGCCTCCGCCTTCTCGGGCTTCTCGCGGCCTCCGCCCTTGCCACCCTGCTCGCGCACGGGCGGCTCGGGCTTCTGCTCGCGCGCCGGGCGCTGCTTCGCGGGCCGCTCGGCCTTGGGCTCACGTCGCTTCGCGCCACGGGGTGGGCGCGGCGTGCGAGGGCCCTTCGACCCCGTGCGCTCGCCGTCTGATCCCTCACGGTCCTTCCGTGGGCGCTCAGACTTGATCCCAGGCCCGCGACCGCTCGGCGACTCCACCTCACTGCGCACAGCCTCCGACGGTCGGCCGGCGTCCTGCTCACGCGGTCCGCGCGACACCTCGGTACTGGTCCCGCGCCGCACGCGCTCCCGCTTGCGCTCGCGCGCGGGCTCGTCCGGAGACGACGCAACCGGCGTGCTGAACGCTGAACCGACACCCGCCGACGCCGCCGCGAACCGCACGGGCGGCGGAGCCGACGGCGGCGCGGGAGCCACCGCGCTCGCCGTCGGTCCGTCGCGCTGCGGCCGGTCGGGCGCCGGCGGGTCCGACACCGTGATCCCCGCGATCACGGCACCGGAGACCGCCACGGTCGCCCCGGCCTTGGCGAGCAGCGCGCCGCCCAGCACGCTGCCGCCGGCGCCGACGGCTTCCGCCGCGACCGCCGCACCCTCGCCCGTCATCCGCTGGGCCGCCCAGACCGCCAGCGGATACGGGGTGATCGCCGTCATGGCCGCGCGGAGCCCGGCGCGAGCGCGGTAGGCGAGCTGTCGCACCGCCCCCTCACTCACGCCGAGCTCGTCGGCCACGTCCGCGCTCGTCCGGCCCTGCACCGCCGCGAGCACCGCCACGCGCTGCTCCTCCGGCAGCGCGGCGAGCAGTGCCAGCGCGTGGCGCACGTCGATCCGCTGCTGACCTCGTCAGGCAGGTCGAAGTCGGCGGCGACGTCGTCTGAAAGTTCGGTGTCGTCGGGCATGGCGTGGCGGGCGTCGATGGCGGTGGTCGTCACGATCCGGTGCAGCCACCCGCTCGGGTGACGCACCTGCGCGCCGCCGGAGATCGACGCCCATGCGCGCAGCAGCGCCTGCTGGGTGACGTCCTCGGCGGCGTCCGGCCCGGCGACCCGGCGCGCGACGGCGTGCAGCGTCCGCGCGTGGCGGGACACGAGCACGTCGAAGGCGCCGGCGTGGCCGGCGGAGGCGAGCACCGCGAGGCGCTCGTCGTCCTGCGTGCGCAGTAGCGCGGTGGCCAGGCGGCCGGCCATCAGCCGACCCCGGGCCCCGCGCCACGGCGGCTAGCTGTTCTTCGGACCACGACCCTTGCGCTTGTCGCTCTTCTCATCGTCGTCGTCGTCATCGCCGTGGTCATCGTGACCCTTCGCGCTCTGCAGCACGTAGGTCCCGTCGGCGAGCAGCAGGACCTTGAGCTTCACCGTCTGGCCGACGGCGAACGTCGTGAGGTCCTTCGAGACCGGGACGGCGACGACGATCGGCGTGCCGCCACCCGCAGGCGCGACGGTCAGCGTCCGGGCGGTCGGGTCGATCGCAGTGAGCTGACCCTTGACCTCGAGGGCGCCGCGGCCCTTGAGCTTCACCTTGGTGGCGGTGAGGGTGGTGCCGGCGATCGTCACGTTGACCTTCACGCGCTGCCCGACCGAGGGCGCGGTGATCGGCGCGGCGTAGGCGACGGACACGGCAGCGTCGTCGTCCTTCTTGCCGGTGACGGTGAAGCTGTCCGCGGCGCTGGCGGTGACCAGGCCCTGGACGCGCGCCTTCGTGGCGGTGCCCGTGACGCGGATGCGCTGGGCGACGCCGCGCTTGGCCTTGACCTTCACGACGCTGCCGACAGCCGGCAGGGTCGTGGTGTCGACGGCACGCAGCTCGCCGCCGCCGTTGGCGTAGACGAAGGTGTCGGCGTCGGTGTGGGCGAGGACGACGCCATGACCGCTGCCGTGGGGGCCGCCCTTCTTCTTGGCCTCTGCGGGTGCGACGGCGAACGTCAGCGCGACGAGCGCGGCGCACATCGTGTGGATGGTGGTTTTCGTGCTCATGTCTAGGAAGACTGTGCCCCGAGCCCGCCGTCACAAACCTGGCACGTTGGCGCTCGCCACCAATCACCCCGGGCGGTGACGAATCACCCCACCCAGGCTATTGCCAGCTCCTGGCAGCTGGGTTAGCGTCGCGGCGGTGACCGTCGCCCCGCTCGTGCCGCCCGTCGCCGTCGCCGATCTCGGCGCCGCGGTGGACGTGCTGCACGCCCGTGGGCTGCGGGTCACCGAAGCGCGTCGACTGGTCATCGACGCCCTGCTGGCCGCCGAGCGGCCGGTCACCGCGGACGAGCTCGCCGGAACCCTCGGCGGGCGCTGTGATCTCACGTCGATCTACCGCAACCTCGACACGCTCGAAGCGGTGGGTCTCGTCCGACACGTGCACCTCGGCCACGGGCCGGGGCTACGCCCTCGCAGGAGCACCGGAGCGCGAGCACCTCGTGTGCGACGGCTGCGGTGCGCACCTCGCCGTCGAACCCGAGCGGATGGACGGCGTGCGCGCCGCCGTGCGCGCGGCGTTCGGCTGGGAGGCGCGGTTCAGCCATTTCCCGCTCGCCGGCCTCTGCCCGGCGTGCACGACCACCCCAGGACCCGGAGCACCTCACCATGCACATCCCTGACGGATTCCTCAGCACGGAGGTCTGCGCCGTGACGAGCGTCGCGGCCGCCGGCGCGATCGGCTACGCGGCGTACCGCGCACGTGACGAGCTCGACGAGAAGCGCGTGCCGCTGCTCGGCGCCACCGCCGCCCTGGTCTTCGCACTGCAGATGGTCAACTTCCCGATCCTCGGCGGGACGAGCGGCCATCTGCTCGGCGCGGCGCTCGCGACGGTGCTGCTCGGGCCCTGGCTCGGCATCGTCGTGGTCTCCCTCGTCCTCGGGGTGCAAGCCGTGGCGTTCGCGGACGGCGGGATCGCCGTGCTCGGCGCGAACGTGCTGAACATGGCGGTGCTCGGTGCGCTGGTCACGCAGGCGCTGCTCGACGCGGCAGGCACACTGCGCGAGCGCACCGCCGGGCTCCTCGGCGTCGCAGCGGTCGCCTCGTGGGCCTCGGTCATGGCCGCGGCGACCGCGACGTCCGTCGAACTCGCCCTCTCGGGCACCATCGGCCTGACCACGGTGCTCCCGTCCATGCTCGGCGTGCACACGCTCATCGGGGTCGGCGAGGCCGCGATCACGGTGGCGGTCATCGCGACCGTCCTCGCGGCGCGTCCCGACCTCGTCGCGCGCCGCGAACTGGGAGCGACGGCATGAGACTCGGGATCGTCATCGGACTGCTCCTCGTGCTGGCGATCGGCGTCGGCGCGGCCGTCTCGCCGTTCGCCTCCTCGAACCCCGACGGCCTCGAGCGCGTCGCCGAGGACCAAGGCTTCGCCGAGACCGGCACGCTGCACGCCATCCAGGAGGACGCGCCGGTGCCGGACTACGCGTTCCCCGGTGTGACGAACGAACGGGCCGCGACCGCCGTCGCGGGACTCGCGGGCACGCTCGGCGTCTTCCTCATCGGCGTGGGCCTCGCCCGGGTCCTGCGGCGGCGCGAGCCCGTGCCGACGGGCTGAACCGCCACATCGGTCGGGCGCAGCGGCAAGACTGCGCGCCATGCTCCTGCGCCCGACCAACGAAGGACTCCTCGCCATCGGCCAGGCGTCGCACGCCTGGATCTCCGGTCAGCTCGCCCGCGTGTGGGGCAACGCCGAGTTCGGCGCCGTCGTCCCGCGCGAGGAGGTCTGCCTGGCCGCCGAGCAGCACGACGTCGGGATGGCCGAGTGGGACCTGCGCCCCGCGCTCGACGACGAGACCGGCCGTCCGCGGGACTTCATGCACCTGCCGGTCGCGACCCACCTCGGACTCTGGCGCGCCGCCCCGCACAAGCTGCTGACCCAGAGCACGTACGCGGCGCTGCTGTGCTCGATGCACGGCAGCGCCCTGCAGCGCTTCCGCGACCTCGACGCGCTGCCGCCCGCCGACGCTGACGACGTCCGCGCGTTCCTCGGTGAGCAGCGCGAACTGCAGGAGCGCCTGCAGGCGGCGCTGGGTCGCGACGAGGAGGAGATCGACCGCAACCAGCGCCTCATCTGGACCTGGGACGCCCTCTCGCTCGCCCTGTGCCTGGACTGGGCGCCCTACACGCAGCGAGACGTCCCCACCGCCGGCGGCGGCGCGACGGAGCTGCGGCTGACCGACGACGACCTCGGCGGAGGCTGTGCGCTCGACCCGTGGCCGTTCGTCACGGACACTGTCACCGTCCACGCCGAGGGGCGGCTCCTCGACGCACACGAGTATCCCGACGAGCCGTCACTGCACGCGGCGCTCGAGGCGGCGCCGGTGCGCCGCCTCACCTTCTCGCTGCGCCCGCGCCGCTGACCTACGGCGCGCGGTAGGACCGCGTCGGCGGCCCGGTGAACGTCGTCCCGTCGGCGTCGGTCCAGCGCACGCGGTACTGACGCTTGGCGTTCGCGCTCGTCGACGTGCTCCACACGCCACGCGTGCTCGTGCGGTCGGTCTTCAGCCGGCGCCACGAGCTCGAGCTGCCGCTGCGGTAGTCAATCGTCACGGTGGTCCCGCGCGAGGTCGGACGGACGATGCCCCACAGCGTGGTCGACCGCGAACCGCGCGTCGCGACGAGCGGCAGGCGGAAGCCCTCGTAGGACGGCTTGAGCTCGCCCGCGTGACCACGCAGCCCGGACTCGAACCCGCTGTAACGCTGGGTCGTGCTGCCGGGGCGCGGGTTGTCGTCGCGCATGAGGTACTGGCTGAACATCCGCACGCGGCTGTTGCGATAGGCGATCTGCTCGGAGATCGAGCGGTACTCGGCCTGCTGCTGCGGGCTGACCCCGAGCCGCTTGTCCGGCCACGACTGAATGCCGAACTCGGTCAGCCAGATGTCGGTGCCGCGCGGCAGCGCCTTCGCCTTCTCGGCCTTCGCGATCGCGCTGTTGAGCCGCGACAGCACGCCGATGGTCACGTCGTCCTTCGCGGGCGGAGTGAAGAACGGGCCGCCGCGCGTGGTGTACGCGTGGTGGGCGAAGCCGTCGGCCTTCAGGCGGCCGCACCCGCTGCGCTTCTTGTACTTCGAGTTCAGGCAGAGCGCCGTCCGCATGAACGCCAGCGGCGCGACGGCCGTGCTCGTGCCGCGCGGTGCGGTCTCGCCGAACAACACGGGCGCGCGGCTGCCGCCCTTCGCCAGGCCCGCCTCGCCCTTCTGGAAGAGCTGGCGGTAGAGCTTCGCGGCGGTGTACTCGCGGCTCTTGCCCTTCTTCGTGAACTGGGGCAGCAGGAACTGCGGGTGGTTCGGCTCGTTCCAGACCGACCAGGCGCTGACCTGCGTGCCGTAGTGGCGGGCGAGCATCTCGGTGAAGCGGCCGAAGCGGGTCGCGCTGGGACGGGTGCGCTGGTCGCGCTTGCTCGCCGTCGCCCAGCGCGGAACCGGCCCGGTGACCGTCACGAGGACTCGGAGGCCGGCGTCGCGGGCGGCCGCGATCGCGGCGTCATACCGGGCAAGGCCCGGGTAGCCCGCGGCGCTGCGCTCGTCGAACGCGGGGACGGACGTGCCGTTCGCATCGGGCGCAACGGCGTTCCAGTACAGGATGATCCGCACCCAGTCGGCCCCGAGACCCTTGACCTCCTGTGCCGTGGACGCGCGGAGTGCAGCGTCGTCGCCGAGCAACTCGCGTGGCGCCTCGAACAGCGTGGACTGGGTCGAGCGCGCAGAGGCGGCGGAGGGCAGGAGAAGCGTCGCCACGAGTGCGGCGAGCAGGGACAGGCAGAGCGGGGCGCGGCGCACGGAGGAAGCCTCCCGGCGTCGGAGTCAGGGACAGCGAGAGCGGCGAGCAGTGCCGGCCTCTCCCTTCCCAACGCTCGCCCCGTCCCGTTGTTGCGGTTCCCTCCGTGGGCCACGTCACACCTTTCGTATCCTCGGGCCATGCCTGAAGCCGCCGACGTCGCCTGGGATCTCGAGCCGCTGGTCTTCGGGGAGGGCGAAGCCGGTGCGCTGCGCCTCCTCGCCGAGGCCGCCGAACTCGCCGAGGCGTTCGCCGCCACGTACGCGGGCAAGGTGGCGGACCTTGATGGTGCCGGGCTCGCCGCCGCCGTCGCCGCGCTGGAGGACCTCAGCGACAAGATCGGGCGCGCCGGCAACTACGCGATGCTGCGCTTCAGCACCGACACGAGCGACCCGGCGAACGGGGCGCTGCTGCAGAAGGTGCAGGAGCAGGGCGCGCAGATCGAAACCAAGCTCCTGTTCTTCGAGCTCGAATGGGCCGAACTCGACGACGACCGCGCCGACGTCCTGCTGGCCGCCCCCGGGGTGGAACGGGCGCGTCATCACCTCCAGGCCGCGCGCCGCTACCGCCCGCACCTGCTCACCGAGCCCGAGGAGAAGATCCTCACCGAGAAGGGCGTCACGGGCTCCAGCGCGTGGGCACGGCTCTTCGGCGAGCAGGTCTCCGCGCTGACCGTGCCCCTGCCCGGTGAGGACGAGCCCGTCGCGCTCGACGTCGCGCTGTCCCGGCTCATGTCCCCTGACGCCGAGGTGCGGCGCACGACCGCCGAGGCCGTGACGAAGACGCTGGAGCCCGGCCTGCGGACCCGCGCCTTCATCTACAACACGCTCATGGCCGACAAGGCCACCGACGACCGGCTGCGCAACTACCCGTCGTGGATCGCCAGCCGCAACCTCGCCAACGAGGCCAGCGACGAGTCGGTCCAGGCGCTGCTCGACGCCGTCCGCAACCGCTACGAGCTGGCCCAGCGCTGGTACACGCTGAAGGGCAAGCTGCTCGGCGTCGACCGCATCAAGGACTACGACCGGATGGCGGCGGTGACGACCGCCGACGACGAGGACATCCCGTGGGACGAGGCGAAGGAGATCGTCCTCGACGCCTACCGGTCGTTCGCGCCGTCGCTGGGTGAGACCGCCGAGTCGTTCTTCACGGGCGGGTACATCGACGCGCCGGTGCGTCCGGGCAAGCGCGGTGGCGCGTTCTGCGCGTACACGGTCCCCAGCGCCCACCCGTACGTGATGCTCAACTACACGTCGCGCCGCCGCGACGTGCTGACCCTCGCCCACGAGCTCGGCCACGGGGTGCACGCCGCGCTCGCGCGCCCGCGCGGCGTCTTCGAGCAGCACACCCCGCTGACGCTCGCCGAGACGGCCTCGGTGTTCGGCGAGACGCTCGTGTTCGGGCGGCTGCTGGACCGCACGCCGGAGCCTGAGGCGCGGCTGTCGCTCCTCGCCGAGTCGATCGAGGGCTCGATCGCCACGGTGTTCCGCCAGTGCGCGATGAACCACTACGAGCACCTCGCCCACTCCGCGCGCCGCGAGCAGGGCGAGCTGAGCGTCGAGGACCTGTGCGGCCTGTGGGCGCAGTCCCAGGAGGAGATGCTCGGCGACAGCGTCGAGATCACCGAGGGCTACAAGACCTGGTGGTCGTACGTCCCGCACTTCATCAACACGCCGGGCTACGTCTACGCCTACGCGTACGGGCAGCTCCTGGCGATGTCGATCTACCAGCGCTACACCGAGGGCGGCGACGCCTTCGTGCCGGCGTACCTCGAGCTGCTGGCGTCGGGCGGCTCGAAGTCCCCGCAGGAACTCGGGGAGATCGTCGGCATCGACCTCGCCGACCCGGGCTTCTGGGACAGCGGCCTCGACCTCGTCGAGGCGCAGCTCGAACAGGCCGAGGCGGCGGCGCGTGAGGCGCGGCCCGAGGCCGTCGGGGCGTAGCGGCTACCGCATCGCTTCGCGCACGGCGCGCTGCATCTCGCGCTTGCTCTCGCGTTCCTTGATCGTCTCGCGCTTGTCGTACAGGTCCTTGCCCCGTCCGAGCGCGATCTCGATCTTGGCCCACGGCCCCTTGAAGTAGATCCGCGTCGGCACGAGGGTCCAGCCCTTCTCCGAGACGCGGCCGACGAGCTTCTCGATGTCCTTGCGGCTGGCCAGCAGCTTGCGGTCCCGATCGGGGTCGTGGTTCTCCCGGGCGGCCGGCGGATAGGGCGGAATGTGGACGTTGTGCAGCCACAGCTCGCCGCCCCGAATCGCGACGTAGCCGTCCTTCAGCTGGGCCCCCACGGTCCGCAGCGCCTTGACCTCGGTGCCCTGCAGCTGGAGGCCGCATTCGAGGCGGTCGACCAGCTCGTAGCGGAACGACGCCTGTCGGTTCGTCGCCACGTCGCCGGGTTCGGCCTTGCGCTTGCCCTTCTTCGCCATCCCTCCAGCCTATGCGGGTCGCGTAGGGTCGGGCGCGATGCGGGTCGCGTTCTTCCATCTGCCGGTGCCCGGGCATGTCAACCCGACCCTGCCGGTCATGGCCGAGCTGCGACGTCGTGGTGCCGAGGTGCGGGCGTTCGCCACACCCTCAATCGCCGACCCCATCGCCGCCAGCGGCGCCACGGTGGTCCTCTACCCGCCCGGCCTCGAGGAGCGCGCCGACCCGCCGCCGCCGGGTGTGCCGGCGGTCGCGGCGCTGCTGGCCGAGCTCTGCGAGCAGCTCGTGCCGTTCGCGTTGGAACAGCTGCGCAGTGAGCCCGCCCACGTCGTCGTCTGTGACTCCATGGCCCCATGGGGGCGCCTGGCCGCCGAGATCCTCGGCGTCCCGTGCGTGACCTCCAGCGCCATCTTCTCCGTGCACGCCGCCATGGACCGCTCGCCGCAGGCCGCGCTCGAGATCGCGCGCGACACCGCCACCGGGCTGGGCGCCCTGCGACGGCTGCAGGGCGCGCGTCGTCGGGTGCGCCGCACGCACGGCGTCGACCCCGGCAACCCGCTGCGGATCATGTCCAACCGCGGCGACCGCACGGTCGTCTTCACCTCACGCGCGTTTCAGCCCGGCGCCGACCACTTCGGGGACGACGTCCGCTTCGTGGGCGCGCCTCTGCGCGACCCCGGCCCGCCGGACCCGCTGATGGACGACCTCGCCGACGAGCCGCTGATCTACGTCTCGCTCGGCACGCTGTTCAACGAGCGCGCGCCGTTCCTGCGCGCCTGCCTCGAGGCGTTCGCCGACGAGCCCGGCCGGGTCCTGCTCTCGATCGGCACCCGGGTCGACCCGGCGACCCTCGGGCCGCTGCCCGCCAACGCGCTCATCCGCGCGAGCGTGCCCCAGCTCCAGGTGCTGCAACGCACCCGGCTGTTCGTCACCCACGGCGGGATCAACAGCGTCAGCGAGGCGCTCGCCTACGGCGTCCCGATGGTGCTGTTCCCCCAGACCGCCGATCAGCCGCTGATCGCCCGGCGGGTCGCGGCGCTCGGGGCGGGTCGCCTCCTGCGGGGCCGCGACCCGAGCCCGGAGCACATCGCGGACACGGCGCGGGCGGTGCTCGCCGGGGACGCCGCCGCGCGGGCTGAGGCACTCGGAGCGTCGCTGCGCGAGGGCGGCGGAGCGCCGGCGGCCGCCGAGGCGATCCTTGGCGTCGCGCCCTAGCGAGGCGGCGGCGATACTGGTGCCATGACCGCCGTCGCGCCGCCCGCGTCCGTCCTCGACGCGCTGATCGCACGAGAGACCGCGCGCTTCGAGCACGAGCACCCGCTGTCGGTCGCCCACGCCGCCCGTGGCCGTGAGTCGCTTCTGGGCGGCGTGCCGATGAGCTGGATGCTGCGCTGGGCCTCCCCGGTCCCGCTGGTGCTGCACGAGGCGCGCGGGGCGACGGTCACCGACATCGACGGCCACGCCTACGCCGACCTGTGCCTGGGTGACACCGGGGCGATGACCGGCCACGCACCGCCGGCCGTCGCGACGGCCATCGCCGACCGCGCCGCGCGCGGGATGACGGCGATGCTCCCGACCGAGGATGCCGCGTGGGTCGGCTCGGAGCTCACGCGCCGCTTCGGCGTCGATCGCTGGCAGTTCACCGTCAGCGCCACGGACGCCAACCGCTTCGCGCTGCGCATGGCCCGCGCGATCACCGGCCGGCCGAAGGTCCTCGTGTTCAGCTACTGCTACCACGGGACGGTCGACGAGGCCTTCATCACACTCGAGGACGGGCGACCGACCGTGCGCGAGGGCAACGTGGGTCCGGCGTTCGACGTGCGCAACACGACGCGCGTCGTGGAGTTCAACGACCTCGACGCGCTGCAGCGCGAACTCGCCCACGAGGACGTGGCGGTCGTGCTGACCGAGCCGGCCCTGACGAACATCGGCATCGTGCTGCCCGATCCCGGGTTCCACGACGAGCTGCGGCGGCTCTGCACCGCGACCGGCACGCTGCTGCTGATCGACGAGACGCACACGCTGAGCGCCGGTGCCGGCGGGTGCACCCGCGCATGGGGGCTCGACCCCGACATCGTTGTGCTCGGCAAGGCGATCGCGGGCGGCGTGCCGACGGGGGCCTTCGGCATGCGCGCCGACATGGCCGAGCGCATACTGGCCGACCGCGACGCCGACATCGAGGATGTCGGCGGCGTAGGAGGAACGCTCGCGGGCAACGCGCTCTCGATGGCCGCGGCGCGGGCCGTCCTGCGGGAGGTCCTCACCGACGACGCCTTCGGGCACACGACGGCGCTGGCGGAGCGATTCGCCGATGGCGTACGCGATGCGCTGACCCGCCACGGCGTCCCCTGGCACGTCACCCAGCTGGGCGCGCGCGCCGAGTACCGCTTCGCCCCCGACCCGCCGCGTGACGGCGGGAGTTCCGCGGCGATCGGGCACGACGGCCTCGAGCGCTTCCTCCACCTCCACGCCCTGAACCGCGGCGTGCTCATCACGCCGTTTCACAACATGGCCCTGATGAGCCCGGCGACGTCTGAAGCGGACGTCGATCGCCATTCCGCAGCCTTCGACGAGGCCCTCGGCGAACTCGCTCAGCACCTCGCCTGAACGCCCGGCGGGGCACTACGTCCCGGAAACCGGGGTCCCGAGAAATCGGCTTTCCGGTGCGTATTGCACAGGTTTCGCCCCAAAGGTGACAAAAAGCGAAACGACCGCTTGCAGACCCGCTGGGTACGTCTACGTTCCCGCTTGACGTGGTGTCAGCTCTCCGCATCCGGCCGTTCGGTCGCCTTCTGGCGACATACACGCTTGACGAGGCGGCGGACTGGCTCGTGGGCATCGCGCTGGCGGTGTTCGTGTACGAGCGGACGGGCAGCGCGCTCGCTGTTGCGGCGCTGCTGGTCTCGATCCGCTTCGGCCCGTCGCTCGTTCTGGCGCCCCTCGCAGGCCGACTCGCAGCGCGCCGCCTGGGCGCGGTCCTGGCCGGCCTCTACGCGGGAGCCGCCGTCGCCGTCCTCGCGCTGGCGGCCAGCACGGCCGCCCCGCTCGCAGTGATCCTCCTGCTCACCTTCATCGCGTCGACGCTCGCGGCAACCGGGCGGGTCATCACCCGCACCGCGTCATCGAACCTGCTGGACGGCCACGGGCGCCTCCGCGACGGGATCGCGGCCCTGAACATCAGCGCCGGCGGCGTCAATGTCCTCGGGCCCGCGCTTGCCGGAGCCATCACGGTCGCGGCTGGGACCCAGGCCAGTGTGTTGGTCGCCGCCACCGTGTTCACCGGACTTGCCATCGCCACCTGGTCGCTGCAGGGGGCCGCGTCCGGCGCAGACGACGCAGGCGACGCAGGCGCGCCCGCGGGCGTCCGCGAGACGCTCCGCGTCCTGACCGCGAGTCCCGGGATCGCAGCCGTCCTCTTGGCCGCCGCGACGCTGCTCGTCCTCTTCTGCATGGACGAGCCGATCCTCCTGCCGTACGTCCAGGACAGCCTGAGCGGCGACACGTCGCACTACGCGGTGCTGCTCACGAGCTGGGGCGTCGGCCTGCTGCTCGGCGGCCTCACCTTCACGCTCTTCCGGGGTACGGCGATGCTTGGCGCGTTCGTCCTCGCCGGGCTCCTGCTCGCTGGCGCGTATCTCACGCTCGGCCTCGCAACGACGCTCCCCGTCGCCTACGGGGCGGCCGTCGTGGGAGGCATGGGCAACGGCATGTTCTGGGGCGCGCTGAACGTCGTGACACTCGAAGCCGTCCCACCAGCTATGCGTGCTCGCACCAGCGGCGTCGTCGAGAGCCTTGCGCTGGCGACACCCGGGATCGGGTACCTGCTCGGCGGGGGCCTCAGCGAGGTCCTCTCGCCCGCCTCCGTGTACCTCCTCGCCGGAGGACTCGGTGCCGCCGTCGTGCTCGCGCTCGGGGTCTCGCGCTCGCGGCCGGCCGCCCGCGCGCTGGAGGCCGGAACGGACCTTTCCCTCACCGCATCGCGGCAGGTGAGCGCATCCACCTGACCGCCCGTCGTCCGACGGATCGCGACCACGATCCCCAGATCACCCGCGCCGTGGCCGGATGCCACGTCGCGTGGTCGCGTCCGACCCTGTCACTGAGATCGGAGGAATCCCCCATGCCCATGCGTCGCTAGAAGATCTCACCTGGGGTTGAACCGCCCAGAAGCCGCACCTGCGCCTCGCGGGTCTACACCGCGAGGCGCAGCCGCGGAGCCTTCACCTCCGGGGTCTGCTCGACGACCCGGATCAGCGCCTCCACCACCTGGAGGTCGAACTGCTCGCCGGCGCAGCGCCGCAGCTCCGCGATCGCCTCTGCGCGAGGCATCGCCGCTCGATACGAGCGATGGGTCGTCATGGCGCTGTACGCGTCACACGCGCAGATGATGCGCGCCTCCATCGGGATCTGGTCGCCCTGCAGTCCGTCGGGATAGCCGCCACCGTCAACGCGCTCATGGTGCGCGCGAACGATCGCACCCACCTGCTCGAGGGCGCCGCCGACGCGTGACAGCATCTCCTGCCCGTCCGCCGGATGCCGGCGAATGATCGCCCACTCGGCGTCACTCAGCTTGCCGGGCTTGTTGATGATCTCGTTGCTGACCCGGAGCTTGCCGATGTCGTGCAGAAGCGAACCGAACTCCAGGTCGCGGAGTTGCTGCGGGCCGAGACCCAGCTCGCGCCCCACCTTGAGCCCGAGCTCGACGACACCCTGCGTGTGCACCCCGCCGGTGTAGGCATCGTCGGCCTCGAGCACGTCGCCGAGCAGCAGCGCGGTGCCGCGGTACGCACTTGAGAGCTGCAGCGCCTGGCGGATGCGTTCGTCGCGCTCCCGAGCGAAGATCGCGAAGAGGCCGAGCAGCGGCATCAGGCAGACGAGCGCTGCGTGGTTCTGCGCCATGGCGACCGCAGCCAGGAGGCCCACGGGCGTGAGCGCGGCATCGACGACGAACACCCATGCCATCACCCGCATGTGCAACTCCGGCCGGATGCCGAGGTCTGCCCAGCCACGCACGGTGGTCACGGTCGAGTCGACGAGCACCTGAGCAGCGAGCGCAGCGACATAGATCGGCCAGTCGGCCAGAGTCGGCTCAGTTGCGCCGGCAACGCCGAGGACGAACGCGGGACCGACGGCATGCCACGCGTCGGGGATGCTGCTGAGCACGCGCATGGGGTGGCGGCGCCGCTTGGTGGCAACGATGGTCAGGAGTTGCTCGAGCACGAGCCCCGCCGCGACCATGACGGGCAGGAACGCGGGTGGCACCGCAAACCACATCGGCACGAACACCAGCTGACAGGGAGACGTGAATCCGAGGCCGACGTCAAAGCGGACGAGCGCCGCCAGGGCGTAGGCGATGACGAGGCCCACGACCACCGCAGGGGGGGCCATCAAACCGTCGCCGAACAGCGTGGTCATGGCCAGCACGGCGAGCACCAGTGCGAGGGCGCCCGTGAGCTCCACGGCGATGGTGCGCGCAGGAGGAGCGGACGCCTCGCGCGCGCCCTGCTCCTCGAACAGCTCTTCGACCTCGGGGGTGAACGTACTCACGTTGTGTCCTGGGTCGGCATCCCTGCCCATCCGTTGACGAACTGACCGATCGTCCAGACGAATTTCCTACCGGGCTACACCCCGATTCCTCCAGCGACGTCAGCCCGCAGCCAGGCGGAGGTGGGGCACTTGAGCCTCCGGCCGCCGCTCGACGACCCGGATGAGCGCCTCCACCACACGCTCGTCGAACTGTTCCCCGGCGCACCGCCGGAGCTCCGCGAATGCCTCCTCGCGGCTCATCGCAGGTCGATAGGACCGCGTGGTCGTCATGGCGCTGAACGAGTCGCAGACGCAGATGATCCGGGACTCCATGGGGATCTCGTCGCCCTGGAGCCCGTCGGGATAGCCGCCGCCGTCGACGCGCTCGTGGTGTGCGCGGACGATCTCGCCCACCTTCTCGAGCGCCCCGCCAACGCGGGCGAGCATCTCCTCGCCGTGGATCGGGTGGCGGCGGATGATCTCCCACTCGGCGTCGGTCAACTTGCCGGGCTTGTTGATGATCTCGTTGCTGACCCGGAGCTTGCCGATGTCGTGCAACAGCGAGCCGAACTCGAGATCGCGCAGCGCGGCGGGATCAAGCCCAAGCTCCCGCCCGACCTCCAGCCCCATCTCCACGACGCCCTGCGTGTGCTCCCCTCCCGTGTAGGCGTCGTCGGCCTCCAGCACGTCGCCCAGCAGGATCGCGGTTCCGCGGTACGCCCCTGAGAGCTGGAGCGCCTGGCGGATACGTTCATCGCGTTCGCGCGCGAAGACGGCGAGGAGGCCCAGGAGCGGCAGGATGCTCAAGAGCGCGATCGGCGCGGTCGCCATCGCCACCGCGGTCAGCAACCCGATCGGTGCCAGCGCGACATCGACCAGCCAGACCCAGCCCATCACCTTGAGGTGGAGATCCGGCGCGCCGAGTTCCGCCCAGCCCCGCGCCGTGCTGACTGCGGCGTCCACGACGATCTGCGCAAGGAGTGCCGCAGCGTAGATCGGCCAGTCCGCAAACGTGGGATCGGCGGCACCCGCGGCCCCGAGCACCAGGGCGGGTCCGACGGCATGCCACGCGTCGGGCACCGCCATCGCGACGCCCGCGGCATGGCTGCGGCCGCGTCGCAACGCAAGCTCGCCCAGCTTCTGGGTGACGAGTCCCGCGGCCACAAGCACGGGGAGGTAGGCGGGCGGCACCGCGAACCACATGGGAATCGCGACCAGCTGCACCGGTGACGTGTACCCGAGCCCCACGTCGAACCGGACCGACGCCGCCAGTGCGTAGACCACGACGAGGGCGGCGAGCACCGCCGGCGAGGCCGTACCCCCACCGGGGAACAGCGTCAGCATCGCCAACACTGCCAGCACCAGCGCCGCTGTCGCGACCGCTTCGACGACGATCGCCCGCAGCGGCGGGCGTGCCTCCTCGCGCTGCGACTGCTCTTCGAACAGCGCCTCGATCTCCGGGCTGAGAGTGGACATCCAAAACCAGAAATCGGCAACAGGCGTCCACTGGATGAACCCCTGGGGCGCCCTCAGACGGATTTCCTACCTCCCGCCTTCCGGGGGCCCACAGGGGTGCAGTCACGTGCCTCGCACTCACCACCTCGGAGTTTCAGATGACACGGATGTCACACGTTTTCGCCGCCTCGGCCGTCGCCCTTGCCGGCCTCGGCCTCGGCGCCGCCCCGGCCAGCGCCTCGAAGAGCCTCCTCGGGTCGCTCCCGGGCGCGCTCGGGTCCACGCTGAAGTCCACGACCGACGCCGTCGGCCAGGCCGTCCCGTCGGCCACCGACGCACTGGCCAAGGGCGACCTGGACGGCACGCTGAAGGCCGTCGAGGACACCGTGGCCGCGGTCACGCCCGGCGGCGACTGCAACCAGGTGCTGTCCAAGCCCTTCGCGCGCTGGGGCGACCACGCGAACTACACCCTCGTCCCGGGCGGTGACTTCGAGGGCGCGCTCGACGGCTGGAGCGTCTCCGGCGGCGCCACGATCGTCGAGGACAACGAGCCGTGGAAGGTGACCGCGGGGACCGATCACCGCGCGCTGTACATGCCCAAGGGCTCGTCCGTCGTCACGCCGCCCCTGTGCGGTGGCCTCACCCACCCGACGGCCCGGCTCTTCACGAAGGGCGGCAAGCTGCCGTTCCTCGCCGGCGCGCGCGTCGACATCCTGTACCCGAACCAGGACGGGATCCTCGCGGGTGCGACGCTCGGCGTCGTCATGCCCAACCGCGACTGGAAGCCGACCCATCAGATCCTGACGCTGTCGGGCCTCCCGCTGCTGACCGGCGGCACGCTCGCGCTCCGGATCACGGCGCAGGGCGCGCCGATCACGATCGACGACGTCTACGTCGATCCGTTCCGCCGCCGCTAGCTCGCCGTTCACCCGCGGGCAGCAGGTCGACGCGCCCTCGCGGCGCGTCGACCCGGTCGACCACGACGCGCACGCTGTCGCCCAGCCGGATCCGGCGACCGCTGTCGCCCGCGTGCAGGATCGTCCCCTCCTCGTTGAGGTCCCACCAGCCGTCCCCGAGCCGTCGTACGGGGATCAGGCCCTCGTGGCCTCCGCTGAAACGCACGAACGCGCCCGCGCCGATCACCCCGGTGACCTCGCCGTCGAACGGCCCGGCGTCCTGCAGCAACTGGCGTTCGAGCAGGAAGCAGCGCGCGACCCGGTCGGCGTCGCGCTCGATCGTCATGGCGTCGCGCTCGCGGGTGCTCGTCCACTCCGCGGCTTCGTCCATGGTGTCGGCACGGGGCGCCTCCTCCCCGGCCCCGATCGCCGCGAGCAGCGCGCGGTGGCAGATGAGGTCGGGGTACCGGCGGATCGGCGACGTGAAGTGGCAGTAGTGCTCGAGCCCGAGGCCGGCGTGCCCGAGGTTGCGCGGGTGGTACCGGGCCTGCTTCAGCGCACGCAGGACGAGGAAGGTCAGGCCGACCCGGCCGTGCCCCGTCTCGCGGACGAACGTGTCCACCGTGCGTGAGCACTCGGCGACGAGCTCCGCCGCGTCGGCGCGGGACAGGCCGGACGGGACCTCCGGAGCCGGCACGCCGAGGGATTCCAGCTGCGCGACGAGCTTGCGCACCGCCTCGCCCTCGGGCCGCTCGTGCACGCGGTAGAGCGTCGGGATCCCGCGCCCGGACAGCAGCGACGCGACCTGCTCGTTCGTCGCGATCATGAGGTGCTCGATGACGCGATGCGATTCGGTCTGCTGGCTCTCGCTCTGCCCGTGGATGTGGCCTGACGCCTCGAAGACGAACTCCGGTTCGGCGGTGCTGAGCTCCAGCGCGCTGCCGCGCAGCCGCACCTCATGCAGCGCCGCCGCAGCCTCTCGCGCGGCGGCGAGCGGTGCGGCCCACGGGTCGCGCGCGGGCTCGGACCCCGCGAAGATCCGGTCCACGCGGTCGTAGTCCAGTCGCTCGTCGCTGCGGATCACCGACCGGAAGAACGCGGCGCGCACGCAGGCGCCGTCACGCAGGTCGAGCTCCGCGGTAACTGCGAGCCGGTCCTGCCCGGGGACCAGCGAGCACGCGTCGTTGGAGAGCGCCTCGGGCAGCATCGGCTCGACCCGGCCGGGGACGTAGACGCTCGTGCTGCGGCGCATCGCCTCGCGGTCGACCGGCGACCGCGGCTCGACGAACGCGCTGACGTCCGCGATGTGGACCCAGACGCGGATAGCGCCGTCGTCGCGGCGCTCGGCGCTGATCGCGTCGTCGAAGTCCTTGGCCGTGGCGGGGTCGATCGTGAACGTCGGCAGGTCGCGCAGGTCGCGACGCGGCACGTCGTGGCGGTGGCCGCCGGCGTCACGGGCCTCTGCGGCCCGCCGGTCGATCAGCGGGTCGAACCTGCGGCGCAGGCCGCGGTCGAGCATGAGCGCCTCGAGCACCACCGACGCGTTGTCGGGCTTGCCCAGGCGCTTGACCACCCGGGCGCGCTTGCCGCCGCGCCCCGGACCCACGACGACGACGTCGCCCAGCGCGTAGCGCTTGTCGCGCTCGACGGTGACGGGCCGCCCCCGCTCGAACAGCGGCTCGACGACCATGAAGCGCCCCTTCGAGCGCAGGACGCCGACCGTCTGCGGCCGGTTCACAGCTCCGAGCGGAGCTCGCGCACGGCGCGATCCAGCGCCTCGTCGCGCTCGGTGTCGGCGTCGTCCTTGGCCTTGACGTCGGGCTGCAAGCCGGAGCCGCGGGAGGTTCCCCTGCCACCGAGGTTGCGCCCGCTCGGCGTGAAGTACTGGCCGACGGTGATGTCGAGCGCGCCGCCGTTGCGCAGCGGGGTGATCTCCTGGAAGACGCCCTTGCCGTACGTGCGCTCGCCGACGAGCTCGGCCCGGTCGCGGTCCTGCAGCGCGCCCGCGACGATCTCCGCCGCCGAGGCGCTGCCCTTGTCCACGAGCACGACCACCGGGATGTCCGGCGCCACCGGATCGCCCGTGGCGTTCAAGGTGCGGGTCGGGACGTTGCGCCCGCGCGTCGTGACGATCTCCCCGTCCTCGAGGAACGCGCTGGCCACCAGCCGCGCCTCGCTCACCAGGCCGCCGGGGTTGCCGCGCAGGTCGAAGACGATGCCCTTGGCCCCGTCCTTCTCGGCCTTCCGGATCGCCGCGTACAGCTCGCCGTGCGCGCCGCTGGAGAACGACGCGAGGCGAATGACCGCGACGTCCCCATCGGCGGTCTTGACCGTCTCGCTCACCACGGCCGGGACCGTGATCCGCGCGCGGCGCATCTTGCGCTCGAACTCGCGCTCGCCGCGCCGTACGGTCAGCGTGACCTCGGTGCCCTCCGGACCCTTGATGAGCGCCGTCGACGCGCTCTCGGACTTGCCACGCAGGGTGGTGCCGTCGGCGGCGGTGATGATGTCGCCGGTCTTCAGCCCGGCCTGCTCGGCGGGCGAGTCGTCGTAGACGGTGGCGATGCGCAGCCCCGCCTCGTTGCCCTGCACGCCCAGGCCGACGCCGCTGAACTGGCTGTCGCGCACGTCGGCGTACTGCGTGTAGTCCTTCGGATCCAGGTAGGCGCTGAAGCGGTCCTTCAGCGACGAGACGATGCCGCCCACCGCCGCGTCGGCGATGTCCTCGTCGGAGACCTTGCGGTAGTAGTCGTCGCCGACGCGGTCCATCGCCTCGGCGACCACGGACACCTGGTCGTCCACGAGCACGTCCCGGACCGGGCCGGGCAGCACCGTCGGATGGCCACCCAGCCAGATGCCCCCGACGAACACGACGGGCAGGAGCAGGACGAGGAGCAACGTGGACCAGCGGCGCATGACCTTCGAGGCTAGGAGGGCTTCCTAAAGGAGAGCCCTCCGTCGCCTGAACGAACCTAAACCCGGAGGAAGCGGCGCAGCGACAGTCCCGAGCCGAGTGCGGCGACGCCGACGCTCGCCCCCAGGATGATCGCGATGAGCAGGGGGAAGTTGATCGTCTCGGGCGAACTGAGCAGCGCGAAGTCCGCGGCCAGCGGGTCGAGCAGCGCGACCTTCCCCACGCCGAGCAGCAGCACGGCGAGCACGCCGCCCATCGCCCCGACGAGCACGCCCTCAATGATGAACGGCCAGCGGATGAACCAGTCGGTCGCGCCGACGAGCTTCATCACCTCGACCTCACGACGCCGGGCGAACATCGACAGGCGGATGGTGTTCGCGATCAGCAGGACGCTGGCGAGCACGAGCAGCACGGCGAGCACGCCGACGGTCAGCTTCACGACGCGCGTGGCCGACAGGATCTTGTCGGTCTCCTCGCGGCGGTTGCGGACCTCGCCGATCGCGGGGTCGGTGGTCGTGCGCGAGCCGCTCGCGGTCATGGGCGCGAGCGCGTCGCGCAGCGCCTGCACGTTCTCCGGCTTGTCCGGCGTCACGCGGAACGTGTCCGGCAGCGGGTTGGAGCCCAGCAGCTCATAGGCCTCGGGGTTGCGCTTCTTCTCCTCGGCGTACGCGTCGGCCTTGCTGATGAAGGTCACGTTGCCGACGTGCGGCGTGTCGCTGGCCAGCACCTGGCGGACGCGCTCGACGTCGGCGTCCTTGGCGTTCGTCTTGAGATAGACGTCGACGAGCACCTTGCTGCGGACGTCGTTGGCGGCGCCGGTGGTCGCCTGGATGATCGGGATGAAGACCCCGAGGACGAGCATCGTGACGACGACCGAGGCCATCGCGGCGAAGGACGGAACGGCGTTGCGCTGCAGCGAGCGCCACGCCTCGCGAAGGAAGAAGCCCATGGTGGTCTAGATCTCCCGCGGCGGGACGTCGGCAGGGAACGTGGAGTCCATGATCGCCTCGAACTCGTCGGTCGGCGGCTTGATCATCGCGCCGAACTCCTTCGTCGACTGCTCGGTCGGCGCATACAGGCCGGTGGCCTCGTCGCGGATGATCCGGCCGGCGTGCAGCTCGATGACGCGGCGGCGCGCGCGGTTGACGAGCTGCGCGTCATGCGTCGCGACGACGACCGTCGTGCCCGTGCGGTTGATCCGGTAGAGCAGCTGCATGATCCCGATGGACGTCTTGGGATCGAGGTTGCCCGTCGGCTCGTCGGCCAGCAGCAGCGGCGGATGGTTGACGAACGCGCGCGCCACGCTGACGCGCTGCTGCTCGCCGCCCGACAGCTGGTCGGGGTAGTTGTGCAGCTTCGTCGCCAGGCCGGTGAGGCGCAGGATGTCCGGCACCTTCGCCCGGATCTCCTTGCGGTTCGCGCCGGTCGCCGACAGCGCGTACGCGACGTTGTCGTACACGGTCCGGTTCGGCAGGAGCTTGAAGTCCTGGAAGACCACGCCGAGGTTGCGGCGGTAGTACGGGACCTGCTTCTGCGTCAGATCGGCCAGGTTGCGGCCCGCGACGCGGATCTCGCCGGTCGTGGGCTCGCGCTCCTTGATGAGCAGCTTCATGATCGTCGACTTGCCCGAGCC
>JAEMQS010000245.1 GCA_016463765.1 Solirubrobacteraceae bacterium | reverse complement strand
GAGTTCGAGCGCGCCGCGCGCGACAAGCGCCGCTGGGAGGCGTTCATCGCCGTCGCCGAGGACTCGACCGTCGGACACTGATGGTGTCGGGCCTCGATGAGGCTCTGACCTTTGTCCTGGAGCTCGACCGGCTGAAGTCGGTCGAGCGCCGGACGCCGCTGCTCGACGGCTCGCGGTGCGAGACCGACGCGGAGCACTCGTGGCATGTCGCGACGGCGGCTTTGGCGCTGGCGGACTACGCACCCGCGGGTGTGTCGCTGCCGCGCGTGATCGCGATGCTGCTGATCCACGACATCGTCGAGATCGACGCGGGGGACACGCCCCTCTACGAGGAGCACGGCGACCAGGAGGACCGCGAGCAGCGCGCGGCCGACCGGCTGTTCGGGCTGCTTCCGCAGGCCCGTGGCGCCGAGCTGCGCGCGCTGTGGGACGAGTTCGAGGCGGGGGAGAGCGCCGACGCGCGCTTCGCCCGCGCGCTGGACCGCTTCATGCCGCTGCTGCACGACATCCGCACGGGCGGTGGGTCGTGGACGCGCACGCCGGGCCTCACGGTGGGTGCGGTGCGCGCCCGGGTGTCCGTGATCGAGCGGGGTTCCCCGGAGCTGTGGGCCTACGCGCAGCGGGTGCTCGACGAGGCGGTCGAGCGCGGGTACCTGCTCGCCTGAAGGGTTCACGCCGACGAAGCTTGCGCTCAGCGCACGGAACGTCGGCGAACGCGCCAGGCCGCGTTCCTTTTCGCAACCGAGCGGGAAGCGAGGCAGCATGCTTCGACCTCGCTCGCTGCTCACCCTCGCCCTGGCCGTCGCCGTCCCCGCGGTGGCCGCCGATGCCGCTGTCGCCAAGCGTGGCGGCCCGCTCGCCCCGTCGGTCCTCTCGCTGCCCGACGGGTGGCAGCCCGAGGGCATCGCGTCCTCAGGCAAGAACCTGTTCGTCGGGTCCATCCCGACGGGTGCCGTCTACCGCCTGGATGCGAAGACGGGGAGCGGCGCTGTCCTCGTCCCGCCGCGCCCGGGTGATCGCGCCGCGATCGGGCTGAAGGAGGCGCGCGGCAACCTGTTCGTCGCGGGCGGTCCGACCGGCCGCGCGTTCGTCTACGACGCGAAGACCGGCGCCGACGTGGCCGACATCCCGCTGACGACGGCGCCGACGTTCGTCAACGACGTCGTCGTCACGAAGGAGGCCGCGTGGTTCACCGACTCGCAGCGCCCGCAGCTCTACCGCGTCGCGATCGACCGCCGGGGCACGCCCGCCACCACGGCGACCACGGTTCCCATCACCGGCGACCTCGTCTACGACGACGATCCGGCGACCTTCGAGGCCAACGGCATCGTCTCCACGCGGGGCGGCCGCACGCTGCTCGTCGTGCAGAGCGGCACCGGCAAGCTGTTCCGGATCGACGCGGCCACCGGCGTGTCGACCCAGGTGCCGCTGAGCGGTGGCGACCTGGCCAACGGTGACGGCCTGCTGCTTGTCGGCCGGACACTGCTGGCGGTGCAGAACCGCCTGAACCGCATCGCGGTCGTCCGGCTCGACGGGCGGCTGCGGACCGGGCGGATCACGCGCCTGGTCACCGACCCGGACTTCGCGGTCCCGACGACGATCGCGCGCTTGCGCGGGGCGATCTACGCCGTCAACGCGCGGTTCGGCACACCCGCGACGCCCGACACGCCGTACACGGTCGTGCGCGTCGACGGCCGCTGACGCAACGCGCTCAGGCCGGCGGCAGCTCGCCGCCGGCCGGCGGGCCGCCGCCGTCGTCGAGGCGCAGCAGCACGGTCAGCCCGGCCCGGACCTGCTCGATCCGGCGCCGGGCGG
>JAEMQS010000045.1 GCA_016463765.1 Solirubrobacteraceae bacterium | reverse complement strand
AGTCCCACTGCCCGTGCATGATGTTGTGCCCGAGCTCCATGTTCTCGAGGATCTTTGCCGCGGTCAGCAGCGCCGTTCCGCCGATCAGCGCGGGGCGCTTGCGGGCGAACAGCAGCAGGAGGCGTCCGGCGACCTCCATGTGGCGCTGGGTGGCGATCACGCGCCGGATGTAGGCCGCGTCCTGCGCACCGAGGTCGGCCATCGTCGCGTCGCGAATAGCGTCGAGTTCCCGCGCGAGGGCGTCGAGGTCTGCGTCGCTGAGGTGCGGAGCCGCCGGGCTCGGCGGCAATGGTGGGGCGGGCTCGAGAGCCGGACGAACGGGCGCGCGCCGGACCTTCACCGGGGCCGGGGGCGCGACGGCGGACTGCATGGCGCCGAGCGACCAGGCCGCCAGCAGGAGACGTCGTAGCGACCTCACGAGGCGCGGGACGGTATCGATCGGCGGGCGCCGGTGCGGGACGACCGTCGTGATCGGCCCTGGGCTCTGGGGCAGGACGCCCCGGGCGTCGGGGCGAGCGGTGAGCCCTCACGCCCGAATTCCTGTCTGAAGGCGACGCAGGAGGCGTGCTCGCAACTGACGGTCGAGCGGCCCGCCGCGTCTGACGCGGCGGGCCTGGCTCCTGCGGCGCTACTCGTCGATGTAGCGCAGCTTCGGTTCGCACGAGACGTCGATGATGTCGAGCGTCCCGTAGTCCTGCGTGATGAAGTCCTCGCCCTCGCCGCACACGAGGGTGTCGGACTCCGCATCCAGAGCCATCACGAGGTCGGAGCCGCCCCCCGCGTCGACGGTGTCGGCACCCGCACGGGGGTTGATGACGTTCCGCAGGGCACTGCCGGTGAGCGTGTCGTTGAACAGCGAGCCTTCGAGGTTCTCGACCTTCGCGACCGCGTCCGTCCCGGCGGGGCCCGTGCTCTGGGCCTGCGTGGTGCCGAGCGACATCCGCACGCCGGCGGGAGCGTCAGCGTACGACAGCTTGTCTGTGAACGGCCCACCGTCGAACGTGTCGTTGCCGGGCCCACTGACGAACACATCCTTCGACGGCGTCCCGATCGTGGTCTCGACGTTCTTCAGTCCGATGGTCGCGCCCGACGCCGGCGGCGCCGTCGGGTCCGTCGCAGACGTCGTCGTGGTCGTCTCCTTGTAGGTCGGCTGACGCCGCGACAGCTCGACGCGGTCCGTGCCTGCACGCCCGTCGACCTTGTCGAGATCGCCCCCGGCGAGGACGAAACGGTTGACGCCGTCGGTGCCGGTCAGGACATCCCGGCCCGGTGAGTCGTCGATGTTGTCGATGTTGAGGATCGTCTCCGTTCCCGCGCTTCCGATGTCCTGGGGCGCGGTCGTCGCGAGGCTCACGCTCACGCCGCTCGGGACCTGAGCGACGAGGCCACGCGCGCTGTAGTTGACGGTGTCGTCGCCACTGACGCCGTTGACCGTGTCGTTCCCGAGACCGGGCGCGAGGATGTTCGCGCCCGCGTTGCCGACGAGGACGTCCGCGCCGTCCGTGCCGAGAACGTTCTCGATGCCCACAAGCGTCTTCTGGCCGGTGGCACCGGCGGCCTGGCCGCCGGTGACGCGCAGGTCGATGGACAACGAGGTGGCGTAGGCCGCCTCGAACCAATCCGAGCCGGCGGCACCGTCGAGTCGGTCGGTCCCGTAGTAACCGTCCAGGGTGTTCGCGCCCGCGTCGCCGGTCAGGGTGTCGTTGTGCGTCGACCCGACGACGCCCTCAACGGCGGACAGCGTGTCGGACCCGTGTCCGCCCGTTGCCTGCGGCGCGGCCCCCGCGAGATTGACCGTCACGGCCGAGGGCGCGCTGAGGTAGTGCACGCGGTCATGGCCCTGGCCGCCGTCGAGCACATCGCTGCCGCCGAGCCCTGCGAGCACGTCGTCGCCGCCGAGCCCGTAGAGGCGATCGGCTCCCGTTCCTCCGGACAGAACGTCGGGGCCGGTGTGGCCGACCACGCTCTCGACGTCCCCGCCGATCAGGTCGGCCTCGGAGCCCACTCCGTCGTTGCGCTGGGCGTCGAGGCTCGCGTTGACCACGTCGGCGGCGTCGCGTTCGGCGTAGGTGACCGTGTCGGTACCGGTGCCGCCGTTGAACGTGTCACCACCTGCGAAGCCCTGGAGCGTGTCGTCGCCGTCGTCTCCGCTCAAGGTGTCCCCGGCGGTGCCGCCGAGGAGCGTGTCGGCTCCGGCGGCGCCGAGCAGCGCAGCGGGCAGGGTGGTGTCGTTCACGAATCGATCATTGCCGGCGGCACCGGTCATGCGGATGGAGGTGACGCCCGACGCCGGGCACCGCGCGCCGCCCGCCACGCTTGTGCACGGCGCGGTGACCGTGAGCGCGGCGCGGGACTGCACCGCGATGTCGGCTCCGTCGATCCGGGCGGTCGCGACGTGCGGCGTCGTCCCCGATCCGGTGTAGCGCAGCGTGCCGTCCGCGACGCTGACGGTTGCCGTCGGCGGCGTGGGTGCGACCTGGAGCGCGGCCGCGAGGTTCAACCTGCCGCCGGTGACGGACTTCGCGGTCGCGTCCTTGATCGGATCGGTCGAGCTCATGAGGGCCGACTTGATCTGGCCCGGGCTGGCACCCGGGTTCTTGGACTTGTACACGGCGGCGGCGCCGGCGGCGACGGGCGTCGCCATCGACGTGCCGCTCATCGCGATGTGCTCGCCGTTATGGACGGTTGACACGACCCGCTCGCCGGGCGCGAACAGGTCGACGCTCTTCCGGCCGTAGTCGGAGAAGGACGAGATCTGCCCGCGATCGTTCGACGAGCCCACACAGAGGACATTGGAGAGCGGGAGGGTGCACGGTGCCAGAGCCGTCACGTCACGGTTCTGGCTCGAGTTGCCCGCGGCTGCCACGAACAGCGTGTTCGGGTAGGTCACGATCGCCTCGGCGATCGCGTTCATGGACTCGGCGTCGAAGACGCCCAGGCTCAGATTGACGACATCGGCGCCGCGTTTGCCTGCGTAGTGGATGCCTTCGACGATGTCCGCCGTCAGGAAGTCACCGACGAAGGGGCCGCTGACAGCGCCGCGATCGCCGCCGATCTGGACCTGCACGGGAAGCACGCGGATCCCGGGTGCGACGCCGCTGATGCCGAAACCGTCGTTGCCGCGCGCGCCGATGATGCCGGCGACGTGGGTGCCGTGTTGATTGGCCGTTCCGGCGCCGTAGGCCGACGGATCGTTGTCGTCGTTGCCCGTGTCCCAGCCGCGCCAGTCGTCGACGTAGCCGTTGCCGTCGTTGTCTTCTCTGTCGTTCTCCTTGCCGCCACCCATCTCCGCGGCGTTGTAGGCGATCTGCGGAGCCAGATCGGGATGCTCGAGGTCCATGCCGCTGTCCACCGTTGCGACCAGGACGCTGGCGCCCGTGCTCTGGTCCCATGCCGCCGTCGCCTCGATGTCCGCGTCGGGGGAGCCGAACCCGCCGGCGGCCGGGCTCCAGAGGCCGTACTGATCCTTCAGCAGGGGATCGTTGGACGTCGCGAGCAAGGTCGCGCTTGCGTTGAGGGACGCGTCCTCCACGGCGCCTTGGCGCTCGAGCGCATCGCGCCCCGTGGCGGTCGGCACGGCGTTGGGCAGCGCGACGAGCACTTGGCGATCCGTTCCCAGGTCCTTGATCACGCGTGCTCCGACGGCGCGGAGTGACGCAGCGCGCTGGGGCGCACCGACGCTCGGGTGGAAGGTGACGATCACCTCTCCGGGGGCATGGCCGCCGGCGGGCCGGGCGTCACCGAACGGGGCAGCGAGCCTCTCCTGCAGACTCCCGGCCTGCGCCGCCGCGGCGCGCAGGCCCGGACTGAGGAGGTCGGGCAGCGACGTGGTCGCGGGCGCCGCGAGCGCGGACGACGGCGTGGCGAGGGCGGCGGCCGACGCGGCGAGCGCACAGGCCCGCGCGACCCTGGTGATGGGTCGTGCTGGATGCATGAGGTCCTCCCTGGGACAGTGGGCGACGGACCGTGGAAACGGTCGGCGCCTCGGCCGAGTACCTGACCGAGAGCGTCGAGGCTAATCACAGATCGTTGAACGATGTTCGATCTTTCACAGGGTGCGCGCGGCCTGCCCACGCGGCGTGGGCGGTACCCTCGGCTTCCCGATGGACCTCTCGATCTTCTTCGTCGGCACCGGCGGATCGGTGCCGTCGGCGCGGCGCGGGCTGCCCGCCACGCTGGTGCGCCTCGGCGCCGACCGCATCCTCATCGACTGCGGTGAGGGCACCCAGCGCCAGCTGCTGCGCTCCGACGGCCTGGCCGACCTGACCGACATCTTCATCACGCACCACCACGCCGACCACTGGCTCGGCCTGCTGGGGATGCTCAAGACGTTCGAGCTGCGCGAGCGCGAGCGGCCCCTGATCGTCCACGGCCCGCCCGGCACCAAGGCGCTGCTCGAACGATTCCGGGTGGTCTTCGGGCGGCCGTCGTACGGGCTGAGCTTCACCGACCTCGAACCAGATGAGGAGGTGCGCCGCGACGGCTACGGCATCACCGCGATCCCCGTCCGCCATCGCGGCACCGCGTTCGGCTACGCCGTCGTCGAGGACACGCGGCCGGGCCGGTTCGACGCCGAGCTGGCCAAGGAGCTGGGCGTGGAGTTCGGCCCGGACTTCGGGCGGCTGCAGCGGGGGGAGACCGTCAACGGCGTGCACCCCGATCAGGTCATCGGCCCCGAGCGCCGCGGCCGGCGGCTGGTCTTCAGCGGCGACACGCGTCCGACGGATCACATCGTCGCCGCCGCCTACCAGGCCGACGTGCTCGTGCACGAGTCGACGTTCACCGACGAGGATGTCGAGCGCGCGCAGCAGACCGGGCACTCGACGGCCCGCCAGGCGGCCGAGGTGGGGGCGGAGGCCGAGGTCGGGCTGCTCGCGCTCACGCACCTGTCGACCCGGTACCACGGACGGGAGATCCGCGACGAGGCGCGGGCCGTCTTCGCCCGCACGGAAGTGCCCAGGGACTTCGACAGCATCGAGGTCCCGCTGCCCGATCGCGGCGAGCCGGAGCTGCACCGCTGGGAACCCCCGCGGCGCCCCGCGCCAGACCCCGCGCCGGCGGCCAACTGACGTCGGATTTCGACGGCCCCGCGTGCTAGGGTCGGCTCCATAACCCCGCCCGTTCCTTAAACCCGGTCCCGCGAGGCCGGAAGGAGCCCCAGACCGCTTGTCCGACACCAAGGTCGTCCTCGACCACGACGACGTGCGCCGCACCCTCGTGCGCATCGCCCACGAGATCGTCGAGAAGAATCCGCAGGCCACCGCCGCGGACCTCGCGCTCGTCGGCATCCAGCGCCGTGGCGCCCTCCTCGCCGCCCGGCTGCACAAGCTGCTCGGCGACCTGCTGGAGACGGAGATCCCGCTCGGCGAGGTCGACATCGCGTTCTACCGCGACGACCTCGGCATGGCCGGCCGGGCCGAGGCGCCCGTGCTGCACAGCACGAAGCTCGACTTCGACGTCGACGGGCGCACGATCGTGATCGTCGACGACGTCCTCTACACGGGGCGCACGGTGCGCGCGGCGATCGAGGCGATCTTCGACTACGGCCGCCCGGCGCGCGTCCAGCTGGCGGTCCTCGCCGACCGCGGCCATCGGGAGCTGCCGATCCGCCCGGACTACGTCGGCAAGAACCTGCCGACCAGCCGCAGCGAACGGGTCCAGGTGCGCGTGACCGAGCTCGACGGCGTCGATGACGTGACCATTCGCGAGCAGGAGGAGGCGGTCGCATGACCCGGCACCTGATCTCGATCGAGGACCTCGAGCGCGACGACATCGAGCGCATCCTCGAACGCGCCGAGGCGTTCAGCGAGGTGACCGACCGCCACATCAAGAAGGTGCCCGCCCTGCGCGGCCGCACCGTCCTGAACCTGTTCTACGAGGCGTCGACGCGGACCCGGTCGAGCTTCGAGCTCGCCGCCAAGCGCCTGTCCGCCGACGTCGTGAACTTCGCCGCGTCCGGGTCGAGCGTCGAGAAGGGCGAGTCGCTCAAGGACACGGTCCTGACGCTCGCCGCGCACTCGCCCGACGCGGTCGTCGTCCGCACCCCGTGGGCGGGCGCGGCGACGATGGTGACGAACTGGACCGACGCCGCGGTCGTCAACGCCGGCGACGGCAAGCACGAGCACCCGACCCAGGCGCTGCTCGACGTCTTCACGCTCAAGCAGAAGCTCGGCGGGCTCGACGGCCGCTCCATCTGGATCGTGGGCGACGTCGCGCACTCGCGAGTCGCCCGGTCGAACATCCTGGCGTTCCAGAAGATGGGCGCGAAGGTCACCGTGTGCGGTCCGCCGACGCTCATCCCGCGCGGGATCGAGGCCCTCGGCTGCGAGGTGCAGTACGACCTCACGCGCCTGCGCGATGCCGACGTCGTCTACGCGCTGCGGATGCAGAACGAGCGCATGCACGACGCGTACGTCCCCAGCCTCCGCGAGTACGCCGCGCGGTACCAGATCAACGGCCGCCGCCTGGGCCCGCGCCAGGTGCTCATGCACCCCGGCCCGGTCAACCGCGGGGTCGAGCTGTCCGGCGAGGTCGTCGACTCGCCGCAGGCCGTCATCACGATGCAGGTCAAGGCCGGCGTCGTCGTGCGGATGGCGGTGCTCTACGAGCTGCTCTCCGGCGCGCCCGCAGACGACCGCGTCACCAGCCCCGAGGAGCCCCAGCTCGCATGACCTCGCTCGTCTGCGCCCCCGCGCCCGCCGCGACGCTGCTCATCCGCAACGCCCGGGTCCTCGACCCGCGCGCCGGGATCGACACCGCGCTCGACGTCCTCGTCCGCGACGGAGAGATCGCCCAGCTCGCCGAGCACGGCACGCTCAACGCGCCGCAGGGCGCCGAGGTCATCGAGGCCGAGGGCAAGGTGCTCGTGCCCGGCTTCGTCGACCCGCACGTGCACTTGCGCACGCCCGGGCAGGAGTACAAGGAGGACCTCGAGACCGGCACCCGCGCCGCCGCCGCCGGCGGGTTCGTCGCGGTCGTCGGGATGGCGAACACCTCGCCGACGATCGACAGCGCCCCGGTGCTCGGCGCGCTGATCGACGCCGCCGCGCGGGAGGCGCGCGTGCCCGTTGGGTTCGTCGCGACGGTCACCCGCGGGATGGCCGGCGAGGAGCTGACCGACATGGCCGAGCTGCGCGAGCTCGGCGCGATCGCCTTCAGCGACGACGGCAAGCCGATCACGAACGCCGGGATGATGCGTAAGGCGCTGCAGTACCAGCGGTTGTGCGGCGGCGTCATCGCGCTGCACGAGGAGGACCCGGCGCTGTCCGGACCCGGGTCGATGCATGAGGGCTCGGTCAGCGCGCTGCTCGGCATCGCGGGGATCCCGAGCGTGTCTGAGACGACGATGATCGCCCGCGACTGCGCGCTGGCCGGCTACGAGCACGGGCGCATCCACATTCAGCACCTCAGCGCGCGCGGGTCGATCGAGACGATCGCGGCGGCGAAGTCTCACGGCGTGCAGGTCACGTGCGAGGCCAGCCCGCACCACCTGTGCCTGACGCACGAGGACGTCCGCTCGATGTCGACGAGCATGAAGATGAACCCGCCGCTGCGCGAGGAGGACGACCGCCAGGCGCTCATCGCCGGACTGAAGGACGGGACCGTCGACTGCATCGCGACGGACCACGCGCCGCACGCGCGCGACGAGAAGGAGGTCCCGTTCGAGCAGGCGCCGATGGGGACGACCGGCCTGGAGACGGCGTTCGCGTCGGTCTATACCGAGCTGGTCCGCCCCGGGGTGCTGCCGCTGGAGCTCGTCGTCGACAAGCTCAGCGCGGGCGCCGCGACGATCGACCTGCCGGTGCCCGCGATCGAGGTCGGGCGGACCGCCGACCTGACGCTGCTCGACCTCGAGGCAACGTGGACCGTGGGCGAGCACGGGTACGAGAGCCGGTCGGAGAACTGCTGCTTCGCGGGGCGCGAGCTGTACGGCACCGTCCTGCTCACGGTCGCGGCGGGCGCGGTCGCCTTCCGCGAGCGGTCGCTGCGATTGGCGGCCGCGTGAGTCTGCTCAAGCGGGATCGCGCCGCCCTCGTGGTCGTCGACGTGCAGGAGGGCTTCCGGCCCGCCGTCGAGCGGTTCGACGAGGTCGTGGCGCAGACCGTCAAGCTCGTGCGCGGGGCGCGGGAGCTGGGCGTCCCGGTCATCGTCACCGAGCAGTACCCGAAGGGCCTGGGCGCGACGGTCTCCGAGGTCGCCGACCATCTGCCCGACGACAGCGATCCGATCGAGAAGACCGTGTTCAGCGCGGCTCGGGCCGAGGGCTTCGAGCTGGCCGGCCGCGGGCAGGCGATCGTCGTCGGGATCGAGGCGCACGTCTGTGTCAGCCAGACCGCGCACGACCTGATGGCCGACGGCATCGACGTGCACATCGTCGCCGACGCCGTGTCGTCACGTGCGCCCGAGGATCGCGACCGGGCGCTGGCCCGGCTCGAGCGGTCTGGCGCCACCGTCACCACCACCGAGGCCGCGCTGTTCGAGCTGCTCGAACGCGCCGGCTCACCCGAGTTCAAGTTCATCCAAAGTTTGGTCAAATAATGCGGACCGCGTACGTACTGCTGGAGGACGGGACCCGCTTCGACGGGGACGCCGTCGGCGCCGAGGGGCATGCCGTCGGCGAGGTGGTCTTCACCACCGGGATGAGCGGCTACCAGGAGTCGATGACCGACCCGTCGTTCGCCGGGCAGCTCATCACGTTCACCTACCCGCACATCGGCAACTACGGCGTCTCACAGGCGGCGATGGAGTCCGACCGGGTGTGGGCGCGCGCGGCGATCATGCGCGAGGCGACCAACCGCGAGGACGCGCCCGACGCCGAGGCAGGCTGGTGCGACTGGCTGACCGACTGCGGCATCGTCGCGATCAGCGGCGTCGACACCCGCGCGCTCGTCACGCACATCCGCGACGCGGGGGCGATGCGCGGTGGCGTGTTCCCCGGCGACATGGCGGAGGACACCGCGCGCGAGCTGATCGCCGCGGAGCCGCCGATGGCCGGCAGCGACTTCGTCCGCGAGGTCACCCCGCAGACCATGAGCGTGCACGGCGAGGCCAACGTCGGCGGGCCGCGGATCGTCGCGATCGACACCGGGATCAAGCTGTCGATCGTGCGCAACTTCGTCGAGCGCGGCGCGGTGCTGGAGCTGCACCCGGCCACCACGCCCGCGAGCAAGCTGCTGAGCCGCGACGCCGACGCGTACTTCCTGGCCAACGGGCCCGGCGACCCGTCGACGCTCGACTACGTCGTCGACACGCTGCGCGAGCTCATCGGCCAGAAGCCGACGTTCGGCATCTGCCTCGGCCACCAGCTCATGTGCCGCGCGGTCGGGCTGGAGACGTTCAAGCTCCCGTTCGGCCACCGCGGCGCGAACCATCCGGTCAAGGACCTCCAGACGGGAAAGATCGAGATCACGTCGCAGAACCACGGCTTCGCGGTCGTCGGCCCGGGCGGGCAGCACACGCTCGACACCGACGAACCGCTGCGCTGGAACACGAACGTGGGGGAGGCGCAGCTGTCGCACCTCAACCTCTACGACCGCACCGTCGAGGGGCTGACCCTGCTCGACGTCCCGGGCGGGACGGTCCAGTACCACCCCGAGGCGGGCCCCGGTCCGCACGACTCCCTGTACCTCTTCGATCGTTTCTTGGAGCAGATCAGTGCCGCGGCGTGACGATCTTCACCGGATCATGATCCTGGGCTCCGGCCCGATCGTGATCGGACAGGCAGCAGAGTTCGACTACTCGGGCGTCCAGGCGTGCAAGGTGCTGCGCGAGGAGGGCTACGAGGTCGTCCTCGTGAACTCCAACCCGGCGACGATCATGACCGACCCGGAGTTCGCGGACGCGACCTACGTCGAGCCGCTGATCCCCGAGGTCGTGGCGAAGGTCATCGAGAAGGAACGCCCCGACGCGCTGCTGCCGACGCTCGGCGGGCAGACCGCGCTGAACCTCGCCAAGGCGCTGCAGGAGGACGGCACGCTGGAGAAGTTCGACGTCGAGCTCATCGGCGCGAACTACGACGCGATCAACCGCGCCGAGGACCGCGACCTCTTCCGCACGTGCATGGAGGAGGCTGGGCTGAAGATGCCCAAGTCCACGATCGCGCACACGATCGAGGAGGCGCAGAGCGCGCTGCCGGACCTCGGCCTGCCGATCATCATCCGCCCGGCGTTCACGCTCGGCGGCCGCGGCGGCGGCATCGCCCGCACCGAGGAGGAGTTCCAGCGGATGGTCCAGACGGGCCTCGACGCGTCGCCGATCACGCAGATCCTGCTCGACGAGTCGGTGCTGGGCTGGGGCGAGTTCGAGCTGGAGGTCATGCGCGACCACCACGACAACGTCGTGATCGTCTGCTCGATCGAGAACATCGACCCGATGGGCGTGCACACCGGCGACAGCGTCACCGTCGCGCCGCAGCAGACGCTGACCGACGCGCTCTACCAGAAGCTCCGCGACCAGGCGATCGCCGTCATCCGCGCCGTCGGCGTCGAGACCGGCGGCTCGAACGTGCAGTTCGCCGTCGACCCGGTGAGCGAGGAGATCCGCGTCATCGAGATGAACCCGCGCGTGTCGCGGTCCTCGGCGCTGGCGTCGAAGGCGACGGGCTTCCCGATCGCGAAGATCGCCGCGCGCCTGGCGGTCGGCTACGCGCTGGAGGAGATCGACAACGACATCACGCAGGCGACGCCCGCGTCGTTCGAGCCGACCATCGACTACGTCGTCGTGAAGTGGCCGCGGTTCGCCTTCGAGAAGTTCGAGGGCGCGGACGTCAGCCTCTCGACCCACATGAAGTCCGTGGGCGAGGCGATGGCGATCGGCCGCACGTTCAAGCAGGCCTTCGCCAAGGCGATGCGCAGCCGCGAGCTCGACACCGACGCGAAGCTCGACGGCACGCTCGACGAGCTCATGACGCGCCTGGAGCGCGGCACGTCCGACCGCTTCGACGTGCTGTTCGAGGCGTTCCGCCAGGGCGCGTCGGTCGAGGACGTCCACGCGCGCTCGAGCATCGACCGCTGGTACCTGCACGAGCTGCGGGAGCTGGCGCTGGACCCGGAGGCGCCGTTCGCCGGCAGCCGGCAGTACAAGTCGGTGGACACCTGCGCCGCGGAGTTCGCGGCGCGGACGCCGTACTTCTACTCGGGTTGGGAGCGCGGCGAGGCGCGCCACGAGGTCGAGCGCGGCGACCGCCCGTCGGTCGTCATCCTCGGCGGCGGGCCGAATCGCATCGGCCAGGGCATCGAGTTCGACTACTGCTGCGTCCACGCGGCCATGACGGTGCGCGCGGCCGACCGCGACGCGGTGATGATCAACTGCAACCCGGAGACGGTCTCCACCGACTACGACACGTCGGACCGGTTGTACTTCGAACCGCTGACGCTGGAGGACGTGCTCGGCGTCATCGAGGTCGAGCAGCCCGAGGGGGTCATCGTCCAGTTCGGCGGGCAGACCCCGCTGCGCCTGGCCAAGGGCCTGGAGGACGCCGGGGTCACGATCCTCGGGACGAGCGTCGACGCCATCGACCTCGCGGAGGACCGCGGGCGGTTCGGCGACCTGCTCGACCGGCTCGGGCTGAAGGCCCCGCCGTACGCGACGGCGGGCAACACGCCCGAGGCGATCGCTGCCTCGGAGAAGGTCGGCTTCCCGCTGCTCGTGCGCCCGAGCTACGTGCTCGGCGGGCGGGCGATGGAGATCGTCTACGACACCGCCAACCTCGAGGACTACCTGCGCCGGACGGCCAAGCCGGGGGGCGACGACACCCGCGAGATCTTCCTCGACCGGTTCCTGGAGAACGCGATCGAGGTCGACGTCGACGCGCTCTGCGACGGCCGCGAGGTCTGGGTCGGCGGGATCATGCAGCACGTCGAGGAGGCGGGCATCCACTCGGGCGACAGCGCGTGCGTCCTGCCGCCGCACTCCCTCGGGCCGGAGATGCTCGAGGAGATCCGCACGCAGACGACGGCGATCGCGCGCGAGCTCGGCGTCATCGGCCTCATCAACATCCAATACGCCGTCCACGACGGGACGCTCTACGTCATCGAGGCGAACCCGCGCGCGTCGCGGACCGTGCCGTTCGTGAGCAAGGCGATCGGTGTCCCGCTCGCGAAGATGGCGTCCCGGCTCATGCTCGGTGAGAAGCTCGCCGACCTGCAGCTGCCCGCCGACCCGATGGGCGGCGACCACGTCGCGGTCAAGGAGGCGGTCCTGCCGTTCGATCGCTTCCACGGCAGCGACGCGATCCTCGGGCCGGAGATGCGCTCCACCGGCGAGGTCATGGGCGTCGCCCGCGACTTCCCGACGGCCTTCGCCAAGGCGCAGGCCGCGGCCGGGTCGAAGCTGCCGCAGGAGGGGACGGTCTTCCTGACGGTCACCGACACCGACAAGTCCGCCGCGTTCGCCATCGGCCAGCAGCTGCACGACCTCGGGTTCAAGATCGTGGCGACCGCCGGGACCGCGCAGGCGATCCGCGGCATGGGCGTCCCGGTCCACGAGGTGCTGCAGAAGGTGGGCGACGGCTCGCCGAACGTCGTCGACTGGATCGAGCGCGGCGACGTCTCCCTGGTCATCAACACTCCGACCGGCTCGGGCGCGCGCAGTGACGGGTGGGAGATCCGCCGCGCGGCGGTCGCCCACGGCGTGCCGTGCATCACGACGCTCTCGGGCGGCGTGGCGGCGGCGCGTGCGATCGCCGCGGCGCGTGCGGGCGACGCCGAGGTGCTCTCCCTGCAGGAGCTGCACCCGCAGCGCCTGGGTGTCGCGTGATCTGGCGCGCGCTCTTCGCCCTCGTCCTGACGCGCATCGACGCCGAGCGCGCGCACCGGCTCGGCAACCGCTCGCTGGAACTGCTCGCGCGCGTGCCGCCGCTGCTCGCGCTCGTCCGCCGGCTCGCCGGCCGGCCCGACCCCCGGCTGCGGGTGCGCGCGCTCGGGCTCGACCTGCCGAGCCCGCTCGGGGTCGCCGCCGGGCTGGACAAGGAGGCGACGGCGTTCACCGGCCTCGGCGCGCTCGGCTTCGGGTTCGTCGAGATCGGGACCGTGACGGCCGAGCCGCAGGCCGGCAACGACCCGCCACGGGTCTTCCGCATCCCGCGCGAGCGAGCGCTGGTCAACCGGATGGGCTTCCCGAACCCCGGCGCGGCGGCGGTGGCCGCCAAGCTGCGCGCCCGCGACGGCAGCGTGGTCGTCGGCGCGAACATCGGCAAGACGAAGGTCGCCGAGGACGCCGAGGTCGACTACGTCGCGTCGGCCCGCGCGCTGGCGCCGCTGAGCGACTACCTCGTCGTGAACGTCAGCTCGCCGAACACGCCGGGCCTGCGCGACATGCAGGCCGTCGCGCCGCTGCGCGGTCTGCTCTCCGCGATCCGCGCGGCGCTCGACGCCGACGGGGTCGCCATCCCGCTCCTGGTGAAGATCGCCCCGGACCTCGCCGACGAGGACGTCCTCGCGGTCGCCGACCTCGCGCTCGAGCTCGAGCTCGACGGCATCGTCGCGACGAACACGACGATCGACCCGGGGGCGCTCTCCCGCCTGGCCGCCGGCGACCCTCGGGTTGCGGGCGGGGCGTCGGGTGCACCCGTGCGGACGCGGTCGCTGGAGGTGCTGCGCCTGCTGCGCGCCCGGGTGGGCCACCGGCTGGTCCTGGTGTCGGTCGGAGGCGTCGAGGGCGCCGACGACGTGTGGGAGCGGCTGTCCGCCGGCGCCACGCTGGTCCAGGCGTACACCGGCTTCGTCTACGGGGGGCCCGGATGGCCCCGGCGCGTCCACGCCGAGCTCGCCCGCAGGATGGTCTCCGAGGGCGCTGGCTCGATGGCGGATGTGGTCGGACGCGCCATCGACCATCCGTCCGCCGGCTCGGAGGCGCCGGTGCGTGGTGTCTCATGACACCGACTTGTCGGCTGGTCAAAACGCCTGGAAATCCTGAATCGGGGGTCGACCAGCCTCCAGCAGTCTCAACCTCGGGTCGAGGTTGAGGCAAATTCGCCACCGAGGACTTGTCGACGACGTGTCAGGTGGTAGATTCGCGCCCTCAATGGCGCCGGCCACCAACACCCCCCTCAAGCACGCGGTGACCCCGGAGCGCTCCCTCACCCAGCGTATGGATGCCTTGCAGAAGGCGAATGAGATCCGCACGCGACGCGCGCAGCTCAAGCGCGACCTGAAGGGCGGCCGGGTCTCCATTCACGCACTGCTCCTCGATCCCCCGGAGTACGTCGAGACCGCGAAGGTCTTCGACATGCTCCTGGCCGTGCCGAAGTACGGCCGGGTCAAGGTGAACAAGATCCTCGCCCAGTGCCGGATCTCGCCGAGCAAGACCATCGGCGGGCTCTCCGAGCGCCAGCGCAGCGAGCTCGTCTCGCTCCTTCGCCGGTAGCACGCCGGCCGTGGGCCGCGTCGTCGTGATCACGGGTCCGTCGGGCGTCGGGAAGGGCACGCTCATCCGCCAGCTGCGGGATCGCATCCCCGAGATCGAACTGTCGGTCTCGGCGACGACCCGCAAGCCGCGGCCGGGCGAGACGCAGGGCGAGGACTACTGGTTCCTCTCGCCCGAGGAGTTCGAGAAGCGGATCGGCGAAGGCGGGTTCGTCGAGCACGCCGAGTACGCCGGCAACCGCTACGGGACGCTGCGCAGCGACCTCGAGACCCGCACCGCGGGCGGCCGCCCGGTGCTGCTCGAGATCGAGGTCCAGGGCGCCCGGCAGGTCCGCCAGGCGATGCCCGAGGCGCTCACCGTCTTCATCGCCCCGCCGTCGGACGACGCGCTGCACACGCGGCTCATCGGCCGCGGCACCGACTCCTCCGAGCAGATCGAGCGACGCCTGCGGACGGCGCGCGAAGAGCTCGCCGCGAAGGACGAGTTCGACCGGGTCGTCACGAACGACCGGCTCGAGGACGCGATCGAGGAGCTCGTCGAGATCGTGCGCTCGGCGACCACCGCGTAAGCCGAGCCTCCGCGGGCGGTACCATGGTGGGAATGATCTCTCCCCGCATCGACAAGCTGCTGACGAACGTCGACTCGAACTACGCGTCCGTCGTCGTCGCCGCCAAGCGCGCGCGGCAGATCAACAGCTACTACCACAACCTCGGCGAGGGCACGTTCGACGAGTTCCCGCCCCCGATGGTGGACACGATCTCGAAGAACTACCTGACCATCGCGCTCGAAGAGGTCGCGGCGGGCAAGATCAAGTACGAGTACCGCTAGGGGAGCAGTCGACGCAGGGAGGCTCGAGTCGATGGCGCGGATCCTGCTCGGGGTCTGCGGCGGGATCGCCGCGTACAAGGCACTGGAGTTCGTCCGCCTCGCGACGGGCGCCGGGCATGCCGTGCGCGTGGTCCAGACCGAGGACAGCCAGCGGTTCGTCGGCGCCGCCTCCTTCGCCGCCCTGACGGGCGCGCCGGTCCTTGTCGGCGAGTTCGAGCGTGACCCCGCCCGGGGCGCGTTCCCCGATCAGAGCCCGCCCGAGCACGACCCGCTCAGCCACCTCGAGCTGGTCGCCAACGCCGACGTGTATCTCGTCGCGCCCGCGACGGCGAACACCATCGCCAAGCTCGCCCACGGCCTGGCGGACAACCTGCTGACGAGCGCCGCGCTCGCGGCGACGTGTCCGCTCGTCATCGCGCCCGCGATGAACAACCACATGTGGGAGCACGCCGCGACGCAGGCCAACGTCGCGCTCCTGCGCGAGCGCGGTGCCACCGTTCTGGAGCCCGGCGTCGGTCGCCTCGGCTCGAAGGGGGAGTGGGGCGCAGGCCGGCTGCCCGAGCCCGCCGATCTGCTCGCAGCCGTTGAGCGCGCCACCGCCGCCGCGCCGGCCGAGCCGCACCTCGTCGGCCTGCGCGTCCTGGTCACCGCGGGCGGGACCCGTGAGCCGCTGGACTCGGTCCGCTACCTCGGCAACCGCTCGTCGGGCCGGATGGGCTTCGCGCTCGCGTCGCAGGCCGCGGCGCTCGGCGCGGAGGTCACCGTGGTCGCGGCCAACGTCGCGCTACCGCGCGACCCGCGCGTGCGGTACGTCGACGTGGAGACGGCCGCCGAGTTGCAGGCCGCGTGCGACGACGCGTTCGACGCGACCGACCTCCTGCTCATGGCCGCCGCCGTCGTGGACTTCAGGCCCGCGCGCGCGCACGAGGGCAAGATGAAGAAGGGCGCCGACGACACGCTCGACCTCGCGCTCGAGAAGACGCCCGACGTCCTCGCCGGACTCGCCGCGCGGCGCCGCGAGGGACAGACCCTCATCGGCTTCGCCGCCGAGCACGGCGACGGCGCGTTGGCCTACGGACGGGACAAGCTCGTACGCAAGGGAGTGGACGCCATCGTCGTCAACGACATCGGCCGCGCCGACATCGGATTCGACGTCGACGCCAACGAGGTCACCATCGTCACCGCCGCCGGCGAGCGGCACGTGCCACGCGCGCCGAAGGACGAGGTCGCGCGCGCCATCCTGGAAGAGGCCGTCGCGTTGCGCTCCGCGCCCACGGTCGCTCCGGAAGGTCGCGCGTAGTGGAGCCTGCCGACGCCGCGCAGCATGTCGCCGGTGCGGAGGTCGCCTCCGCGGTCGCGCTCGGCCGCGCCGTCGCCGCCAACCTGCGCCAGGCCGTCGAGGTCCGCGACGATGTCATCGACGACCTCGTCGTCGCGCTCTTCGCCGAGGGCCACATCCTCATCGAGGATCTCCCCGGCGTCGGCAAGACGACCCTCGCGCGGGCGCTGGCGCAGTCGCTCGACCTCGAGTTCGCCCGCGTCCAGTGCACGGCCGACCTGCTCCCGGCCGACGTGGTCGGCACGAACATCTTCAACCAGCGCGAAGACCGCTTCGAGTTCCGTCCCGGGCCGATCTTCTCGAACGTCGTGCTCGTCGACGAGGTCAACCGCGCGTCGCCGAAGACGCAGTCGGGCCTCCTGGAGTGCATGCAGGAGCGCCGGGTCACGGTCGACATCCATACGCACGAGCTCGCGCGCCCGTTCCTCGTGATCGCGACCCAGAACCCCGTCGAGTACGAGGGCACGTACCCGCTGCCCGAGGCGCAGGTCGACCGCTTCATGATCCGCTTGTCGCTCGGATACCCCAGCGCCGAGGGCGAGGCGAACATGCTGCACCGCCACGAGATGGGCGACCGGGTCGACGCGCTCCGGCCCGTCGCTGATGCCGCCGCGTTGCTGGAGGCACAGCAGGCGGCGTCCCGCGTCCGGGCGAGCGCGGCGCTGCGCGACTACGTCGTGGCGCTCCTGCGCCGCACGCGTGATGACCGCCGGGTCGAGCTCGGCGCGTCGCCGCGCTCGGGGCTGCTGCTGCTGCGCGCCGCGAAGGCCCGCGCGCTGCTGGCCGGGCGCGACCACGCGCTGCCCGACGACGTGCAGGCCCTGGCGCCCGCGGTCCTGTCCCACCGGCTCGTGCTGGCGCCCGACACCATCGACCAGGACGCGTCGGCCATCGTCGCCGACGCGATCGCCGCGACTCCCGCCCGGTGATGCCCGGCGGCCGGCCGTCCAGCCTCCGCGGCGCCTTCTCGGCGGCCGGGCTGGGTGTCGCGCTCGGGCTCGCGGCCTGGGGCTTCGACGCCGAGCCGCTGTGGGTCGCCGCTGCGGCGCTCGTGCTGCTGCCGCTGCTGTCCGCCGCGTGGGTGCTGCTTGCCGCGCGTCGCACGCGCGTGACGCGCACGCTGAGCTCGCGGCGGGTCCAGGAGGGGGAGGAGGTCCCCGTCCGGATTGAGGTCCGCGCGGACGGTCTGCCGTTCCCCGGCGGGGAGGTTGCCGATGCGCTGGTGCGCCAGCCGGTCGAGCTGCGCGCCGGCGGCCGCGGGGTTCGCATCGATGCACGTGCGCGCTTCGATCGCCGGGGGCCGCAGCGTCTCGCGCCGTCGCGTGTGACCGTGGCGGATCCGCTGGGACTCTGCGGGCGTGTGGTTTCCGGAGGAGGCACCGCCGAGCTGCTCGTGCTCCCGCGTATCGAACCCGTGCTCGCCACCCCCGGCGGGGAGGAGACCGGGCGCCGGGCGCACGGCCGGCTGACCGGTCTCGCCGCCACGGAACTCGACGGTGTCGGCGCGCTGCGCGAGGGAACACCGGCCTCGCGCGTGTACTGGCCGGCGGTCGCGCGTGGCGCCGAGCCGATGGAGCGCCGCTTCGTGCCCGACGGCGACGGCCGCCCGCTCATCGCGCTCGACCCGCAGAATCCCGCGACCCTCGAGGACCTCGACGCGGCCGTCCGCGCCGCGGCCTCGCTGGCCGTCCACCTCGCCGGGGAGGGTGGCTGCTGGCTGCTGCTGCCCGACAGCCGGCGCGCGGTCGCCATCGAGCCGTCGCTCGGCAGCTGGCCGGGGCTGCACGCACGGCTGGCGATGGTGCACGAGCGGTCGGCGCCCGCGCTCACCGACGTCGCGGGCCGCCGCGGTGGCGTCATCCTCGTCAGCGCGCGACGGCGTGACCGACCGCCCGCCGCGCTGCGACACGCGGGCGCATCACCGGTGCTCGTCGTGCCGGGCGCACTGCCCGGCCGTCGCGCCTCGTTCAGCGTCGCGGGATGTCATGGCTACGCGTCCGGGCGCGCCGCTCGCCGGGTCGCCGCGGGTGTGGCGTCATGAGCGCCGTGGCCCCCGCACCCGTCCGCCGCGCACCGGCCAGCGGTCCGCTGCTGCCGCGCGTCCCGGCCCGGCTCGTCGCCTTCACCCTGCTCGCGCTCGTCGGCGCCGCCGGGTGGGGAGGGATGGTCACCCCCGCCGGCGGGTGGGCCCTCGTCCTCTTCGCGCTCTTCGCCGCCGCAGCCGGTGTCGCCGTGACGCTGCTGGGGCGCCTGCCCCGCGCGGGACGCCTCGCCGCCGCGGCCGGGCTGATCGTCGTCTTCGCCGCGGCGGCACTGCTGGCGTCCGGCGTCCCGCTGCGGTTCGTCGTTCCCAGCGGCTGGGACGACCTCGCGTCCGGGCTGGCCCAGGGCGCCGAGACCGCACCTGGCGTGACGGTGCCGTACAGCGGTGAGGACGAGTGGGTGCGCGCCGTTCTCATGCTCGGCGCCCCGATCCTGCTGGCCCTCGCCGCCATGCTCGCGTTCTGGCCGCGGTCGCGCGACCGGCTGGGCTTCCCGGTCGCCGCCGCGGTGGCGCTCGCGGCGGTCTCGGCCGTGCCGGCCGTCCAGGTCCCGGGTGACGCCCCGCTCGTCTCAGGCGCGGTGCTCGCCATCCTGCTCGTCGCGTTTCTCGGGCTCGAGCGTGTGCCGCGCCGCGCGGCGCCGGTCGCTGCCGGGCTCGTCGCGGTCGCCACGGTCGCCGCCATCGTCGTCGCTCCCGCATTCGACGCCGAGGACCCCCTCATCGACTACGAGGAGATCGCCCAGTCGCTGACGCCCGAGGACGGGTCGCGCTTCGCTTGGGACCACGAGTACGGACCGATCGACTGGCCGCGCGACGGCAGCGAGGTGCTGCGGGTCCGCGCGCCGCGGGGGACCTACTGGAAGGCGACCGCGCTGACGGTCTTCAACGGCCTGCGCTGGGAGCGGGAGTCCGACGCCGATCGCCCGGGACTGCAAACCGAGATCAACCGCGAACGCCCGGAGTGGGTCTCGCGGCTGCGGTTCACGGTCCGCGCGATGTCGACCGAGGAGTTCCTCGGCGCCGGGACTGTGCTCTCGATCTCGAAGAGCCCGCGGCAGCCCGTGGTCTCAGGACCCGGGGAGTTCCGGGTCGAGGACCGCCCGTTGCGCAGCGGCCACACCTACGAGGCGCAGGTCTACGTGCCGCGGCCGAGCACCCGCGCGCTCGCGGCGTCGGGCACGTTCTACCCGGCGTTCGTGGCCGATGACCTCGCGGTCGAACTGCCCCCGGAGGAGCGCGGTCGCCAGCGCCCGGAGATCCGGTTCTCGCCGTTCGGGTCCGACCAGCCGACGCTCGCCACGATCGACGGCCGGGTGGTCGCCGCCCAGGACGCCGAGGCGGCGATCGACCGCTCGGCCTACGGCCGGACGTTCGCGCTCGCCCAGCGGCTGCGCGCCGGGGCCGACACCCCGTACGAGTACGTGCGCGCCGTCGAGCGCCACCTTGCGAGCGGCTTCACGTACAGCGAGATCCCGCCGGAGCGGCAGGTCCCGCTCGACGCGTTCCTCTTCGTCGACCGCGCCGGCTACTGCCAGCAGTTCAGCGGCGCGATGGCGCTGCTGCTGCGGATGGGCGGCGTGCCCGCGCGGGTCGCGACAGGCTTCTCGCCCGGCGCGCTCGATCGCGAACGCCAGGAGTACGTCGTCCGTGACACCGACGCGCACTCGTGGGTCGAGGTGTACATCCCCGGGTCGGGCTGGGTCGCGTTCGATCCGACGCCATCCGAAGCGCCCGCGCGGTCGCGCGACCTCGCCGCCCCGCCCGCGCTGCCGCGCGACACGCCCGCCGACCCCGGCCCGTCGCAGCAGCGCGACCTCGAGCCCGAGCCCGTCGGCCCCACGCCGGCCGATGACCCCGGGACGGACGGCGCGACGGTGCCACGGTGGGTGTTCGTGCTCGGCGGGGTCGGCCTGCTCGGTGGCGCGGTGGCGGCGCTGCTGGTGGGACGGCGCCGCCGCGCCCGCCAGCGCGCGCCCGTGGAGATGGCCCTCGGCGACCTCGATCGCGCGATGCGGCGGGTCGGCCGCCCGCTGCCGGCGGACACGACCCTGGGTGCGCTGGGCCAGCGGTTCGCGGGCTCGGCGGCCGAGCCGTACATCCGGGCGCTCGAGCGGGCGCGGTACGGGGACGGCGCCGGCGCGCCCGGGCCGCGCGAGCGTGCGGGCCTGCGCCGCGTCCTCGGTGCGCGCGGCGGGCCCGTCGGACGGCTGAAGGCCTGGTGGGCGCTGCCGCCCGGATGACCGTCTCGGAGCGCTCGACAGCCTCCGTAGACTGATGGGTATGGAGCAGAACGATGTCTATGAGCTGTTCCAGGCCGGTTCGCGGCTGCTCGAGGACGGCGACTTCCACGCCGCCACCGTGCCGCTCGCACGGGCCCGGGACCTCGAACCCGACAAGGATTCCATCCGCGAGGCGCTCGGCCGCGCGTACTTCCAGGCGCAGCGCTACGAGGCTGCGGCCGCGGAGTTCGAAGCGATCGTCGAGCACCGCCCGACGGACGACTTCGCCCTCTTCTGCCTCGGCCGGTCGTTGCAGCAGCTGGGCCGCCACCAGGAGGCGCGGCACCCGCTCGCCCTGGCGTGCCAGCTGCGGCCCGATCGTGGCGACTACGCGAAGTACCGCGACCGCGCGCGGCGCCGGGCGGCGTAGCTAACGCCCAAGGTCGGTCGCGCGCTCGCGGAGGACCACCGCCGCGGCGACGAGACCGCCGAGCAGCCGATCGACCAGCGGCGCCGTCACCGATTCTTGCGGGAGGTCGGCCTCGACCCAGACGGTGCCGTCGGCGGCGTGCGTGTAGCGCACGAGGCGCAACCGGCGATTGCGGTACAGCAGCTCGTGCGCGTCGATGACGCCGGAGCGCAGCGCTTCGGCCTGGGCGCGAAGGACACCGTGACGCACCGCCAGGCCGATGTCGAGCGGCCATCCGGCAGCCTCGACGGACAGTCCCCAGTGATCGGCGGAGAGGGTCCGCAGCGCCCCGTCGGGCCACGCGATCCCCGCGAGATAGGCCTGCACCACAGCGCTTGCAGGCGGTCGTTCAGGAGTGACCACGGTGCTATCCTCGCAGCACAGCTTTCATGCAGTACGCAGGATTGAAAGTGGGCGCCCGCCCACTTTTTTCTATTTCCGAGGAGGGTTGATGAACGTCCAAGAGCAGATCGAGGCGCGCCTGGCAGAGCAGGCACCCGACGTCGAGGTGCTGCTTGCGGAGGTGCTCGGCGGCCACACGGTCCGCCTGTTCATCGACCATCCCGATGGCGTGACGCTCGAGATCTGTGAGCGCGTCACGCACCTGTTGCCCGAGGTCCGCGAGCGGTACGCGCTCGAAGTCTCGTCGCCCGGGACGCGCCGGCCGCTCACCAAGCCGCAGCACTTCCGCCGGTTCCTCGGCCGTCACGCGCGCGTCCGCACGCGTGACGCCGCGGACGGACACCGCAGCTTCACCGGCGAGCTCGTCGGTGCCGACGATCGGGAGGTGACGATCGCCGCAGAGAACGGGGTCGTGACGATCCCGTACGCCGACATCCAGCGTTCCAACCTGATCGAGGAGTAGCCACATGTCTCGCGAGATCCTTGACGCGATGACCGCGCTTGGCGCGGAGAAGGGCATCGCGCCCGAGCGGCTCATGGAGGCGCTGGAGGACGCGCTGCTCTCGGCGTACAAGAAGCAGCCGGGCGCTGCGAAGTACGCACGGGTGGACGTCGACCGTGAGACGGGCGACTTCCGCGTGACCGAGCTCATCGTGCCCGAGCGCCTGGAGGCCCACCTCATCGTCGAGACGATCGACGAGGGGACCGTGCTCGACCCGGAGACGGGCGAGTACGTCGAGCCGCAGGACCCGGAGATCGATCCGAAGAAGTTCGAGGAGTACAAGGATCAGATCGACGAGCGCGACGTCACGCCCGAGGGCTTCGGCCGCATCGCGGCGCAGACGGCCAAGCAGGTCATCCTGCAGCGCATCCGCGAGGCCGAGCGCGAGCAGATGTACGAGGAGTACCGCGACCGCGTCGGCGAGCTCATCACCGGCATCGTCCAGCAGAAGGACTCCCGCTACACGCTGATCCAGCTGCGCGAGCGCGTCGAGGCGCTGCTGCCCAAGGGCGAGCAGGTCGACGGTGAGCGCTACGAGCACAACCAGCGCATCAAGGCGGTCATCAAGGAGGTCTCGCCCTCCACGAAGGGCCCCTCGATCATCGTCAGCCGGCGCGACCCCGACCTCATCAAGGCGCTCTTCGAGCTCGAGGTGCCGGAGATCGCCGACGGCCTCGTGGAGATCGCGAACGTCGCGCGTGAGCCGGGCTACCGCTCGAAGATCGCGGTCGTCTCGCACGCCGATGGCGTGGACCCGGTCGGCGCCTGCGTCGGCCCGCGAGGCTCGCGCGTCCGCATGGTCGTCTCCGAGCTGCGCGGCGAGAAGATCGACATCATTCCGTACAACGACGAGCCCGCCCGGTTCGTCGCGAAGGCCCTGAGCCCGGCGCGCGTGCGCGAGGTGCTCGTCGACGACGACGGGCGCCAGGCGACCGTCATCGTCCCGGACGACCAGCTGTCGCTGGCGATCGGCCGGGAGGGGCAGAACGCCCGTCTGGCCGCGCGCCTGACCGGCTGGCGCATCGACATCCGCTCCGAAACCGAGTTCGCGGACCAGTCCGAGAGCCAGGACTTCGAAGAGGAAGAGACCGGCGGGCGCTGCGGTGCCATCCTCACGAACGGGCGCCGCTGCCCGAACGCGGCGCTGCCCGGGTCGCACTTCTGCGGCCTCGACAGCCATCAGGCGCTCGCGCGGTTCGCGACGGCGTCGGTGACGATCATCACGGGCCTGTCCAACGAGGAGATCGCCGAGCTGGCCGACCAGGCCAAGAGCGACAAGGACGTGCAGGAGATCGTCATGCGCGCCGAGGCGGCGAACGCCGAGGCGGCCGAGGAGGCCGAGGAGGAGCTCATCGAGGACGACGATGAGCCGCTGGAGGAGCCGGCCACGGAGGCCGAGCTCGAGGGCAACGGCGGGGAAGCCCCGGAGGCCGAGGTGCCGCAGGAAGCGAGCGCCGAGGTGTCCGAGGAGCCTGCGTCATAGGGGTTCCTGAGCGCCGCTGTATCGGCTGTGGTGAGCGCGCGCCCAAGCGGGCGCTGCGCCGCATGGCTATCGTCGATGGTGAGGTTGTCGTCGACGAGCAGCAGCGCCTACCGGGGCGCGGGGCGTACGTTCACGACGACGCCTGTATGACGGTGGCGACCGAACGCCGCGCCTTTTCGCGAGCCTTCCGACGGCAGGTTCGCATCGCCGACACACCGGGGCCCGGGACGGCCCCCTAGAATCGACTGGAACAGATGGCAAAGAAGCGCGTCAACGAACTTGCTCGGACCTACGACATGCCCGCCAAGGAGGTCATGTCGAAGCTGCGTGCTGCAGGGATCGAGGTGAAGGCGGCCTCGTCGGCGATCGACGAGGACGACGCGAAGCGTGCCCTGACGGGGCAGCCGGTCAAGAAGGCACCGGACAAGGCCAAGGAGAACGGCAAGAAGGCCGACGCCAAGCCCGTGCGCCGCACGACGCTGGCGCGCCAGGAAGCCGAGCGCGCGAAGGCCAAGGAAGAGAAGCAGGCCAACGGTCGCGACGCCCGCAGCGGTCCGTCGAAGGCCGCGTCCGGCCCCGGCGCCAAGCGCCCGACCCGGTCGTCGATCACCGGTGAGCGCGCCCCGGGTGCGCCCGGTGGCCGTCGTCGTGTCGTCATCGATTCGCAGGCCTCGCGCCGCGCACCGGGCGGTGGCCCGGGCGGCGGCGGCCCGAACCAGGGCCCGCCGCGCCGTCAGCGGCGTGGCCGTCGCCGTCGCGGCACGTACGACGAGACCGTGCAGCCGCTCGACACGGCGGCCCAGACCGCGCTGGACAGCCTCAAGGTCCAGTCCGGCTCGACGGTCAAGGACGTCTCGGAGTACTTCGGCGTCCCGGTGCCCGACATCATCAAGAAGCTCATGATGCTCGGCGAGATGGCGACGCTCACGCAGACGCTGTCCGACGAGACGATCGAGGTCCTCGCCGAGGAGTTCGACCGCGAGGTCGAGATCGTCCATGCGGGCGAGGAAGTCGACGCCGACCCCACGTTCGACGACGCCGAGGAGGACCTCGTCACGCGTCCGCCCGTCGTGACGATCATGGGCCACGTCGACCACGGCAAGACGTCGCTGCTGGACTCCATCCGCACGACCGAGGTCGCCGCGGGCGAGGCCGGCGGCATCACGCAGCACATCGGCGCCTACCAGGTGCACCACGGCGACCAGCTCGTCACGTTCCTGGACACCCCGGGCCACGAGGCGTTCACCGCCATGCGTGCCCGCGGCGCCCGCGTCACCGACATCGCGGTCATCGTGGTGGCGGCCGACGACGGCGTGAAGCCCCAGACCGAAGAGGCGATCGACCACGCGAAGGCGGCCGAGGTGCCGATCATCGTCGCGGTCAACAAGATCGACAAGGAGGGGGCCGACCCGCAGCGCGTGCGCAGCGAGATGGCCCAGCGCAACATCACGCCCTCCGAGTGGCAGCCCGACAGCGGCTACGAGTTCGTCGACGTCTCGGCAAAGGCCAAGCTGAACCTCGAGGACCTGCTGGACACGATCCTCACGGTCGCCGAGCTCGAGGACCTGAAGGCCAACCCGAACGCGGAGGCGTCCGGCGTGGTCGTCGAGTCCAAGCTCGACCCGGGCCGCGGCCCGGTCGTCACCCTGCTCGTCCAGCGCGGCACCCTGAAGGTGGGCGACGCCCTCGTCGGCGGCTCGCACTGGGGCCGGGTCCGCGCGATGCACGACTACCTCGGCACCCGCGTGACCGAGGCCGTGCCGGGCGATCCGGTCGAGGTGCTCGGCTTCGACAGCGTGCCGGAGGCCGGCGAGTTCGTCCACGTCGCCGAGAACGACCGTCAGGCCCGCACGATGGCCGAGGAGCGCGCGCTGCGCCTGCGCCAGGAGCAGCAGGCCCGCCGTTCGGGTCGCAAGCGCTCGCTGGAGGACGTCTTCAAGGAGATCAAGTCGGGCGAGCTCAAGGAGCTCAACCTGCTCCTCAAGGCCGATGTCGCCGGTTCGGCGGAAGCCGTCGAGGACGAGATCGCCAAGCTGCCGCAGGACGAGATCTCCGTCAACGTCCTGCACTCGGGCGTCGGCGGCATCAACGAGTCCGACGTCATGCTCGCCGCGGCGTCCGACGCCATCATCATCGGCTTCAACGTGCGCCCGGTGGGCGATGCGCGGAACGTGGCCGAGCGTGAGGGCGTCGAGATCCGCTCGTACTCCGTCATCTACAAGGCGCTCGACGACCTGCGCGCCGCGATGGAGGGCATGCTCGAGCCCGAGGAGGTCGAGGATTCCGTCGGTCTCGTCGAGATCCGGCAGACCTTCAAGGCCTCGAAGATCGGCACGATCGCCGGCTCCTACGTCACCGAGGGCAAGATCACGCGCGGCGCGAAGGCTCGCCTCGTGCGCGATGGCACCGTCGTGTGGGACGGCAAGATCGACTCGTTGCGTCGCCACAGCGACGACGTCCGCGAGGTCGCCCAGGGCTTCGAGTGCGGCATCGTGCTCGAGAACTTCCAGGACGTGAAGGAGGGCGACATGCTCGAGGTCTACGAAACCCGCCAGGTCGAGCGCGAGCTCGCGTAGGCCGTGGGCGCGTACGTCGCGCTGCTCACGATCGACCTGCACTTCCCGGATGTCGGATCGTTGAAGGGCAAGCGCAAGGAACTGCAGTCCGTGAAGGCGCGTCTGCATCAGAAGCTCGGGGCGTCCGTCGCCGAGGTGGGCCACCAGGACATCTGGCAGCGCTCCACGCTCGGCGCGGCGCTCGTCTCGGGGAGCATGACGCTCGTCGAGCACGAGGCCGACGCCGTCGAGCGCTACCTCTACGACCGATACCCGGAAACGGTGAGTATCGAGCGGACCGTCGTGTCGTTTGACGAGGTGTCGGGTTAGGATGCCCAGCGATCGGATGCGCCGCGTCAACGAGGCCATCAGAGAGGTGCTCTCGGACGCGACGAACAAGGGACTGAAGGATCCTCGCGTGGGTTTTGTCACCGTCACCGAAGTCGACACCAGCCCGGACCTGCGCCATGCCACGGTGTTCGTCAGCGTGCTCGGGACCCCTGAGGAGCGGGCGGCGTCGCTCGAGGGCCTGCAGTCGGCGCACGGCTACCTCCAGCGGCGGGTCGGCTCGGAGCTGCGCCTCAAGCGCACGCCCGCCCTGGACTTCGCGCACGACGACACCGCACTGCGCGCGGCGCGACTGAACGCGCTGATCGACGAGGAGGGACACTCGTGACCGGATCGCGAAACGGCGAGGTGGAAGACGCACGCGGGCGGGTGCTCTCCGAGCTTCGCGAGGGCGAGCGCTTCCTGCTCGTCACGCACGAGAACCCCGACGGGGATGCGCTCGGGTCGCTGGTCGCGATGCACGGCATCCTGCGGGCGCTCGGCAAGGACTCGCTGATGTTCATGGACGCCGACGAGTTCCCGCTGCCGTACGAGTACGCGTTCTTCCGGCTGGACAACCTCGTCTCCATCGTGCCCGACGACCTCGACGACCGCACGGTCGTCTTCCTCGACTGCGGCAACATCGATCGCACGCCGTCGGACCTGCTGCGCAATGCCGACGCGCACATCGTCAACATCGACCATCACCACGACAACACCCGGTTCGGCACGGTGAATCTGGTGGTCGACGCGGCGTCGTGCACCGCCGAGATCGTGTGGGACCTGATGCAGGATCTCGGGGTCGAGGCGACCCCGGAGATCGCCGATGCGCTCTACGTCGGTCTCGTGACCGACACCGGCAAGTTCATGTACGAGAACACCGGCACGCGCGCGCACAAGATGGCGGCCGCGCTCATCGAGGCCGGGGTCGACGTCCACGAGATCTACCGGCGTCTCTACGAGGGAATGCCCGAGCCGAAGCTGCTGCTGCTCGCCCGTGCGCTCAACCACGTCCAGCGCTTCGACGACGGGCGGCTGACGATCACGCTGCTGACGCGCGAGGACTTCCTCGCCACCGGGGCCGAGGACTCGTTCACGGAGGGGATCATCGACCACCTGCGATCGGTCCGCGGCACGAAGGTGGCGGCGATGGCGCGCGAGCTGCCCGCCAACGGCGCGGGCCCGCGGTCGAAGGTCTCACTGCGCGCCACCGACGGCGAGGTCGACGTCTCGGCCATCGCCCGTGCCGGCGGCGGCGGGGGACACCGGCAGGCCGCCGGGTTCACGACCGGGATGACCGGCGAAGAGCTGGTCGCCTTCCTGCGCGACGCGCTGGCCGCGCAGCTGGCCGCCCCGCGCTGAGCGCCGACCCTCATCCGGGCGCGCCCATGGACGGCGTTCTGCTCGTCGACAAGCCCGCCGGGAAGACTTCGCACGATGTCGTCGCCGCCGTGCGGCGAGAGCACCGCGGGTCGAAGGTCGGGCATGCCGGGACGCTCGACCCGTTCGCCACCGGCCTGCTGCTGGTGCTCGTGGGGCGCGCGACCCGGATCCAGCGGTTCCTCATGGCGCTGCCGAAGTCGTACGAGACCGTCGCGCAGCTCGGGGCGCTCTCCACGACCGGTGACCCGGAGGGGGAGATCACCGTCACCGGGCGCGTCCCTGCCGACCCGCCGGATCTGCCCACCGGTCAGGTCCGCCAGCGCCCGCCCGCCTACTCGGCGATCAAGATCGACGGTGAGCGCGCGTACGCCCGAGCACGGCGCGGGGAGGACGTCGAGGTCCCCGAGCGGGTGGTGCAGGTCACGCGGTTCGAGCAGACGTGGCGTGACGGCGACCGTGCGGGGTTCGTCATCGACTGCTCGTCGGGGACGTACATCCGCTCGCTCGTGGCGGATCTGGGCGACGGGTACTGCCTGGAGCTCCGGCGCACGGCCATCGGCGACTTCTCCGTGGATGACGCCGACCCGTCACGGCTGATCCCGCTCGCCGAGGCGCTCGCGTTCCTGCCGCGGGTCGAGCTCGCGGGGGAGGCCGCGAAGGTCGCCGGCCACGGCGCGGCCGTGCCGCACGAGGGCTCGGAGGACCCGTACGTCCTGCTCACCGACGCGGACGGCCCGATCGCGATCGCCGAGCCGCGAGGCGACACGCTGAAGCCCGTCGTAGGCTTTCGCGCATGAAGGTCACCCGCCTCCCCGATGTCGAGCC
>JAEMQS010000244.1 GCA_016463765.1 Solirubrobacteraceae bacterium | reverse complement strand
ATGTCCCAGCCGGTCCTCACCGAGCGCCGCGACGGCGTGCTGCTCATCACCCTGAACCGTCCCGAGGCGCGCAACGCCGTGAACCTCGCGCTCGCCGAGGGGCTCGCCGCCGCACTCGAGGAACTCGACGGCGATCCCAAGCTCGCCGTCGGCGTCCTGACCGGCGCCGGCGGTGGGTTCTGCGCGGGCATGGACCTCAAGGCCTTCGCGGCCGGCGAGCCGCGGCCGTGGATCGAGGGCCGCGGGTTCGCCGGCATCGTCGAGGCGCCGCCGGCCACGCCGCTCATCGCCGCGGTCGAGGGGTTCGCCGTCGCTGGAGGCCTGGAGATCGCGCTGGCGTGCGACCTCATCGTGGCCGCCGGCGGGGCGAAGCTCGGGGTCCCCGAGGTCAAGCGTTCCATCGTCGCCGCCGGCGGCGCGCTGCTGCGGCTGCCCCAGCGGCTGCCTGCGGGCATCGCGGCCGAGATGGCGCTCACCGGCGACCCGATCACCGCCGAGCGCGCACACGACCTGGGTCTCGTGAATCGCGTCGCCGAACCTGGCCAGGCGGTCGAGGTCGCGCTCGAGCTCGCGGCGGCGATCGCCGCGAACGGCCCGCTCGCGCTCGCCGCCACGAAGCGCATCCTCACCGAAGGACGGGGATGGCCCGAGGACGAGTTCTTCGCCCGCCAGCGGCCGGTTGCCGACCCGGTGCTGGCCTCGGAGGACGCCCGCGAAGGCGCCCGAGCGTTCGCGGAACGCCGCCCCCCGCAGTGGCAGGGCCGCTAACCGGTCCGTTATCACGCTGCGGACCCACTTGTACACGCGGTCCAGGCTCAACCGCCCTGGGGATGAAATCCCCGGATCGCCCTTGTTTACGGGCTCCCACGTGCCGACAATCGACCCATGGTGGGTCGACTGCAGCAGATCGTCGCCTTCGGCGGCGGAGGCTTCTCGATGGAGGCGGGTAACCCGCTCCTCGATGACTACGTGCTCGGGCTCACCGGCAAGGAACGGCCGAAGGTCTGCTTCGTCCCGACCGCGTCGGGTGACGCCGATCACTACGTCGTCCGCTTCTACCGCGCGTTCAACGCGGCGCGGTGCGAGCCGTCCCACGTCTCGATGTTCCGCCGCGACAAGGGCGGCGGCATCGACGAGTGCGTCGGTGAGCACCTGCTCCAGCAGGACCTCATCTACGTCGGCGGCGGGAGCGTCATCTCGCTGCTCGGCGTCTGGCAGGCCCACGGCATGGACGAGATCCTGCGCGAGTGCTGGGAGCGCGGCATCGTGCTCTGCGGCCTGTCCGCCGGGTCGCTGTGCTGGTTCGAGCAGTCGGTCACGGCGTTCCATGGCCGCCCGCAGCGCGTCGAGGGGCTCGGCCTGCTGCCGTACTCCAACTGCGTGCACTACGACGGCGAGCCCGCGCGGCGCACCGAGTACCACCGGTTCCTGCAGGACGGGATGATCCCGGGCTACGCCGCCGAGGACGGTGCGGCGCTGCACTTCATCGGGGACGACCTGGCGAAGGTCGTCTCGTCCCGCCCGAAGGCCAAGGCGTACCGCGTCGAGGACACCGGGGGTGAGGTGAGCGAAGTGGCGATCCAGCCGACCTACCTGGGGGCCGAGACCCTCTCGCTCGCGGCGGCCTGAGACACTTCCGCGCACGGATGCGCACGATCTTCGCCATGGGGGGCGGGGGCTTCACCATGGAGCCCGAGAATCCTGCCCTCGACGACTACATCCTTTCGCTGTCCGGCAAGCCGGTGCCGAAGCTCCTCTTCCTGCCGACGGCCAGTGGCGATCCGAACGAGCACATCCACAAGTTCATGAGCGCGTTCGGGCACAAGATGTGCG
>JAEMQS010000044.1:19090-28849 GCA_016463765.1 Solirubrobacteraceae bacterium | reverse complement strand
CGCGGCTGGGCCGGCTTCAGTGCGCGCCGTCCGGTGTAGGCCCGCTCCCCGCCGACGATGCGGCGCGGTCGGCCTTGCCCTGCTCGCGGACCTCACGGAACGAGCGGAACCGGAAGATGAAGACGAGCGCGAGGAACCCGACGAACAGCGCCGTCGCCCCGATCGCGATCTGCTGCCCGACCGAGTACGCGGCGATCGTCGCAGAGCTCGCCGTCCCGGCGAAGACCTTGACGAGCAGCGCCTGCTGGACGCCCGCGCCGCCCGGGGTGAACGGGACGGATGCGGCGACTGCGTTGACGCCGAGCACGAGCAGGACGTTCTGCACCGACCCGCCGACGTTGAACGCCTCGAGCAGGAACCAGAACGCCGTGAAGCGGAAGCACCACGCCACGAACTGCACGGCGAAGACCTGGCGCAGGAACCTCCGCCGGTCGCGCAGGATCGTCAGGCCCTGGCGCACGCGTGACCAGAACCGCCGCGCGCGGTCGCTGAGCAGCGCGAACGCCACGAGCGCGCCGACGACGATCGCCGTGAGCAGGAACAGCGTGAAGCGCGGGTTCCCAGCGAAGAACGACAGGTCGAACGCGTCGAGGTCGGCGAAGTCCGGCGGCTTGGGAAACACGCCCTGCGTGAACGCGAACATGAGGATGAGCGACCCCATCGTGAGGTCGAACACCATCTCGGGGACGAACGAGGCACCGACCGCCGGGTAGGTCGAGTTCGGCGTCGACGTCTTGACGAGGAACAGCTTGATGACGTCGCCGCCGCGCGCCGGCACCACGTTGTTGAACCCGTACGCGGCGATGTACGCGCCCCAGATGCGCCGGAACGGGATCGTCTCCGTCGGGTACGCCGCGCGCAGGACGTTGTAGTAGGCGAACGACCGGATGCTCAGGTAGACGATGAACGCGATCAGGCCGAGCAGCAGCGAGCCGAGCCCGATCTGGGAGAGGCTGTCGAAGAAGTCACCGACGGCGTCGGCGAACGATGAGATGCTGGAACCCAGGGATGCGAGCACGCCGAGCAGAGACTACGATCCGCCCGTCGCCGTGACCGCCCTGCACCGGCCCACCGACGCTCTGACGCTGCCCGACGGCCGCCGCCTCGGCTACGCCGAGTGGGGCAGCCGTTCGCCCGACGCGTCAACGGTCCTGTACTTCCACGGCGCGATGGGCTCCCCCATGCGCCGCTGCGCCGCCACCGACGCCGCGCTGCAGACGCTCGGCCTGCGCTACGTCATGGTCCACCGGCCCGGCTTCGGGGCGTCCGACCCGCAGCCTGGCCGCCGGCTCGGCGACTGGCCCGACGACGTCGCCCGCCTCGCCGACACGCTCGGGGTCGACCGGTTCGCCGTCCTGGGCGTGTCTGCCGGCGGTCCGTACGCGGCGGCCTGCGCGCACCGGCTGCCCGACCGGGTGACCGCGGCGGCCATCGTCAGCGGCATCACGCCGATCGCCGGCGCGCAGGACGCGTCGGGCGCGCTGCGAGCACTCGCCCGCCACCCGCGGGCGGCGCGCCGCGTCCTGGGCACCGTCGTCCACGCCGTCCGGGCGCAGCCCCGGCTGCTCGTCGCCGCGCTGACGCTGCGCAACGGCCGGGCCGACGCCGCCGTGCTCGCCGACGACGAGGCCCGCGCCATCTTCGTCGAGAGCTTCCTCGCCGCGACCGAGCGCGGGGTCGACCCGATGATCGAGGACTTCCTGCTGGCCGCCGGCCCCTGGGACTTCGATCCCGCCGAGATCCGCCGGCCGGTCCATCTCTGGCACGGCGTCAACGACACCACCGTCCCGGTCGCCAGCGCCTATGCCCTCGCGGCGACGCTGCCCGACTGCCGCGCCGCGTTCGCCCCGGACGAGGGGCACTTCTTCTTCCGCTCGCGGATGCTGGAGATCCTCGCGCCGCTGGTGGGCGCGTCAGCGGGGCTCGCGCCACATGAGCCAGAGCGACGGTCCGTCGTTCGGCAGCGTGATGACCTCGCGCACGGTGAACCCGTGCCGCGCGTAGAAGGCGACGTTCGACTCCTTGGAGGACTCGAGGTAGCAGGGCAGTCCATCCTCGTCGGCCAGCCGCAGCCCGGGACCGAGCAGCGCTGAGCCGATCCCGCGGCCCTGCTGGTCGGGGTCCGTGCCGAGGATCGAGAGGTACAGGTGCGGCTCGGCCGGGTGGTGGTCCTCGATGTGCCGCATCGCCCGGAGCGCCATGCCGAGCCGCGGCAGCATCGCGGGGATCGTCGGCAGGTACTGGATGACCTCGTGGCCCTCCTCGTGCCAGCGGCCCGGCAGCGCCCAGAGCGCGGCGCCCGCGAGATCGTCGGTGGTGTGCACCTGCTGCTGGCGGCCGAGCTGGCGCAGGCGGATCCCGAAGAACGTCCGTGCGTGGCGCAGCCGGGTGCGGTCGCGCGGGTAGAAGTACGACGTCACCGGGTCGTCGTAGAAGGACCGCGCCAGGACGGCCGCGAGCGCGCGGCGGTCTTCCGGGCGGACGTCACGAACGCTGACCGGGGCGGTGAGCACGGACGGGAGTCTAGGATCCGGAGCGTGAGCGCCGTCGAGCATCTGCGGGTCACCACCGCGCCCGGCGTCGATCTCCACGTCGTCGCCACGGGGCCGGCCGACGGCCCCGTCGTCCTCCTGCTCCACGGCTTCCCGGAGCTCGCGTACTCCTGGCGCCACCAGCTCGCGCCGCTCGCCGACGCCGGGTACCGGGTCCTCGCGCCGGACATGCGCGGCTTCGGCCAGAGCAGCCGGCCGGAGCCGATCGAGGCCTACGACAACGACGCGCTGCGCGGTGACGTGCTCGCCCTCATGGATCACACGGGCGCCGGACGCGCCGCGGTGGTCGGCCACGACTGGGGCTCGAGCGTCGCCTGGCACGTCGCGCTCGCGGCACCCGAGCGCGTGGCGTGCGTCGTCGGGATGAGCGTCCCGGCGGTCCCCCGCGCGCCGGCCCCGCCGATCGCGATCATGCGCCGCCACCTGGGCGAGGACTTCTACATGGTCTGGTTCCAGGAGCCCGGCGCCGCCGAGGCGGTCCTCGAGGCCGACCCGCGCCGCACGCTCGCGACGACCAAGGTGTGGACCGAGGCGTGGGCCACCAGCGACGATGACCCCGCGTGCCCGCCGTTCCTGTCCGAGGAGGACCTCCAGGTCTACGTCGACGCGTACACCGAGACCGGCTTCCGCGGCGGGCTGAACTACTACCGCAACGTCGACCGCAACTGGGAGACCGGCGCGGCGTACGACGGGCGGACGATCGACGTGCCCGCGCTGTTCATCACCGGCTCGCGGGACCCGGTCGCCAAGTTCATGCCCAAGGAGGCGATGGACGGGCTCGTCACCGACCTGCGCGACGCCGTCGTCCTCGAGGGCGCCGGCCACTGGGTCCAGCAGGAGCGGCCCGACGAGGTCAACGCCGCACTGCTGTCGTTCCTCAGCGCGACGTTCCCGGCGGCAGCTTCACCACGCTGACGAAGAACTCGTCGATCTGCCGCACGACCTCGATGAAGCGGTCGAAGTCGACGGGCTTGCTGACGTACGCGTTGGCGTGCAGGTTGTAGCTCTTGACGATGTCCTCCTCCGCCTCGGAGGTCGTCAGCACGACGACGGGGATGCTGCGCAGGTCCTCGTCCTCCTTGACGACGCTGAGCACCTCGCGCCCGTCCTTCCGCGGCAGGTTGAGGTCGAGCAGGATGAGGTCGGGCCGCTGCGCGTCGGCGTACTCGCCCTCGCGTCGCAGGAACGCGAGCGCCTCCACACCGTCGCCGGCGACGGACAGATCGTTGTGGACCTTGTTGTGCTCGAACGCCTCGCGGATGAGCAGGACGTCGCCGGGGTCGTCTTCGACGAGCAGGACGGCGATCGGGACGGGACGGGTCATGCGGTACTGGGCTCCTCGGGTGCGGGCAGGGTGAAGGCGAACGTCGAGCCGGGACCCTCGGAGGGCTCCAGCCAGATGCGGCCGCCGTGGTACTCGATGATCTTCCGCGTCATCGCCAGCCCGATTCCCGTCCCCGGATAGGCGTCCTTGGCGTGCAGGCGCTGGAAGATGACGAAGATCCGGTCAGCGTATTCGTCGTCGATCCCGATGCCGTTGTCGGCGATGGTGACCTGCCAGCCGCCGTCGCCGTTCGCAGACGGATCGGGCGTGGTGGTGACCGTGACGTGGGGCGGGGCGTCGCCGCGGAACTTGATGGCGTTGCCGATGAGGTTCTGGAACACGCCGGCGAGCAGCGCCTCGTCGCCGCGCACGCGCGGGAGGTCGCCGCGGATCTCGACCCGGCCGTCGGCCTCGTCGAGCGGCCCCTCGAGATTCGCGAGCGCGTCGTCGAGCGCCTCGCGCAGCTCGAACTCCTCGAACTCCTGGGAGCCCACCCGGCCGACCCGGCTGAAGGCGAGCAGGTCGTTGATGAGGATCTGCATGCGCTTCGCCCCGTCGACGGCGAACGCGATGTACTGGTCGGCGCGTTCGTCGAGCTGGCCGGAGTAGCGGCGCTCGAGCATCTGGCAGAAGCTCGCGACCTTGCGCAGCGGCTCCTGGAGGTCGTGCGACGCGACGTAGGCGAACTGCTCGAGCTCCTCGTTGGATCGCTGCAGGTCGGCGGCCTGTGCCTCGAGCTGCTCGCGCGCCTCCTCGAGCGCGGCGAGCTCGCGGACGATCTGCCCGCGCATCCGCTCGATGTCGGCGGTGACGTCGCGCACGTCGCGTGACCCGTCGGGCTCGAGCTCGAGCGCGTACTCGCCGCTGGAGATGCGCCGTGACGTCGAGGCGAGGTGCGCCAGCGGCTGACCCACCGCACGGCGCAGGATGAGCCATAGCACGAGCGTCGAGATCAGCAGCAGCAGGCCCACGACGACGAGGCTCGCCTGCGTGACCCGCGTCGCCTCGTCCAGCTCGCGCTCGGCCACGATCCGGGCCGCCCGGAGGTCGCGCTGGAGCACGCCGATCGCCTCCCGCGTCGCGTCGAAGGCCGCCTTCCCCTCGTCGGCGCCGTCCCGCGCCACGCCGAGGTCGCCCCGCTCGACGGCCGCGATGGCGGGGAGCGCGTACCCGTCCCTCCAGGCCGCGACCGCCTCCTCCGCCGTGGCCAGGCGGGCGACGAGCTGCTCGCGGTCGACGGTGTCCAGGCGACGCCGCAGATCGGCCGCGGCCTCGGCCGACTCCGCCTGTCCGTTCTCGAACGGCTCGAGGAACTGCGACCGGCCCGTCAGCGCGAAGCCGCGCACGCCGGTCTCCTCGTCGACGAGCCCGGTGAGCAGCCGCTGCGCCGACCGGGCCGCGGGGTCCAGGCCGTCGACCAGCAGGTCGCGCCGGTCGGTCTGGCGTTCGAGGGCGAGCAGGCTCAGCACGATCGCGCCGAGCGCGATCAGCGCCAGGCCGCCGGAGCCGACGGCGAGCCACTGGCCACTCGTCAACCTTCCCAGCACCGGCGTCCGCCCGTCGTCAGCGGCCATCGACTCCGACCAGCAGCGCCGCCACGTCGTCCGTGAGCGGGCCGCCGTTGTGCGCTTCGACGCGCGCGATCATCCGCGCGAGGAGCGCGTCGTCGCCGACCTGCGCGTACGTCTCGCCGACGAGGTCGACGAACCGGTCCTGGCCGAGCCGGGCACCGCCGCCGTCGGCGTGCCCCTCGATGACCCCGTCGGTGTACAGCAGCAGCGACCAGGCGTCGGGCAGCTCGGCGTGCGTCGCCTGCTGCGCCGTGCCGGGCAGCACCCCGAGCGGGGGACCCGTGCGCACGGGCAGGACGAGCGGATCGCGATCGGGCGACAGCAGCACCGGGGGCGGGTGGCCGGCGACCAGCAGGTTCACGCGGTCACGCTCGGCGGGGATGCAGACCGACGCCACGGTCGCGAACTGGTCCGGATCCATGCGCTCGTGGACGAGCACCTCCTCGATGCCGGCGAGCGCGTCCGCGGGGTCGGCGCCGGAGAGCATCAGCGCCCGCCAGGCGACGCGCAGGCAGACGCCCAGCGCGGCCTCGTCGGGGCCGTGGCCGCTGACGTCGCCGATGACCGCTTGCAGCGTGCCGTCGGCGGTCTCGATGATGTCGAAGAAGTCCCCGCCCAGGAGGGTCCGGGCGCGACCGGGCCGCGAACCCGTGCGCACCTTCACCCGAGCGTCGGTGATGAGCGGCCGCGGCAGCAGACCACGCTCAAGCCGCGCGCTCTCCTGCGCGTGGATCTCAGCGTCGTGGAGCTTGCGCTCGCTGGACTCCGCGCGGCAGCGCTCGATGCCGTAGCGGATGGCGCGCCGCAGGGTCGGTGGGTCGACCTCGCCCTTGACCAGATAGTCCTGGGCGCCGGCGGCGACCGCGTCGACCCCGCGACGGTCGTCGATGTCACCGGTCAGCACGATGATCGGGACGTCCTCGACCCGCCGGGAGACGCGGTGCAGCGCGTCGAGGCCCGCCGCGTCGGGAAGCCCGAGATCGAGGATCACGCAGTCGACCGAGGAGCGCAGCAGGGACTCGGCCTGCGCCAGCGAGCCCGCCCGCACAAGCGTGGCCCACGGCTTGGCCTGGGCCAGCAGATCCTCGAAGATCAGAGCGTCGCCGTCGTCGTCCTCGACGAGCAGGACGGTGAGCTCGCCGTGCTCGTGCGGGAGCGGCTCCGCCGCGCGATCTGTGGTGGGTGTGCTGGACACGTGACCCGAAATCATGCCCGGTTCCGCGGTTGCGCAACCAGGCATCGTCCCCGGATGAGACACTACCCGTGGTCAGAGGAGGCCCGTAATGGACGACAGCCGGATCATGGACCACATCGAAGAGCTGGTCGCCGAGGAGCACCGTCTCCTCGACGCCGCCGGAGAGGCCGGTCACGGGATCGACCAAGCGGGGCACGAGCGCCTCGAACAGGTCGGGATCGAGCTGGACCGCTACTGGGATCTGCTGCGCCAGCGACGGGCCAAGCGCGAGTTCGACCTGCCGTTGTCGGACGCCGGGCTGCGTGACGCGGACACCGTCGAGGGTTACGAGGGCTGACCCGTGTCGGTGAAGACCCCGGAAGAGCTTGAGGGCCTGCGCCGCGCGGGCCGTGTCGTGGCCGAGACCCTGCGGGAGCTGCGCCGTCGTGCGCGGCCGGGCGTCACCACCGCCGAACTCGATGCCGCGGCGGCGCGGATCTTCGCCCGGCACGGCGCGGCGTCCGCGCCGCAGCGCGACTACGACGCCCCGTGCGCGGTCTTCATCAGCGTCAACGACGAGGCGGTGCACGGCCTTCCGGGCCCGCGCCGGCTGCGTGACGGCGACCTCGTGTCGATCGACGTCACCGTAGAACTGGGTGGCTTCTGCGCCGACGCGTGCGAGACCGTCACCGTGGGCCGTGCGCGGCGCGCCGACGCGCAGCTCGTCAGCGCCGCCCGCGCGGGGCTGGCGCGCGGCATGGCGGCCGCCACCGCGGGCGCGCCGCTCAACGCCATCGGCGCGGCCGTCCAGGACGAGGTCGAGGGCCGCGGATTCTCCGTGTGCGCCGAGCTCAGCGGGCACGGGATCGGCCGGCGCATCCACGAGCCGCCGACGGTCAGCAACGTCTTCGATCCGGCCGCGACCGAGCTCCTCACGGAGGGGCTCGTGATCACGATCGAACCGATCATCGCCGCCGGATCCGGTGAGGTCGATCTGCTCGACGACGGATGGACGATCGTGACGGCAGACGGCTCTCCGGCCGCGCACGCCGAGCACACCTTGATGGTGACCGGCGGCGCGCCGGTGATCCTGACCGCTGCTTAGGCGCGCGAGGAGCTGCTGCGGCCCTGGCCGCCGCGGCTGGAGCGACGGCGACGGTTGCGGCCGTTGCCGCCACCGCTGTTGCCCCCACCGGAGCGCGGGCTGCCGTTGCGCGGGCCGCCGTTGCCGCCGACGTGGACCGGCGTGAGGCCGGTCTCGCCGAACTGGTCGTGCAGGTCGAGATCGCGGGCGATCTGGTGCACGTCGCGGGCCTGCTCGGCCGACACGAACGTGATGCCGATGCCGGTGCGCCCCGCGCGGCCGGTGCGGCCGATGCGGTGCACGTACGCCTCGCGGTCGTCCGGCGCGTCGTAGTTGATGACGTGCGAGACGCCGTCGACGTCGATGCCGCGCGCGGCGACGTCGGTCGCGACGAGCGTGTCGACGCGGCCAGACTCGAAGCGGGCCAGGGCCTGCTCGCGCTGGCGCTGGGACTTGTCGCCGTGCATGGAGACCGCGTTGACGCCCTCGTTGCCGAGGCGCTTGACGAGCCGGTCGGCGCCGCGCTTGGTGCGGACGAAGACGAGGGCGAGGTCGCGCTCGGAGCGCAGCTCGCGGACGAGCGCCTTCACGCGCGACTCATGCTCGACGGCCAGGAAGCGGTGCTCGATCTGCGCCGTCTTGACCTCGGTCGGGACGTGCTCGTGGCGCGCCGCGTCATGCGTGTACTCCTTGGCGATGCGGCCGGCGTCGCCGTCCAGCGTCGCGCTGAAGAACAGCGTCTGGCGGTCCTTCGGGCACTGGGCGACGATGCGGTCGACGGCCGGGCGGAAGCCCATGTCGAGCATGCGGTCGGCCTCGTCGAGCACGAGGACCTCGATGTTGCGCAGGCTGAACGCGCCGCGCTGGAGCTGATCCTCGAGGCGACCGGGGGTCGCGACGACGATGTGCGCCTTGGCGGCGTCACGGCCCTGCTGCTGGAGACCGACGCCGCCGTAGACGGCGGTGATCTTCAGCGCCCGGGCGTGGGCGATGCTGCGGAGCTCTTCCACGATCTGCGTGGCGAGCTCGCGCGTCGGAGCCAGGATGAGCCCGGCGGGACGGCGCGACTCGGCGGAGATGCGGTCGATGATGGGGACACCGAAGGCGAGCGTCTTGCCCGACCCGGTGGGGGACTTGGCGAGCACGTCGCGGCCGGCGAGCACGTCAGCGATGACGAGCTTCTGGATGGCGAAGGGCTCGGTCATGCCGCGCGACGCGAGGGCGCTGCAGGCGGCATCCGAAACGCCGAGATCGGCGAAGGACTGCGAAGACATATCTGGGACTCCTGGCGGCACTCGGTCAGGCCGCGGACGATTCGGGAGGCGAGAAAGGCTGACCCGAACCGCTGTCTGCGGGACCCAAGCGAGCTGCTGCCTCACGCCCGGCAGGGTGCCGAGCGTTAAGGCCACTGTAGCCGGTCGACCCCCGGCCGCTGCACGATCAGTCGCTCTGGGTCGCCGCGACGTGGCGGCGGTGGCGGCGCCACAGGATCGCCACGACGCCCAGAATCGCCAGCACGATCAGCGCGTAGACCACCGTGCTCGCGGAGTCGACGATCGTCGTGATCTCCTCCCACCGCGACCCCAGCCACCAGCCCGTCCCGATCAGCAGCGCGTTCCACAGCGCCGACCCCGCGGTCGTCAGCAGCACGAACTGCAGCATCGGCATCGACGACGATCCCGCGGGGATCGACACCACGCTGCGGATGCCCGGCACCAGGCGGCCGAAGAACACGACCCACGCGCCGAAGCGGGCGAACCACGCATCGGCGCGGTCGAAGTCCTCGTCGCTGATGTGCACCTTGTGGCCCCAGCGCTCGAGTGCAGGCCGCCCGGCGAGCTGGCCGAAGTAGTAGAGGATCAGCGCACCCACGACCGACCCGAGGGTGGACGCGAGCAGCGCGCCGCCGAAGTTCAGCGTCCCCTCGGAGACGTAGTAGCCGGCGAGCGGGAGGATGAGCTCAGATGGGATCGGCGGGAAGACGTTCTCGATGATCAGAAAGAGCGTGAGGGCCGCGTAGCCCCACTGCTCGACCTGCTCGCCGATCCAGCCGC
>JAEMQS010000044.1:0-18990 GCA_016463765.1 Solirubrobacteraceae bacterium | reverse complement strand
AAGAGCGTGAGGGCCGCGTAGCCCCACTGCTCGACCTGCTCGCCGATCCAGCCGCCCACCGCCAGGACGGTGACGATGTGCACGCCATCAGGCTACTGAGGCGCCGAGGCGCTCGGCGATCGCCGACGGCGGGAGGGGCCGATCGAAGTGGTAGCCCTGCCCGATCTGGCAGTCCCAGCCGCGCAGCAGTTCCGCCTGCTCGGCGTGCTCGATGCCCTCCGCCACGACCAGCAGCCCGAGCGAGTGCGCGAGCCGCACGACGCCCTGCACGATCGCCGCGTCGTCGTGGTCGCCGGCGATCCCGTCGACGAAGGACTTGTCGATCTTCAGCGTGTCGACGGGCAGCAGTTCGCGCAGGTGCCGCAGCGACGCGTGGCCGACCCCGAAGTCGTCGACCGCCAGGCGCACGCCGATCGCCTTGAGCTCACGCAGCGCCGCGGTGAGCACCTCGGGATCGCCGAGGACCGCCGTCTCGGTCACCTCCAGGCACAGCCGCTCGGGGGCCAGGCCGGTCTCCTCGAGCGCGGCGCGCACCGAGTCGACGTACCCGTCGACCCCGAGCTGACGCGCGCTGACGTTCACGCTGACCCGCAGGTCGTCCCCGTCCCACGCCATGAGCTGCGCGCAGGCCTCGCGCAGCACCCACGCGCCGATCTCGATGATCGTCCCGTTGCGTTCGGCGAGCGGGATGAAGCGCATCGGCGAGACCATCCCGATCGTCGGGTGCTCCCAGCGCAGCAGCGCTTCGACGGCCACCAGCTTCTCGGTCTCCAGGTCGACGAGCGGCTGGTAGACCAGGTGGAGCTCGTCGCGCTCGAGGACGGTCCGCAGCGCGCTCTCGAGCTCGAGCCGCTGCACCGCCTCGTCGCGCATCGAGTCGTCGAACAGCTCGACCCGGGCCTTGCCCAGTTCCTTCGCGCGGTACATCGCCGCGTCGGCATCGCGCAGCAGCGCCTTCGCGTCGACCGCATCGTCGTCGGGGGCGGCAATCGTCACGCCGACCGACGCCGAGATGAAGCGCCGCTCGCCGTCGAGCACGATCGGCGGGCGCATTGCGTGCTCGAGGCGCTGGGCGATCCCCAGCGCCTCGTCGTGCCCCGTCACGCCGGGCAGAAGGATGGTGAACTCGTCACCGCCGAACCGGGCGATGACGTCGCCGTCACGCAGCATCCGCGACAGGCGCCGGCCGACCTCGCCGAGGAGGCGGTCGCCCGCGCCGTGGCCGAGGGAGTCGTTGACGATCTTGAAGTCGTCGATGTCGACGAACAGGACTGCGGTGTGGTCGCGCCGAGCGGCGAGCGCCCCGTCGAGGTGACGCTGGAACAGGAGCCGGTTCGGGAGCCCCGTGAGCGGATCGTGGTGCGCCTGCCAGGAGAGCTGGCGCTCGGCCTCACGACGCTTCGTCACGTCGATGCAGTGGCTGATCCAGCTGACGGGCGCGCCGTCCTCGTCGCACATCTGCGAGTGGTGCCAGAGGCCCCAGCCCCGGCCGCCGAGGTAGCGCAGCTCCATCTCGTCGCCCTCGGCCGGGAACGGCCGGCCGTCGAGGTCCTCGGTCTCCACGCAGTCGCGCAGCAGCCGGCCGGTCGGGTCGAGGCCGAGCCGCTCCTGGAGCACGGCGTTGGCCTGCTGGACGCGCCCGTCGAGGTCGACGAGGGCCATGCCGATCGGCGCGTCGGCGAACGCGGAGCGGAAGCGCTCACGGCTCGCGGCCGTCGCCTCCCGTGAGATCTCGTTCAGCCGCCACGACACCAGGCACACGAGGCCGAGGGCGGCGATGAAGCCCGCGTGGATCGCCGCCCACTTCCACGGGTTCGAGATGGCGTCGGGATGGTTGAAGACCGACTGGGCGTCGAGCAGGCTCGTGATGCCGTGGTGCAGCAGGACGTAGCCGAACGCCACGAGGTACGGGAACCACTCCTCATACAGCGACAGCAGCGCCACCATCACGAAGAAATGGAAGTGCGCCTCGATCGCGCCGTTCATGAGGTGGACGACGACGGCCGATGCGGTCAGCAGCCCGACGCACGCCGACAGCTCGCGCATCCGCCGGTTCAGATACCCCCAGCTCGCCAGCGCGAGGAACACGGAGATCGGCACGATGTCGACGACCGCGTGCGCCACCGAATAGCCGAGCAGCAGACCCCACACCAGCAGGACGGGGATGTGCCCGGCGAGGATCCACTCCATCCAGCGGTGGCGGACCGCCCAGGCACCGGGCGGCAGTGCACGGCCGCGCGGGAGCCAAGCCCAGAGTTCGCGCACACCCGCCATGGCCTATGTATCGGCACGCTGTCCAAATCGGCACAGCACGAGCCGCGCTGGACGGACGGACGGTCAGTCGAAGAGCTCGAGCGCCTTCTCGATGGGGCGCGCGAACACCGCCCGGTCACCGCGGACGACGAACGGCCGCTGCAGCAGCTGCGGATGCTCGGCCATGAGGCTGATGAGCCGGTCCTCCGTGACGCCCGGGTCGGTCAGCCCCAGCTCCTTGACGAGCGGCTCGCGGCGACGCAGCGCCTCGTGCGCGGTGACCCCCGACATGCGCAGCAGGTCACGGATCAGCGGCTCGGTCAGGCCTTCGACGTGGTACTCAACCCGGTCAAACGTGATGCCCTGCGCATCCAACAGATGTGCAAGCTTCTTGCAGGTAGTACAGGTGCGCTTCTCATAGACGATGACTTCTGACATGAGCGCTCAGCATGGCATCCTGCCCGCGTTGCCGTCCCTCTCTCCCGCCCCCTTCGTCGGCGCGGCCGGCCGGTTCGCCCCGACCGCGCTGTACGACCCCGTGATGGCGCTGACCATGCGCGAAGGTGCGTGGCGGTCGAAGCTCGTCGCGCAGGTCGCAGAGGACGCGCCCGAGCACGTCGTCGAGATCGGCTGTGGCACCGGCTCGGTCACCCGCCGCCTCGTGGCCGCCGTCCCCGATGCCCGCGTCACGGCGAGCGACATCGACCCGGACATCCTCTCGCGCGCCGCGCGCAAGTCGGCCGACCTGGACATCGAGTGGCTCCTCGCCCCCGCGACCGGGCTGCCGATCGCCGACGACACCGCCGACGCAGTCGTCTGCTCACTCGTCCTGCACCACCTCGACCCGGAGCCGAAGGCCGCGGCGCTCGCCGAGGCCCGGCGCGTCCTGAAGCCCGGCGGCCGGCTGCACGTCGCCGACTGGGGCATGCCGCGCGACCCGGTCGAGGGCCTCGCGTTCACCGGCCTGCGCCTGCTCGACGGCTGGGGCCGCACGCGCCAGCACGCGACCGGCGCGCTGCCCGCGCTCCTGCGCGGCGCGGGCTTCGACGGGGTCGTCACGCACCACCGCTTCCGCACCGCCTGGGGAGCACTGGAGCTGCTCTCCGCCGAAGCCCCGCAGTAGCGACGCTGCGGATACCGTTTCCCACATGAGGGTCCTGGCGGCGATGGCGCTCGCGTGACCGCCTGGCTCCCGGGCCTGAGACGGCTGCGCGCGTACGACCGCCGCTGGCTGCGTCCCGACATCGTGGCCGGCGTCGTCCTGGCCGCGATCCTCGTCCCGCAGGGCATGGCCTACGCCGAGCTGGCGGGCGTTCCGGCGGTCACCGGTCTGTACACGACGATCGCGTGCCTCGTGGGCTACGCGCTGTTCGGCCCCTCCCGCGTGCTGGTCCTGGGTCCGGACTCGTCGATCTCACCCCTGATCTTCGCGGCGATCACGCCGCTGCTCGTGACCGATGACCCGGACGAGGCGATCGCCCTGGCCGGGATGCTCGCGGTCCTGGTCGGGCTCGTGGAGCTGGGCCTGGGCCTGGGCAAGCTCGGGCTCGTCGCGGACCTGCTGTCCAAGGAGGTCCAGGTCGGCTACATGAACGGGCTCGCGGTCACCATCGTGGTCAGCCAGCTCCCGAAGCTGTTCGGCTTCTCGGTCGACGCCGACGGGTTCGGCGATGAGGTCGTCGGCTTCTTCGAGGGGCTCGACGCGACCCACACCGCGACCCTCGTGACCGGGCTGGCCGTGCTCGCGGTGCTGCTGATCCTCCCCAGATTCACCACGCTGGTCCCGGCGATCCTCGTCGCGGTGATCGGCGTGACGGCGGTGTCCGCGGCCATCGGCCTGGCGGACGACGGCGTCGCGACGGTCGGCTCCCTGCCGCAGGGCGTGCCGACGCCGAGTCTGCCGGGGACGGATCTCGGCGACATCGCCCCGCTGCTCATCGCCGCCTTCGGCATCACGCTGGTGTCGCTGGCCGACACGATCGCGACCGCCACGAGCTTCGCGGCGCGGCGGGGCGAAGAGGTGCACGCCGATCAGGAGATGATCGGGATCGGGGCGGCGAACATCACGGCCGGGTTCTTCCAGGGCTTCGCGATCTCGACGAGCGGCTCGCGGACCGCGGTCGCCGAGCAGTCCGGCGCGAAGAGTCAGCTCGCCATGCTGATCGGCGCGGGCCTCGTCGCCGCGCTGCTGCTCTTCTTCAACTCGCTGCTGTCGGCGCTGCCGCAGACCGCGCTCGCGGCGGTGGTGATCGTCGCCGCGTTCTCGCTCGTCGACGTGCGCGTGCTCGTCCGCGCGTGGCGTGTGCGCCGCAGCGCGGTGATGATCTCCCTCGCGGCGACCACGGGCGTGATCCTGCTCGGCGTGCTGGAGGGGATCGCGGTGGCGGTGGTCCTGGCGATCCTGCTGTTCTTCAAGCGCAACTGGTGGCCGCACGGCGCGGTGCTCGGGCAGGTCGAGGAGCTCGGCGGATGGCACAGCATCGACCAGCACCCGACCGCCCGCGAGCTCGACGGCATCGTCGTCTACCGCTGGGAGGCGCCGCTGTTCTTCGCGAACGCCGGGATCTTCCGCGAGCAGATCCGGCGGCTCGCCATCGAACGGGAGCCACGCTGGATCGTCCTGCAGTGCGAGGCGATCACGGACGTCGACCTCACCGCCGCGAGCATGCTCAAGCAGCTCGACCTCGAGCTCAACGAGGTGGGCATCCACCTGGCGTTCGCCGAGATGCGCAGCCGGCTGCAGGATCTGACGCTGCGGTACGGACTGCTCGAGACGCTGGACAAGGACCACTTCTACCCCGAGCTCGACGACGCGATCCGGGCGATCGCGCCGCGCTGATCGGTCGTACCGAACATGTGCCCCGGTCGTCCAACTACGCGCGCATCAAGGCGCAGGTGCTCGACATCTGTGCACGGATCCCGGAAGGCCGCCTGACGACGTACGCGGCGATCGGCGACGAGCTCGACGTGCCCGCCCGGCACGTGGCCTACATCCTCGCGTCGCTCGGCGAAGCCGAGCGGGCGACCGTCCCGTGGCATCGCGTGCTCGCCGAGGACGGGAGCCTGGTGCGGCGCCGGCACGACGAGCACGCCGCCCGCCTGGCCGACGAGGGCATCGATCCGGGCGAGTTGGACGAGCGCTTCGTGCGCGTGCTGCTCGACGCCGAGCACCGGTCCGACCCGGCGACGCCGCTGGAGCGCACACCGGAGCCGCGGCCGGGCTGAGCCGCTGGCGCGAAGACGGCGCTGACCGCCGTCAACGCGACAGGAGCGCACGCCAGGCTGGTGTCTGCGGTGCGTCTGTCGACTTCCCGTCGATAGTCGCCGTCAAGTCGACAGACGCGGCGGCGCCGTCGCGTCGCGGGGTAGCGGGAAGTCCGCAACGCGGTCGCGTGGTCCGCCCCGTGGTGGCACGCCCGCTGTGGTGGGACGCTGCGGGCATGGACCTCGACGCACTGCTTCCCGAGTACGACGTCTCCGACGAAGTCGCGGTCACAGTGGCCGCGTCACCCGAGCGCGCGTTCGCCGCCCTGCTCGATGTCGACCTCATCGCACTCGGCCGCGCCCGCCCGCTCATCGGGGTGCTCGGCGCGCTGCGGATGCTGCCCGAGATCCTCTCGCACCTCCTGCACGGCGAACCCGTCCCCGACGCCCCCGAGCGGATGCGCCTGCTCGACACCGCCGGCCAGCCCGCCGCCGACGGCGGCTGGACGCTGCTGGCCGAGGAGCCGCGCGCGGTCGCCCTCGGACTCGTGGGCCGGTTCTGGCGCCCGGTGATCGAGTACCGCGATGTCGCGGCAGCGGAGTTCACCGACTTCGACGAGGCGGGCTGGGCCAAGACGGTCTACGCCCTGACCGCCGAGCCGCTGCCCGGGGACCGCACGCTGCTGCGCGGGGTCATGCGCACGGCGACCACGGACGAGCACGCGCGCCGGTGGTTCCGCCGGTACTGGACCTTCGGGGTCGGCCCGGGCGCGCACATGCTCGTGGAAGGGTTGCTCGACGAGGCCCGCCAGCAGGCGGAGCGGACGCTCGTCGCGGTGCGCTGACTCAGCCTTCGAGAAGCCGGCGTCGCAGCCCCTCGAGATCGCCGGCGGTCAGGCCCGCCTCGACGAGGTGCGCCTCCACGTCCAGCCCCTCGAGCAGCTCCACGATGAGCACCTCAGCACTCGTGCCCCGCTCTCGCAGGTAGGACTGCAGCAGCGGCCCCTGGTCCTCCTCGCCGCGAGCGGCATATCGAGCGGGCAGGCGCTCGGAGCTCAGCGCGTAGTCGGCGGCGACGACGTCCGCCGGAACACCTGCCAGCGCCAGGGTGAGCATCGCCACCTGGCCGGAGCGGTCGCGTCCCCCGGCACAGTGGAACGCCACACCGCCCGGCTGCGCCCGAGCGATCGCGGCGATCACGGCAGCGCTGCGCTCGGGGAAGCGGTCGAGGTGCGGGCGGTAGTACTCGGGCGTGCCGAACTGTGGCCCGCTCTGCCAGACGTCCCAGAACTCCCGGTCCTCGCTGACGTCGAGCGGGATGCGGATCGTGGTGACGTCGGCCGGCCGGGGCGCCGTGTCCTGACGGACCTCGTCGTCGTTGCGCAGATCGATGACGGTGCGCACGCCGTGCTCGACGAGCGCGGTCCACCCTGCCGTCGTCAGCTCCTCGAGCGTGTCGGCCCGTACGACGGCGCCCCAGCGGGTCGTGCGGCCGCCGGCCGCCGGGAGGCCGCCGAGGTCGCGGACGTTGAAGCAGCCGTCCCAATCGAGGTGGCGATCCACGGCGCCTAGGCGACCAACTCACCCAACGCCTTGAGCACCAGCTCATCGTGCTCGGCCGGCTTGACCTTCGGGAACACCGTGACGACCGTCCCCTCTGCGTCGAGCACGAACGTCGCCCTCTGCGCCCCCCAGTACGTCTTGCCGTACATCGACTTCTCGACCCACACGCCGTACTGCTCGCACACCGCGTGGTCCTCGTCGCCGAGCAGCGTGAAGTTCAGACCCTGCTTGTCGTGGAACTTCTTGACCTTCTTGACCGGGTCCGGGGAGATGCCCAGGACGGTCGCGCCGGCCTTCTCGTAGTCGGGCAGGTGGTCGCGGACGCCGCACGCCTGGGTCGTGCACCCGGGGGTATCCGCCTTGGGATAGAAGTAGACGACGACCGGGCCACCGCGCAGCGACGAGAGGGTCACGTCGTTGCCGTCCTGGTCGGGGAGGGTGAAGTCGGGGGCGGTGGTTCCCTGTTCGATCATCGGTCGTCGCTTTCGTCTCGGAGGGGCCTCGGAAGAGTACGTCGCGAGCCATCCTTCGACAACGTGTGCGCGAAACTTCTACGGCATGTAGAACTATTCGGCGCCCCGGAGTCGTACCTCTGGCATGACCAGATCGAACTCCGTACCCAGCATCATCATCGGCGTCGCAGCCTTCCTGTCCTTCGTCCTCTCGGTGACCCTGTGGTTCACGGGCAACCGTGACGAGGGCATGTTCGTCGGCCTGTGGGTCCCATCGATCCTCGCCGCCGGTGCCTTCGTCCTCGTCAGCCTCGACCGCATCGCCCGAAAGGGCTGATCGCCATGCCCGAGATCCTGCTCTTCCTCATCGGACTGGCCGTCACCGCGGCCGTCGTCACCGCGTTCGGCCTGCTCATCTACGCCGAAGTCCAGGACGGCAAGACGGCCGATGCCGTCGGCGCCGGGGAGAATCACTCCCTGGATGACACCGTCGCCGAACGGCGGCCCGTCGTCACTTGAGCAGCTGCTGATCGTGCTCGGCCGGCTTGACCTTCGGGCACACCATGTTCAAGCATCGACCCACCCTGCGCACCCGATGACGCGCCGGCTCACCCGGCGCGCCCGCACACTTCCGGGGCGCCGGCCTCGACATTCGCGGAGTACCCGGCCTGGGGCTCAGTCGCCTACCGCTCCGGCCGACTCACGGCCCATGCCTTCCTCCCGGCGCACGCTCGCCGCCTCACTGCTCACCGCCATCTGCCTCACCGCGGCGTTTGCGCCCAGCGCCGTCGCCGCGGCGCCGCCGTCGCTGCTCTTCTCCCACGAAGCGGCCAACGGAACGGCTGCGCCGGTATCCGGCAAGCCCGGGGAGTGGAACATCACGCTTCGCGGCGTGCCCGGTCGCGCGCTTGCCTTCGAGGACCGACCCGGTCGGCTGTCGGCGCCCGTGCCGATGACCACCATGCTCCGGTCCTCCTTCACCGCCGGCGGCGTGCCGCCGAACGCGTCGCTCTCGCTCACGACCCGCCCCGGCAAGCGTCCCGTGCTCCTCGCCGTCGAGCTGCTCAACGGCCGGTACGACGGGAAGCGGGACACGGTGCGCTACCGCGTCCGCAAGCTCGCTTCGGCCGGCAAGGCCGTGCAGATCCCGCGGCGCTTCTCCGCGGCAGCGGTCTTCATCGATGACGCCGGGAGCGCGAGGTCCTGCACCGTGCACCTCAGCGGCGGCCGCTCCTTCGATCAGAACGCCCCGAACCTGCAGCTCACCGGGCAGGACAAGTCCTCGCACAACAGCTGGACGCCCGCCCCGCCGCAGCAGCTCTCCGGCTGGTCGGCCACGTCCGGCCCGTTCAACGACGACCCGGGCGGATTCTTCGCCGTCACCTGGGGCACCTTCCAGGGGATCCTCACCTTCCGCGGCTGCACCAACACCGCCATCTACGGCGACCAGTACGGCTCGGTCACGGTCAACAGCTCGGACCCGTGGAGCGGCTCGAACTCGTACAGCTGCACGACCACCGGCAGCTACGTCTGCTTCGGGCCGAGCCCCGGTTTCAACTCCCACCTGGGCGGCGACTCCCTGGAGGTCTACTACGCGGTCTGCGCGACCAACGACCAGGCGTGCCTCGGCGAGTTCGGCTCGTAGGCGCGGCCGACCGTTACTTCAGGAGCTTCGACAGCCGCCGGTCCTTCAGCACCTTGCCGTCGGTCTGCTCGGCCGGGCAGTAGCTCATGACGTAGTCCTCGAAGTGCACCGCCTCGAGCTTCGTCCCGCATCGCGGGCACGGCTCACCCTCGTGGCGGTGCACGAGCAGCGGCAATGGCAGCTTGTCGGGGATCGGGAGGTGCACGACCTCCTCGTAGTGGTCCATCGCGCGCGTGAGGACCTCAGCGATCGCCGCGCGCAGCGTCTCGGCCTCCTCGTCGGTGAGGTCGTTCGCGCGCTTGAACGGCGAGAGCTTCGCCGTCCACAGGATCTCGTCGACCCACGACCGGCCGATCCCCGCGATGACCCGCTGGTCGCGCAGCACGGTGTAGAGCGGGCGGGCCCCCTTCAGCAGCGCCCGGAGGTGCTCCGCGCACGGTGGGTTCGGCCAGGACTCCGGACCGAGCGTCGCGAGCGTCTCCTCGTCCTCGAGCTCGTCGCGGCGCAGCAGCTTCACCCACGCGGCCTGCTTGGTGCCGAACTCCCGCAGGCGCAGCTCGCGTTCGGGGTCGCCGTCGATGCGCAGCAGCAGCCGTGACGTGCGGTCGCGCATGCCCGCGCGCTTGTCGTACAGCTGCAGCCGCCCCGCGGACATCAGGTGGATGAGCAGCGACAGGTCGTCGCCGACGTCGATGACGAACAGCTTGCCCCGGCGGCGGATCGCCGTGATCGGCTGGCCGTCGATGGCGTGCAGCGGCGGGTCGAACGTCTTCAGCGCGTTGATGCCGGGCGCCATGGACGACGCGATGGTCGCGCCGCTCAGCGCCTCGTTCAGGCGCCGAGCGGTGATCTCCACCTCGGGCAGCTCAGGCATGCCCGACAGGCTAGACCCGGGCTCAGCCGACGGGAAGTGCGATCAGGCTGTTGTGGTCCGCCGACCCGTCGGCGGTCGTCACGTCGCACTCCACGGTCAGCAGGGCCGTCGGCGTGGTGGTGACGGCCTGCATCGACATGGGCACCGCCGCGAGCGCGGGGAGGGTCTTCATCGCGACCGTATCGATGGTCGAGGTCCCGGCCTTCAGGGTGCAGCCGATGGTGTCGCCCGCGCCGCTGTGGGTCAGCTGGGACTTGGCGAACACGACGTAGTTCCCGGAGGGCACCGCGAGGCTCAGGACCACCGTCGGCGGGGTTGCCGTCGGCAGTGGCGTGAATCCGGCGGTCGTCGACAGCGGCCCGAGGACGCCGTCGGCGCCGTTCGTGCCGTTGGTCCCGTTCGTGCCGTTCGTGCCGGCCGCACCCGTGTCGCCCTTCAGGCCGCTGGCGCCGTTGGTGCCGCTCGACCCGTTGGTGCCGCTGAGCCCGTTCGCGCCCGCGGCGCCGGCCGAGCCGGTCGCGCCATTGGCACCGTTCGTGCCGCTGACCCCGTCCCGCCCGCGAAGCGCGGCGCGCGCCTTCGGCTGCAGGTCGGACAGCAGCACGCTGCCGTTCTTGATCTTCGCGCTCGTCACCGCGTTCGGCGCGAGGTTCTTCGTGTGGACGAGCTGGTCAGCGGCCAAGGCAGTACCACTGAGCGCGACGAACAGTGCGCCTCCTGCAAGGATCGTCGACGGGGACGGCAGGTACCGCCGACCAGGGCGGGGGTCTCCCGCTGCGCGCGTGAACATGACTCGCTCCTTCGCCGTCTCTGAGGGGTGACCAGGCGCGAGGAAGAGAGGGTGAGACCCGACGACCGGTACGTGAAGCGTCGGCACGGGCGGGACCGGGTGTGAATGTGCGCTACGGGCGCGAGCGCTTCCAGTCGCGGAAGGTGTCGAGAAGGCGGTCGAGCCCCTCCACCTCCCCGCGCGCCGGCTCATCACCGGCGGCCCGCAGCGCCCGCAGTGTCGTCTGCATCTGGTCGAGGTGCTCGCGGCAGCCCTTGCACATGTCGAGGTGCTCGTCGAAGCGCTCGCGGTCGGCCGGCGGCAGTGCGCCGTCGAGGTAGTCGGTGACGAGCTCGACGAACTCGCGGCAGGTCAGGTAGGTCACGTCAGCTCACCCTCCAGGACGGCGCGGACCTTCGCTCGCGCGCGGTGCAGCAGGACGCGCTGGTTGCCCTCGGAGATCTCCAGGGCCTCGCTGACCTCGGGGCCGTCGAGGCCGACCAGGTCACGCAGCACGATGACCTCCCGCTGGCGGGGCGGCAACTCGGCGATCGCGTCGCGCACCGTGGCGATCGTCTCCTTGGACTCGAGCCGTTCGGCGGGCACGGCGCTCCACGCGCGCGGGTACGCGTTCCACCAGCCCTCGTCGTCGAAGCGTGACGGGTCGACCGCCGGGCCATCGCCGTCCTCGGCGCCCAGTGACGCGAACGGCGTGCTGCGCTGGTCGCGGACGCCGCGGGTCTTCGCCTGGTTCATGAGGATGCGGAAGATCCAGGTCTTCAGGGACGAGCGGCCCTCGAAGCGATCGATGCCGTTCAGGACCCCGAGCCACGTCTCCTGCACGACCTCCTCGGCCGCCGCGGGCGTCTTCACGTACTGGCGCGCGACGCGCAGCATGAGCGGCTGGTAGCGCCGGACCAGGTCGGCGAACGCCGCCTCGTCGCCGGCGCGCAGCGCCGCGATCGTCGCCTGGTCGTCCATGCCCGCAGTCTGTCATCGAGCACGGTCTTCCCGAGCGCGCGCGGCGTTACAAGCCGATGTCCGTCGCACCGGTTGCGCGACTGTCACGGAGATGACAGACAGGTCGCGGCGCGAGGCGTACGGTCGCGTCCATGTCCACGTCTCGCCGCCCGCATCCCCTCGTTGCCCTGGCCGCGCTGCTGCTGCTCGCGGCCTTGACCCTGGCCGCCGCCGTCCCCGCGACCGCCGACGCGGCGTCCAAGCGCTGCAAGGCACGGCCGGGCACGGTGTACAAGGACGGTGCCACGCGGGTGTTCCACGCGGGCTCCTCGCTGTACGCGTGCACGCGACTGACGCCGCGAGGCTTCGCGCGGACCGTCCGGCTCGGCCCCTGGTCGCGCGGCAGCCGCGCGGTGTCCAACGGCTCGTACGTGGCGTGGGCGCGGCGCTGGCGGATGGACGATGAGCGCTTCGACAACATCTGGGCCGCGTCGATCGACGGCCGGCGCTTCCTCGTCGACAGCCCCGCGATCCCCGCGTCCGGTGGTGGTTCGGTGGACATCGACACCGTCCAGCGCCTGCTCGTGACCGACTACGGCGCCGGGTGGGTCACGAACGCAGGCCATGTCGCGCTCGCCATCGGGGCGCCCACGAGCCCGGCGCCCGTCGCGATCGGCACGCCGCCCTCCCCGCTCACCGCCGACGGCCGGCGGGTGCTCGTCGGCAGCTTCCCGGGTGTGCCCGCCGCGCAGCTCGCCGCGACCGCCCGGCTGTCCGCCGAGACCGGCGAGACGGACGACTGCGGGGGCAGCATGACCCACACGCTCACAGTCCAGCCTCCCGGCGCGCCGGAACCGGTCGGCGTGCGGTGGACCGGCGGCGCGCCGATCTCACCGGAGATCTGCAACCTGTGATCAGGCGCGCTCGAGCAACGACATCCCGTACCAGCCGTCGGCGTCCTCGTACCACGCGCGCAGGTCCAGCCCGGCCCGCACCGCCGACCTCTCGATGACCTCGGGCCGGAACTTCCGGCTGATCTCCGTGAGGATCGACTCGCCCTCCAGGAAGGTCACCTCGAGGCCCAGGCTTGCGATCCGCACGACCTGCGGCTCGGTCGCGCGCAGCCGGATCTCGATGCGCTCGAGCACCGGGTTCCACAGCGCCTCGTGGACGAACCGGTCCTCGTCGAAGTTGGCCTGCAGCTCGCGGTTGATGACCCGCAGGACGTTGCGGTTGAACGCCGCCGTCACGCCCGCCGCGTCGTCGTACGCGGGCTCGACGATCGACGGCGACTTCACGAGGTCGTGGCCGAGCAACAGCGCGTCGCCCGGCTCGAGCAGCTCGCCGACCGCACGAAAGAACGCATGGACCTCCGGCGGCTGGAGGTTCCCGATCGTGCTGCCCAGGAACGCGACGAGCCGCGGGCCGTCGGTCGCCCGCTCGCGCAGGCCCGCGAGATCGGCCGTGAAGTCGCTGACGTGTGCGGTGATCTCCACGCCCGGGTAGCGCGCAGCCAGGCCCGGCATCGCGGCCTCCATCGCACTGGCGCTGACGTCCACCGGCACGTACCGGCGCAGGGTGCCGCGCTCGTGCAGCGGGTCGAGCAGCAGCGGTGACTTCGTGCTCGACCCCGACCCGAGCTCGATGACCTCCGCCGCCTGGAGCTCCCCGGCCAGCGCCGGGCCGAGCGTGCGCAGCAGCGCCGCCTCACGGCGCGTCGGGTAGTACTCGGGCTGCTCGCAGATCGCGTCGAACAGCTCGCTGCCGCGCGCGTCGTAGAACCACTTCGGCGGCAGCGTCTTCGGAGTCGTCGACAGGCCCTCGAGGACGTCGGCCGCCAGCGCGGTCCACGTCTCGGGTGCGGCGTGCAGTTCGACGCCGACCGCTTCGAGTGCGGCGAGCGAGGTCTTCGGGCTCATCGGTCCTCCTCGGTGACGGTGGCGAGGCGCACGCCGGCGAAGATCTGCCGGCGCTGCGGGTGGTCCCAGTTGCGGAACGTGCGGCGGCGGACCGCGGCCGACGAGGCCCACGAGCCGCCGCGCAGCACGCGGTACCCGTCGTCGAAGAAGACCTCGGAGTACTCGCGGTACGGATGGGCGGCGAAGCCCGGGTAGCCGGTGAAGGTGCTGCTCGTCCACTCCCACACCTGACCGGTGCCCTCCAGCACCCCGGCGCCGGCGGCGGCCTCCCACTCGAACTCGGTGGGCAGACGGGCGCCGGCCCAGCGGGCGAACGCGTCGGCCTCGTGGGCGCTGACGTGGCTGACCGGTGCGTCGTCGTCGAGCGCGACGATCTCGGAGAAGACCTGCGCCGTCGCGGTGTCGTCGATCCAGAACCGCGGGCGCTGAACGTCGCCGGCGGCCCGCCACGCCCAGCCGGCCGCGGTCCACCAGCGCGGGTCCTGGTAGCCGCCGTCGGCGACGAAGTCCCGCCACTCGCGGTTGGACACCGGCGCGCGGCGGATCGCGAACGCGTCGAGCGGACGCTCGTGCGCGGGCCGCTCGTTGTCGTAGCTGAAGCCCTCGGTCGCGCCGATCGGGTACCGGCCGGCGGGCAACGCGATCGTGCGGGGCCCGGGCTCGGCCGGCTGGAGCGCCGGCCCGGTTCCCAGGCCCGCGAGCTGGAGGCACTGGAGCATGGTCTCCTGGTGCTGGTCCTCGTGCTCGGCGATGAGACCGAAGACGAACGGGTCCCCGTCGTGGACGGCGTCGAGCGCCCGGTCGAGCGTGGCGTCGAGGTAGGCCCGCGCGGCGGGCGGGCGGAGCATCGGCAGCGCGCCGCGGTCCGCGCGCGGCGTCTCGGCGGCGTCGTAGAGCGCGAACAGCTCAGGCTTGAGCGGCGGAGGCGCACCGGGCTGTCGCGAGAGCCAAAGATCAGCGAACGCCGCAATGTGCCCGAGGTCCCAGACCAGCGGGCTCATGAGCCTGCTGTGCACCCGTTCGAGCGCGGCGTCGTCGAGGTCGGCGACCAGCTCGAGCGTGCGTGCGCGGGTGATGATGAGGCGAGCGGCCAGCGCGTCGGTCGTGCGCGGGGCGGTGAGGGTCTGCATGCGGTCTCCCGTCTCGGGGGCAACGGTGGGCGTTACGCGTGGTCGAGACCGTATGCCCGCATCCGGCCACGGAGTGACCGCAATCACGAGGTCTTCACACACCAGGTCTTCCAGGTGTTCGCGCCCCGGCCACCTCTGGATCGCACACCGCGTGAACGACGGGGCTCCTGGCGTCCCACCGCTCGTGCCGGTGACTTGATAGATCGCTCTAGTTATGCCAGCATCTCCCGCGTGGCCCCCACGCGCGAGCGCATCCTCATCACCGCCGCCGAGCTCTTCCGCCGCCAGGGGTACGCGGGCACCGGCCTCAAGCAGGTGACCACCCAGGCCGAGGCCCCCTTCGGCTCGCTCTACCACTTCTGGCCCGGCGGCAAGGAGCAGCTCGGCGAGGAGGTCATCCGGACCGGCGGCGCGTTCTTCCTCGCCCTCTACCGCGCCATCGCCGACGAGGCTCCTGACCTCCCCACGGCCATCGGGGACTTCTTCACAGGCGCGGGCGAGACACTGGTCGCCACCGACTACCTCGACGCGTGCCCCATCGCGACCGTCGCCGGCGAGGTCGCCAGCACCCATGAGCCGCTGCGCGCCGCCAGCGCCGGCGTCTTCGAATCCTGGCTGGCCGCCCTCTCCGACGACCTCGAAGGCGCGGGCATCCCCGAGCCTCGCGCCAGGCCCATCGCCCTCGCCCTCGTCGCCGGTCTCGAAGGCGCCTTCCTGTTGTGCCGCACCCTGCGATCCACCGAACCGATGGACGCCGCGCGCGCCGCCGCGCTCACCGTCCTGCACGCCGAACTGGAGCCCGCCCCATGACCACCAAGACCGCCTTCCTCGCCGGCGCCGCCACCGCCTACGCCGCGCGGGCCGCCCTGATCCGCGGCCTCCATGCCAAGTTCGCCGCCGACGTCACGAAGCTCAACGCCGGCGACTACACGTCCCTGCTCGACGCGTTCGCCGAGAACGCCACGCTCGTCTTCACCGAGAACGACACCCGCTGGTCCGGCACCTACGAGGGCAAGGCCGCCATCGAGCGGTTCCTGCAGAACTTCACCGCCGCGCGCCTGCAGGGTGAGATCAAGGAGGTCTTCGTCGGCGGGCCGCCCTGGCGGATGACGCTGCTCGCGCGCTTCGACGACCACGCCGACGCGCCCGACGGCGGGCGGATCTACGAGAACCGCACCGTGCTCGTGATCCGCACGCGCTGGGGCAAGATCGTCCACCAGGAGGACTTCTACGTCGACACGGTCCGCATGGAGGCGTTCGACCGCAAGCTGACGGAGCTGGGCGTCGTCGCGGCGTAGCCACAACCCGGGCCCGCCCGGACCGCTCCCGCGAGCAGAGTCAGCACGGCGAGCCCCGCGGCCCTCCGCCACATCCTGAGGAGAGGGAACGAGAAGCGGCGGCAAAGGCCAGGTGACTGTCGTGCTCTTTCGACGGGGCGGCCCGGTGGGCACCAGGTCTCCGGCTGCAAGGCGTACACCTGGGATGAACATCGTTCGGGCGGCGGGCCAGACCTAGACTCGCTGCGGTGCCTCTCCTCGACATCGGCGTCATCGCGACGTCCCGCAAGCCCGACGAACGGCGGCTCGCCATCCATCCGGCCCACCTCGAGCGCATCGATCCGGCACTGCGCGAGCACATGACCCTGGAGCAGGGCTACGGCGAGCGCTTCGGCTACGCCGACGCGCAGCTCTCCCCGCTGGTGGCTGCCATGCGCCCGCGCGAGGAGATCCTCAGCGGCTCCGACATCGTCGTCCTGCCCAAGCCGCTGGCCGAGGACCTCGAGACCATGCGCGAGGGCCAGGTCCTGTGGGGCTGGCCGCACTGCGTCCAGGACCAGCGGATGACCCAGCTGGCCATCGACCGCGGGGTGACGCTCATCGCGTGGGAGGCGATGAACCACTGGACGAAGGAGGGCCACTTCAGCGTCCACGTCTTCCACAAGAACAACGAGCTGGCCGGCTACTGCTCCGTCCTGCATGCGCTCCAGCTCCTGGGCCTCACCGGGGACTACGGCCGCCGCCTGCGCGCCGCGGTCATCAGCTTCGGCGCCACAGCACGCGGCGCGGTGATCGGCCTCTCGGCGCTCGGGATCAGCGACGTGACGGTGCTGACCCAGCGCAGCACCTCGGCGGTGGCGTCGCCGTTCCCGTCGGTGCGGATGCAGCACTTCGAACGCGACCCGGGCAACCCGAGCCGCACGCTCGCGCTCAAGGACCCCGAGCCCGGCCCGCTCGCCGAGGTCCTGGCCGAGTACGACATCGTCGTCAACTGCATCCTGCAGGACACCGACGCGCCGCTCATGTTCGTCATGGACCAGGACCTCCGTCACTTCAAGCCGGGCACGCTGTTCATCGACGTCTCGTGTGACGACGGCATGGGGTTCCCGTGGGCCCGGCCGACGTCTTTCGCCGACCCGATGTTCACCGTCGGTGACGGCCTGCACCACTACGGCGTGGACCACAGCCCGTCGTTCCTCTGGAACTCGGCGACCTGGGAGATCAGCGACGCGCTGCTGGAGTACCTGCCGATCGTGATGGCCGGGCCCGAGACGTGGGACGGCAGCGAGACGATCCGCCGGGCGATCGAGATCCGGGACGGGCACGTGCAGAACCCGCGCATCCTGTCGTTCCAGGAGCGGGCCGCCGAGTACCCGCACCCGGTGGTCTGAGCCCCCGGATCACGGGTACCGTCACCCCCATGCCCCAACGCCTCGCCGTCATCGGTGGCAACCCCGCCGGCATGAGCGCCGCCTCGGTCGCCAAGCGCCGCGACCCGGACCTCGAGATCGTCGCCTTCGAGCGCGGGCCGTACACGTCGTACGCCGCCTGCGGGATCCCGTATCTGATCGGCGGGGACATCAAGGAAGTCGACGACCTCGTGGCGCGCTCCCCGGACGAGCACCGGCGCAACGGGATCGACGTGCGCACGCGCACCGAGGTCGTCGCGATCGACCTGGCCGCCCGCACGCTGACCGCACGCGACGAGCACACCCGCGAGGAGACGACCGAACCGTTCGACCAGCTGCTCATCGCCACCGGCGCCCACGCCACGCCGCCGCCCATCCCCGGCGCCGAAGCGACGGAGCCGGCCCGCACGCTCGACGCCGCCGAGAAGCTGCGCGCCGAGGTCGTCCGGCACGGCGACCACGCGGTCGTCATCGGGGCGGGCTACATCGGCCTGGAGATGGCGGAGAACCTCGTCCAGCGCGGGATGCAGGTCACGATGGTCGACCGCGCGCCGCAGGTCATGGGCACGCTCGACCCCGACATGGCCGAGCACGTGCAGGACGCCGCCGAGGGCCACGGCGTGAAGGTCCTGCTCAACGTCGACATCACGGAGATCGTCCGCGACGACGCCGGCCGCCCGACGCTCGTCCGCACGAGCGAGGGCGACCTCCAGGCCGACCACGTCGTCATCGGGACCGGCGCGCGACCCGACGTCGAACTCGCGAGCGCCGCAGGCCTGACCGTCGGGGAGACCACGGGCGCCCTCGTGGTCGACGACCACCTGCGCGTGCCCGGCCACGACGGCGTCTTCGCCGCGGGCGACTGCGTCGAGAGCCACCACCGCATCCTCGACGCGCCGGTGAACATCCAGCTCGGCACGCACGCCAACCAGCAAGGTCGCATCGCCGGACTGAACATCGCGGGAGGCGACGCCCGGTTCCCCGGCGTGCTCGGCACCGCGATCAGCCGCATCTGCCGCTACGAGGTCGCCCGCACCGGCCTCACCGAGCGCGAGGCCGCCGAGGCGGGCATCGACGCCGTCGCCATCACCACGAAGGCCCGCACGCGCGCGGAGTACTACCCGGGCGCGGGGCCGATCTGGGTCAAGCTCGTCGCCGAGCGCGGCGGCGGGCGGCTGCTCGGCGGCCAGATCGTCGGGACGGAGACGGCGGGCAAGCGCATCGACACGATCGCCACGGCGCTGTGGGCGGGCATGACCGCGGACGACCTGCAGTTCGTCGACCTCGCGTACGCGCCGCCGGTCAGCCCGGTGCGCGACCCGGTGCTCGTCGCCGCCCGCGCACTCGCCGGCCGATGACCTGAAACCCGGCGCGCAGGCGATGGTGCGATTGGTACCATCGCGCCCTGTCTCTGGGAGGGGAACCCCGATGCCGCGCCTGCTTGCCATCCTCGTACTCGCCCTGATCGCGTTCGCGATCCCGGCCTCCGCCATCGCGAAGACGACGACGAAGACGTTCCGCCACGGCCCGATCAC
>JAEMQS010000010.1 GCA_016463765.1 Solirubrobacteraceae bacterium | reverse complement strand
CGGGCACGTGGAGGGTGAACTCGCCGTCCTGGTCACCGGCCGCCCACAGCCGGTACGCGAACGGACGCGCCAGCCGGCCGACGAACCGCAGATCGTCCTCGTGGAACGGGTTGGGCTCGATCGAGATGATCGGGGTGTCACGGTTGTAGATCCGGAACGAGAGCGCCGACATGCCGGCGTTCGCCCCGACGTCCAGGAACGGGCCGCGCCGGTCGGGGAACAGGCCGAAGACGCCGTAGTCCTCGTCGTGCGGACGACGCATCCAGAAGCGCCCGACGGCATAGGGACGGCGAGCGGCGGCGTACAGCGCCGGAGAGCGGGTCAGCATGACCTTCGCCCGGTCGCGCGCGGCGACGAGGGAACTGCTCGGCATCGGTGCTCCTGGTCGTGGGACGGGAGGCCGCCGGCCGTGGCGGACTCGCAAGAGAAAACGAGCGAGGGGCCGGGAACCTTGCGGCTCCCGGCCCCTCGGGACGTCAGATCGCTGCTAGCGGACCGGAGCGCGGTCCGGGGCCTTGTCGAAGCCCTCGAACGTCGTCAGGTACGCGTTGGCACGCGTCAGCGGGGTGGGCGGCAGCGCCGCGTAGTCACCATTCGGGAGGATCGTCTGACCCTCATCCGCGCCGACACCGATCGGGTCGGTGCCGAGGATGTACTCGATGTAGCGGCGGACCGCAGCCTGCTCAGCCTGCAGCTGGGCGTACGGCACCGTCGGGTACACGTCCTCCATGTCCTCCCAGGCGCCCATGTACGAGAGCGCGCAGATCGGGTACACCGGGCCGCTCTGCGCCTGGATCACCGGGCTCCAGTCGGACTTGGTGTTCGACGGGATGTTGTTGTACTTCGTGTTGTTGTTGCAGTTCGCGCCCTTCTGCGCGGTCGTCGCCGTCGAGCGCCAGCCGTTGGCCTGGTCGCGCGCCGGGTCACGGAGGACCGGGTTGGCGGCCGGCTGGTAGAGCTTCAGCCAGTACGTGTCGTCGCCGAGCGGCGAGGTACCGGTGAAGTCGAAGCCCTTGAAGCGGGCAGTCGCCAGGTCGGAGTAGCCGATCGAGCCGTCGGTCGTGTTGACCGTGTCGGCGACGAACGGGTTGCCGCTGCCGGTACCCGTGCAGATGTACGGGTTGCTCACGGGCGTCCCGGCGTCGATGCCGTCGCAGGTGCCGTCGCGGTCACGGCCGTGGCCGAGCCAGATGGTGTTGTCCTCACCGGTCTGGTCGTTGGCCTCCCAGTTGGTGTCGTTGTCCTTGTCCGTCGAGTTCAGGAACTGCTTGAACGCGAAGGTCGTGCCGGAGTTGTCCCGGCGGACGACGCGCTTGATCGGCACGGCGCACGGCGCCGCGGTGTTCGACTTCAGCACGTACCCGAGCGACGCCCAGGTCGCGCCCTCGCCCGAGAAGGCCTCCTCGACCACGCTGTTGGTCGAGCCCGCGCCGCCGAACGGCAGTGCCGGACGGAAGTTCGAGAACGAGGCCGGACGGCAGGTGTCCGGGACGTTGACGATGACCGCGACGACGCCCTGGAGGATCGGGATCGTGTGGAACTCGCCGTCGTCACCGTCGGGGTTGACGTTGACGGGGTTGTTGCCCTCTTCGGCGTTGGCGACCTGCGTCGGCGTCATCGGATCGTCCGTGCCGATGAAGCGGATGCCCTGGTCGCGGACGCCGTTCGAACCACCGAAGGCGTTGATGCCCGAACCCGAGCCCGAACCCTTGTAGTAGATGAGGTCGTCGCCGGGGAGGAACGGGCTGTTCGCGTTGTCCTGCGCGCCGACGACACAGCCGGCGTTGACGATCCAACCGGCGCCCGGTGCAGCGTGCGCCTCGCGGGCGAAGGACGCACCCTGACCGACGATCTGCTGGCTGCCCGTGCAGTCGCCGGCCATGGCCGACGGTGCCGTTGCGGCAAGTCCAGCCAGCGCTGAGACGGCGAGTGCCGCCGACAGCATCTTGCGTGAAGCCACTGGAACCCTTTCTGTCCCGCGGTCGCGGGACGGATCTCATTAGGACTGGCCGCAAGCTACGGACGGGCGAGCGCGCTGCGGTGACCGTCCGGCTACCGATTGGAGAAAAACTGGTGTACTTCTGGTCAACGCCGGTGACGGCGGTCACGGACTCCGACGTAACTCAGCCCCGGTGTCCGTCGCCGGCGACCGCGCTTGGCGATGGTGCTCCCCGCGCCGGCGGCGATGATCAGCACCACCAGCGTGTACGCGGCGTTGGGCACCGACCACGGCTGGTCGGCCTCGTAGCGCACGGCGGCAGAGGACTGCTCGAAGGCCTCCTCCTCTTCGCGCTTCTCCTCGTAGACGCGCACCGTGGCACCGCCTGGCGGGCTGGGTCGGGCAATGCTGCCGACGGGCGGCGGCGGCACCACGAGCAACGGGTTCGGCGGGGTCGGCGGGGTCAGTGGAAGCGACGGGAGCGGCGGGAGGACCGGCAGCACGGCGGCGACGACGGGTACGGACAGGACCGCGGGCGGGGGCGGCGCGGGCACGGCGGGCGGCACGACCGGCGCGACGGGCGGCGGCGGCGCAGGCGTCGGGTTGGCCTCGGCCTCGGCCGCCACCGGCGAGGCGGCCGCCTCACTGGGGGGCGCTTCCGCGGCGGGAGTCTCGCGCGACGTCACCGGGCGCGTGCCGCAGGGTCGCCGTGGGCTGCCCGCCTGCACCTGGACCTTCGTCGAGTAGCGCAGGCCGCCCGCGACCACCGAGACGATGGTCTCGCCGGGGTTGAAGGCGCAGAACAGGCCGGAGCTCGCGTCGGCGACAGGCTTGTCATCGGGCCCGAGGAACACGGCCCGAGGGTTGCTCTGCGCCTGGGTCGGATCGACGCGCACGAAGTCTCCGATCTCGGGATTCGACGACGTGAACGAGAACTCGGTCGGGATGCGGTCGGCGCACTGCCCGGCAGCACAGATCGGGTTGGGCAGTTCGACGTACGGGTCCATCGTGAACTCGGTGGTGCCGTCGCGCCGGTGACCGGCTCGGGGCCGCCGTCCCAGGCCGCTGAACAGCGCCGGACTCGACCGGCGGACCACGACGCCGTCCTTGGCGTCGACCGCCAGATCCTCGAGCACCGGCACCATGCGGGCGGTCACGGGGGCGCGGTTCGTGCGGGCGTCACGAGCGGCCACGTTGACCTCGAGGAGTCCCAGCCCGTTGTCGGCCGGGTCGATCGGGTTGTCGGTGCCTCGCGTGAGGTCGTAGCCGAGCGAGCCAGAGCCGAAGGCGGGGATCTGCTCCGCGGCGTTGGCCGGGATGCGCGTGCTGAGATTCCGCTCCGGACTGTCGAAGAGGTAGGCCGAGGCGCCGCCGGACACGAGAAGCCGCGCGACGTCGTCGCCGTCCGATGCCGTCACGGGCGCGTCCGGGAGCTGGTTGGCATCGGTCAGCGGCCGGCTGCCGGCGACCACCACCGCGATGCCGCGCGCGCGGGCGTCGGCGAGCTCTCCGACCAGCCAGTCGCGCTGCCCGGGGGCGCTGGCCTCGAGCGACCCGGCGGCGTTGTTGATCATGATGACCCGCAGCGTCCCTTCGGGACCGGTCGTGTCCATGGCGAAGAACGTCTTCGCGCCGGAGCCCGCCTCGCCCGTGCCGGGCGCGATCGATCCTGACGCCCCACCTCCCTGTGGCGCCGGGAGGCCCGCGAACGCGGCGCGGAAGGCCGGCGAATCCAGCCCGGCGTCCGTCGCCGACGGAGCGACGTAGGTCGGGATCCGCCCGCTGGCCGAGCCGATGAGCTGCGCGTAGCGGGCCAGCTCCGCACTCAGCGCACCGGCGGTCGTTCCCGTCGCCACCCGGGTGCCGGTGTAGATCAGGGCGCGAGGCCCGCCCGGCGTGGGATGCATCGTGGACGCGACGTCGATCGCCGCTCCGAGGTACCGATCCGGCCCGATGCCGACCCGGTCGAGCGCCGCGCACGCCGCCTGGCACTGCGCGTGGCCGCCGAAGAGCAGCCGGGCCGGCCCGGCTGCCTGGACCGGCTGGACGCGGTCGATCCCCGGCGGCGCGGCCGGGGCGGCTCCGTAGCGCCAGACCTGGGCGGTCTGCGCGGCGGCCCGCACATCCGTGGAGCTGCCGAGCCCCTGCAACTCGCATCGAAAAGCCGAGATCTGACCCGTCTCGCCGCCGACGATCCAGCCCTCGCCCCGCTCGTCGAGGGTCAGGCCGATCGCGCCCTCAGGGGTGTACGGGCAGTCGCGGTACTCCGACAGCGCGTACGCTGAGCGTTCGTCGTCGACCCAGCCGTCAGGGGTCTCGCGCATGACGACGCCGTAGGACCACGTCCGGCGGTCGCGTTGCAGCTGGTCCGGCTCTCCGGGCAGGTTCACGATGACATCGAGCTCCTGGCGCTGGAGTTCACCCGGATCGGGGACGGCGATGGCCACCGCACGGACGGTCGACCCGTCGCGAACGGCACTGACCGCTGTCACGACCCCGTCGACAGGGTGTTCGCTGAGGCGCCACGGCGAGGTTGCGCTGTCACGAACGAGCACGATGCGATCACCGGCGACCACGGCCCCGCCGTCGGGGAGGCCGGCCACGGCGAGCAACGGCTGGTCCCTTGTGCCGACACCGTCTCGGGCCAGCAGCTCGCGGACCTGCTCGTCCACCCGCCATTCGCCGCCATCGTTGACCAGCAGGCCGCTCGCCCCCACGATCATGGCCTGGTTGCCCGCAAAGGCGACGCCGAAGAGTTCGCCGACCGAAGGAGCGGTCTCCTGTTCCCAGGACTTGCCGTAGCGCAGGATCCTGCCCTCCTGGGCCACGGCGTATCCGCGATCGGGGTTGCCGGGCTGGAAGGCGATGCCGACGAACCGGTCCTCCGACGTGTCCAGCGGCGCGCCCTCGTCGCGCTCCCAGAGGCCGGCCTCCGCGCGGTACAGCCACATCGCGCCCTTCTCCCCCACCGCGTGCGCCCGGCGCAACTCCGGCCAGGCGACCGCGTTGAGCTGTGGAGTGGCGCGCCCCGATCCGGATGGGAGGGGCTCGGGCAGCCAGCCCTGCACGGGGTTGAAGCGCAGGACCTGCCCCCCGTACCCGACGGCGAGCGCGCCCGCCGCGGAATCGGCGGGTGACCGCCCCGGCTCGGCGGCGACGGCCTTGAGCGGGCGGCGAACCGGGAGCGGGTAGGCCTGCAGCCGCGGCGCGGATGCCACGGGCGCCACGCGGATGATGGAGCGCTCGGACTGGGTCAGCCACCCGTTCGTGACGCTGGTGAATGCGCCGGATGCACGCAGCGACCCGGACGAGACCGAGCGCCGGCCGCTGGTCTTGACCCGCAGGAACGATGCCCCGTCGAACGCCCCGTAGCTGTCCGGGTCGGCAGCGCCATCGACACGCGGATTGGTGACGACGCGCGTCCCATAGGTTCCGCCGGGCCAGGCAAAGGAGCGGTAGCCGAGGTCTCGCGTGCTGTCATCCGCGGCGATGTCGCCGTCGCCGCCGGGTTCGGGCCCGGCCGCGAGCTCGAACTCCAGCGGCCCGTCGCAGAGCCCCGGCGCGTTGCACCAACTCCGGTCGACGCGTTGGCTCCGGGTATCGACGGCGAGCGTGAACGTGTACTCCGTTCCGTCCTTGACGACTGCGCCGTCGACCCACAGGCGGCCGTCCGTCGCGGTGAGTCCCTCGGCCGGGTGCGTGAGCGGCCGGGCAGCCGACGTGGTGGTGAACGCGGGCATGCCGGCGATGGTCACCGGCTTCCATGCGGGCCCTCCAGCTGCGGAGGGGTCCCGCCGGAAGAGCGTGAGTCCGCTGCCATCCGAGCCAACCAGCCACGCGCCATCCGACCCGACCGCGATCGCGCCGATGGTGAAGCGGGCCGGCGCCCCGGCCACGTCCACCGGCTCCTTGCTCCATGCCGACCCGTCATACCGGAGGACCTCGTCCTCGACGGCGGCCAGCGGAGCGACGTACGCGCCGACCTCAGAGCCCTCGTCGAACGCCGCGAACGTCACCCGGCCGACGCCGAGAAACCTGCGGCTGCCGAGCAGCGCGTCGTCCGGGTCGGCGACCTCGCGCAACTCGCCGTTCGGACGGCGGACGAGCAGCTTTCCCGAGTCAGCTGAGACCGCGACGACCACGCCACCTCGGGGTGTGACCCGTCCGTGCGCCGGGCCGGTCCCGCCCAGGGAGAAGTTCAGGTCCCCCCCGGTCAGGGAGCGCGCGCGACTGACGTACTGCCACGCGCCGTCGCCACGCTGGCGCACGAGGGCCAGCTTGCCGGTACCCGACCGGCCGTCACGCGTGGTGACGCCCTGTGTCTGGGCGATGCCCCAGATCTCGCCGGGCGCGCTCAGGGGCGCCTCACCCAGCGGAGCGACGTACTGCCCGGGGAGCCCGGTCACGGGCCAGCTGAAAGGGGTGACGAACCCCGTCTGCGTCGCGCCGGCGCCCGGCCAGGCGAGCGCGGCGGTCACGGCGAACAGGACGGCTGCGACCAGCGGCCCGCGTCCTCGCGCGCCTCGCCGGCGCGCGAGCAGGTGATCAGCGGCTCGACGCATCACGTGGTGACCGTGTCCCCGGTCCCACCACCGGCGTCGTCCTCGCCGCCGCCACCGGAGCCCTGTGGGAGTTCGAGGTCGCGCGTCACGAAACGCAGCGCGGTAGGCCAGCGACGCACGGACGCCTTCATCCGCAGGGTGTACCGGCCCGGCCGGTAGGTCTTCGTGGCGGTGCGCGCGACGGTCCGTCCGCCCCGTCGGCCCACGAGTTGCACCCGCGCGCGGCGGCGGACCTGGATGCGCAGGTGGATGCGCCGGCCGCGCTTGGTCTTCACGATCTTCGGCTTGCCGATGACACGCAGGAGCGATGGCAGCGGCTTCGGCGCGACCGCCTCGACCGGCGGCGCCGCGGGCTCTGCCGGCGGCGCGACGAACGGCGGTGTCTCGTCGCGCACCAGCGTGTCAGGCGGCAGCGTCGGCGTCCGCTCGTCGCGGGGGCGCACCGTGATCAGGCGCTGGATCGCGGGCGAGGTGTTCTGAGGGAGCACCAGCCCGGGCTCCGACAGGCGGTACACCCAGCCCTCGGTCGTGACCATCCAGCACTGGTCAACCGCCGGGCACGCGATACGCGATGCCTGCCCCACCTCCAGATCCGGGCGGCGCAGCTCGCGGCGTTCGAGCACTTCTCCGTCTGCGCCGAGCCGCGCGACGATGGCCCGGGAGCGGTCGGCGGGCTCGGTCTGGATCGCAGCCCACGCGCCCTCCCCTCCGGGGAGCACCGCAAGATCACTCACGACGTCTCCGAGCTGCAGGCCGTCCTCCCCCGGCGTCAGCTCCGTCGGCTCGGCGTCACCATCGCGCATCCGCGCGAGATACGGCGCGCGGCGCTGCGGGAACGGCCCGTCCTCCGACTCGGCGACGTACGACTGGCTGTCGCGGCCCGCGAGCCACAGCACACCGCCCGCGCTGTCGGCCACCCGGATGTCGACCAGCTGCTCGACCTCGTCGATGCGGGGCCAGTCGAGCACGCTCACCGCACCTCCCTGCAGGCGCCGCAGCAGCTGCGGCCCATTCGGCTCGAAGGGGTCCACCTCGCCCTGCACGCGGAGCTCTGTGCCATCGAGCGCGAAGGACGTCCCGTCGAATCCCGACCCGACCGATCCGGGCGCGACCACGGACCCGCCGAGCGGCTCCATGTCGGCGACCGCACGCGCCCGGGGGTGCAGCCGGGGCGTCAGGGCCGAGCCGTTCCAGTGCAGCAGGAACGTGCCGAGGTTCGGCGTGCTCACGACCGGACCGCCGAACCAGCAGTCAGCCGGGCCGAGGCACGCCGCGGCGTTCATGTCGGGGTACGGATTGAGGGTGTTGGTCAGCGCCGTGGCATACGAGGAGGCGACGACGCCGTCTCGGAAGTGGCACAGCGTCGCCGCGCCGTCTGTCGGCACCCTGCCGTCGAGTTCGTTGACGGCCCGTGAGGTCGTCCACCATTCCGTCTCGGACACCAGCGCGATGCGCGACGACCGCGCCGGCCCACCGCACACGGTGGCGAGTTGCCGCCATCCGGTGCCGTCGAAGACGAGCAGCCCGGATGCGAACAGGTTCCGTCCGCCCAGCCCTTCGTTGTCGACGAGCATGAGGCCGAAGTTCGGGGCGAGGAACTGCAGATCGGCGGGCTGGCCGACAGGCCCCTGCCCGGGCGCCCCAGGCGGCGGCGGCGGCTGCTCGAGACGCCACTCGGGCGCTGCGACCGCGACTCCCGGCAAGGCCAAGACAGCGGCCACCATGGCCAGCATCCCGATGCGCTTCATCGCCTGCCCCCTGCCGAGCGCATCGTGCGCTTCTTCGCTCTGTTCTGCTTCGTCTTCTTGGCCTTCGGGACCCGGAAGGTGCTCACCCTGACCCGCTCGAGCGTCGTCACCGATCGCTGTCCTGCAGGTCGACGTGGTGTGAATCGCACGGTGATCCGCACGGGCAACCCCGCGCCGCGCCGGCCGGCGGACAGGTACTTCGTCCGCAGCTTCAGCCGGAGGCGAATGGTGCCCGCGTCCCGGGCCTGGCCCGTCGTCGCCGCGACCACCGGCTGGGTCCGTCGGCCGCGCTGCTTCGTGCGGGAGCGCGCCGTCGCACGAATCGTCCCGGCTCCCGGGACCCGGGCGTAGACGTACAGCACGCGTCCGCCGCGCGACACGGTCACGCTGAGACGCCATACCGGGAACACCCTGGCCACGACGCCGCCGGAGGCGCCGGTGAACGGCTGCTGCGGCAGCGACCCGCTGCTCTCCTGGAACCGATCGGCGACAAAGGTGTCGTCGATGCCGTTGGCGTCGCCGAAGATGAGGTTCGACGCGGCGGAGCGCAGCGCGGCCCGGGTGCCGCCCGGCGTGAGGTCCACGGCCTCCGATGCCGCAGAGGCAGGCGTACCGTCGTAGCCCGACGTGACGCGTTCCACGATCCCAGCCGTGAGATCCATCGCGTAGACGTCGGCGAACTGGGCGCGCGTGGGCGGGAGCGAGGCACCGATGAAGGTCGGAACCGGGAGCGGCCAGGATCGGGTGCTGGTGGTGAGCGCGGCAGCAGTGCCCGTCTCATCCAGCGTCGCCGCGAGCACGCCGTCGGTCAGCGCGGTGAACCGGGTGAGCTCGCGCGTCGTCGCACGGCGGCCGCCGGGCAACTCCATGTCGCGGAGGAAGAGGTCCTTGGCCCCGAGGACGTCCGGCGGGCCCCCGCGCCACGGGCGCGGGGAGACCCATGCCACCTTCCGTCCGTCGGCAGACAGGCGGATGGATTCAAACCCGGGCAGGGTGTCGTTCTCGTTGAGTGTCCCCTGGGCGAACGGACCATCGCACGGGCCCCGCGGAGGCTGCGGCCCCGTCGGCGGAGGGTCTGGGGGGAGGACCGCCCCGGCGGGGCAGGCAGGATTCTCACCGTCGCCCGAGCCGGTCACGCGCCGAGGCCGGCCTTCGGCCAAGCGCATCCAGAGGAGATCGGCGTTGGACGTGGGGAGGCTGGGATCGCGCACTGGCATTCCCCCGAGGGGGAGTTCACCGGGGAGGTACGCGTCGGGGCCGATGCGCGTGCGCGGGTCGCCGTCCACCCACGCGACCGTCCGGCCGTCCGCACTCAGCGCAGCGCCTGAGAAGCCGCTGGGCGCGGCCGTGTCGGTGACCGTCATCCGCTGACGCGTGGCCCGGTCGAGCAGGACCAGCGGCACAGAACGCCCGGTGCTCGCCACCTCAGTGAACAGGACGTGCCGACCGTCGGCGGACATGGCTGCGCGCCCGTGTCCCTCGGTGAGCGCGAAGCGTGCGCCCGGCTCCCCTCCCTCCGAGATGAGGTCGTAGGCGCCCGGTGCAGTGCGCGGGATGCTCATGTCGCGGACATAGACGTCCGTGGCCGTGCCGTCGTCGTCCGCCGCGACCAGCGCAACCGTGCTGGTGAACGCGACGAACCGGCCGTCGGCGCTGATCGCCGGCTGCTCGCCGATCGATACGTTGCCCGGCTGGGTGAGTGGGGGTCCCGGCGCGACCACGTCGAGCGCGATGCCGTCAACCTCGCGACGCAGGATGCCACCGTTCGCCGTCTCGCGCAGGGCTTCTTCGTCGCCGACGAAGAGGTTGCGGACGCTCGTCGCGAAGGCGACGTACCGCCCGTCGGCGGAGATCGACGGCGGGCTCATCGCCTGGCCGGTCGCTCCGGTCGGTGACAACGCCAGCTCCGCCGGGGTCGCGGACATGATCCGCGCGCGGCTCCACAGCGCGGAGGCCTCAGTCGGGAGTGCCGCCCCACCCAGGACGACAAGAACGATGAGCGTGAGGATCCTCATCGGACGGTCACCGCGGTGCGACGTGTCTCGCTGTTGCCTGCCCGGTCGCGCAGCGTCGTGGTGATGATGAAGCGGCCGCGACGCGGGTAGCGGTGGGACTTCACGCTCGCCGCGGCCGACCGGCCGGTGCCGTCCCCCCAAGCGATCGTCGAGCGCTCCGTGTCCATGCCCGAGCGGTTCCTGTCGTTGATCCGCACCGTGACACGCCGGCCGCCACGACGGGAGACGGAGAGCTGCGGCGCGGTGCCATCGACACGGAGCGCAACACGGTTGGAGACGACCCGCTGCCCGCGCATGTCCGTCGCACGGATCTGCACGCCGTGGCTGCCGTCCTCCAGTCCGCGCCGCTCGATCACGCGTGCCCGCGCGCCCGTCGGACGCCCGGTGATCTGCCCGTCCAGCAGCACCTCGTACGTCACCCCGCGGATCGCGTTGCGCGCCGGTTCCCAGCTCACCCGGGCCTGAGAGGGCCGGACCCACCCGGTCGGCGCCGTGGCGGCGAACGCCAGCGGCGGGGCGTCGACGACCGTCGCGGCGATCGAACCGCGCGACGACGATCCCGACCGAAACGCGACGATGGCGTCTCCCAGGTTCGACCCACCGACCTCGAAGTCGGTCACCAGGCCGCCCCCCTCAGCGCTGACCTGCGCGCGGCGGGAGAGGCCCTGGACGGGGATCTCGCGGATCTCGACGCCGTGCTGGTCGCCGATGTCGAGGCGGCGGGCCAGCACACCGGAGCCTTTCGGCCCCATGGCCAGGCGCGGTTCCCCGATCGCCCGGTTGCCCGCTGTCCCCAGCCGGGTCGCGGCCGAGAAGGACGTGCCCTCGCCGGCACCCGCCCCGAGGACCGTCGTGCTCCCCAGCCCGAAGGCGAGGCGGAATCCGCCGCCGTCCGACCAGGTCCCGGCCGCAAGTCCGTCGGGCGTGCCCGGCGCGGGCATAGGCAGGCGCACGGCGCCACGAAGCGCCAGGGCGCCCTCGGAGAAAACCGGCGGCAGCGTGTTCACGAACGCCTCGGGCGCGCCACCGGCCGCGTCGAGCTGCTGGCGGACCAGGACGATGCCTTCGCCGAAGCCGCCGATCCCGACGGCGAACTGATCCGCCGGACCGGTCACCCGGCGCCCGTCGACCTCCATCGGGCTGGCCTGCAACGGGACCAGCGACATGTCGGACGAGAAGACCCGGCGGGCGTACACCCGCTCGACGCCGTCGTCGTCGGGCTCGATGTACCCGACGATGGCGTTGCCGATGGCATCCATGGCGACCTTTGGCGCGGTGGCGGCGGTCACCGCCCGCAGCGGCCGGGCACTTCGCCGCGGGGACGGCAGCCGCGACCAGCGCAGCCCGCCGCCGAAGCGCGCGAGTCGGTACTCGGCGTTGACCAAGCCCGGCTGCGCGACGTCCGTGCTCGTGACGACGTAGCTCAGCAGCGCGGCTCCGCCGTTCGCGGCCATGGTCAGTGACGGATGGACGGCGTTGGCCTCGCCGAGATTCAGATCCACAGGCCGCGGGCGCGTGAAGCTCGATGCCCCGGGCGCCCGCCATGCGGCGTACATCGCATCCACATAGCTGCCGTTCGCACGCCGTCCCACGCGCTGGACCCAGGTGACCAGGAGGCGCCCACCCGTGGCCGCGGCGATCCTCGGCCAGCTCGAGTCGAACTGCTGGCCGATGTCGACCCTGCGGGCCGGCCACCAACGGCTGTTGGAGTACTGCGCGACGTACACGCGGATCCGGCCATCCACGCGGCGCCGGTAGACCACGCCGCCCGTCCCGTCCTCGGCCATCGCGACGCCACCGAGGTCGATGACCTCCGCGCTGGGGCCGTCCAGCGTCACCGCAGGCAGCACCTCTGCACCGGCGCCGGCGGGAGCCGCCATCAGGAGCCCCACGGTCCCGGCGAGCATCGCGAGCAGCGACCGAGCCTGTCGCACATCACGGCTCACGTCCGGGTCCGGCGCTTGGTCGCCGTTCGCTTGCTGAGGGCGCGGACCGTCGACCGTGAGGCCGAGATGGTGCCTGCGGTCGTCTGTGCCGATGGGCGCGTGATGCTCGCGGGCGTCGCGCTCGGCGAGAGCTTCAGCCGGACCGCCGCGCGCTGACCCCGTCGCAGGCGCCTGCTGATCTCGGTGACCAGCGCGGCCCGCGCCGCGGCCGCCGGCCGGACGCGCAGCGTCCGGCGCGCACCGACGGGCAGGCGGCTGAAGCGGACCGTGCCGAGCCGCCGAGAGCCACCCGTGGCCGGCCGCAGGTCAAGTGCGACCGTGCCGGCGCAGGTGCCTGCGCCCTCCAGACAGCGGACGCGGATCGCGATGCGACCGTCACGCCCGAGCGTCAGACGTGAGGACGCGATCCGCCCGCGCGCACCGATCGGGGCAACCGCCTCGCCAGCGCCCTCGAGCTCCGCACCTCCACCGGCAGCGCTGCATCGCGCGGGTCGTTCGATCCCCATGTTGGTGAGGCCGAGCTGCGCGAGGTCGAGGTCACATACGTCCGCCGTGCAGAGGCTCTGATCGCCCAAGCCGAGGATGCTCAGCGGGATCCCGAAGGGTGTCAGGCACGACTTGATGGCGACCTGTCCGGGCACCTGCTGCTTCTCCGGCTCGGTCACCGTGACGGTCTGCGTCGTCGAGGCCGACCGGCCGTTCGTCAGCTGGATCGCGAGGCGCGCGGTGAAGGACCCAGTGGTGCGATAGGTATGTGCGACGGGAAGGAGGTCGTCGCCGGTGCCGGACGTCTCGTCGCCGTCACCGAACGACAGCGTCCAGGATGCGACGGTCCCTGTACCGGTGTTCCGCGGCGTGAACGTGATCGGTGTGCCCTGCGTGACGCCCACCGGAGCGGCAGCGAGATCCGCGATCGGCGTGCTGGTGTCGCCGCGGGCGACGGTGACGGTCTTGGTGGCGACGGCGTCGGGCTGTCCTGCGGCTTTCAGCGTCAAGGTGGTGGTAAACGTCCCGTCACCGGCGTACGCGTGCTCCGCGGGCGTGCGGATGTTCCGCCAATCGCCGGAGACGGTCTCGCCATCCCCGAAGTCGAGTGTCCACGTGTCAATGGGCCCGAGGGAGAGCTGGGTGAACTCCGCGGCGGAGGAGCACGGAGGTGCCTCGCAGAACTCGTCCATCGTGAACCTGAATCTGCCGGGCGACGCTTCCACCGGGCGGACGTCCAGCCCGGCCGACAGCGGGTCACGACTGGCCAGCCGGAAGGCCAGCGTGGCGCTTTCCCCCTCATCGTCGATCACGTCGATCGTCGCCTGGCTCGGACGGAGCACCGCGGCTGTCGGGATCGAACCGAAATCCGTGCACCCGGTCGCTCCGTCGTGGTACAGCGACGTCGCGGGGCCGCTTCCCAGTCGCTGGACGCATCGGGTCCACGGAAAGGGGATCGTCCCGCCGTTGTCAGGATCTGACCATCTGACGGACTCCACGTTGCCGACTTCGCTCGGCAGGGAACCGTCGGCGCCACGCGGAATGTTGAGTCGCACGGTTCCACCCGGCGTGACCGGGACGGTCTCGGTGTCACCGGCGGCATTGACACCCGAGATCTGCGCTGGACCGATGACCGGGGGCGAGGTCGACGGAAACACGGTCTCGGCACAGCCTGTCGCCCCTTGCCGAAGCACCGTCACCCGAACGGGACCCGAACTCGTGCTCGTGCTGTCCTCGACAACGACCAACCGCGCGTCGTCGGCTCCGACCGGCACCGAGGCCAGGCGCACGCTCCGACGCTTCAGGGCGCAGGTATCGCCGGACGTCGGCGCGTACGCCATGAAGCGCGCTCGCCCGGTTCCTGCCGAGTTCATCTCGAAGAGTCCGCTGGCTCCCACGACACCAGCGGACGGCAAGACGGGAGCGACGAGGCCGTTATGGATCGGCGCAAACTCGAGGGCCTGCGCTTCCCTCCCGCCAAGCGGTCGCGACGGGAACGCCGGAACCAGCACGTCGCTCGGTGATGCAGGATCACTGGCTGGATCAAGGAAGCCCAGCTCGGGGTGGTCGAACGTCTGCCCCGACCCCGGGTTGTGCCGCGTGTGCAGGTACGCGAGGCGGCGGCCACTGGAGCCACCGACAACATGGAGGGCGTGGGCGCCGACGCCGAAGTAGCTGGCGTTCAGCCCGTCGTCAAATCGACCCAGGGGGCATGCTGTGCCCTCGCCTGCCGCGCACTCGGCACTCAGCGGGATCTCGCTGACCGTCTCACCAGTCGGAGAGACGCGCAGGATGCGGGCTGCGCCGTCGGGGTCACCCAGTCCGCTGCCGATGCCCGCCACGTCGGCAACGAACACCTCGTTGGTGACCGGGTCGACCGCCATGGCGCCCGGTACCACGCGACGGCTAAACCACGCTCCCGCGCCGGGGGCCACGAACGGCTCCGCCCGCCACGCGCCACTCCCGAGGGACAGCGCCTCAATCCGGTCGCCGGCCGACACGTACAGGACCCGGCGTTCACGGTCGATCGCGAGCCCGGCCGGGGTCAGGTCGAAGTCACCCCCGACGCTCAGGGTGAAGTCGATCGGATCAGTCACCTGATTGAAGGAGCGACCCTGGATCGTCGGGCCGACCTGCGTCACGGTCTGCAGGTCGGGGCTGACGCGAAGGATCCGAAGCGAATACTGATGGCCGGGATACGGGTCACCACCGGGGTTCACTGCACCGAACTGATCCAGCAGGTAGATGTCCCCATTGCTGTCCACCACCGCCCGGTCAGCATTCGTCACCCCAGGCAGTGTCCGCTGCGCCTCGACCCCCCACCCCCACGCCGACGGCGCGCCGAACGCGCACAGCGCGAGGGCAGCGAGCAGCAGGCTGAGAAGCGTTCGAGAGGCGTGCATCGAGGAGGGGTCGCGGCGGCGAAGGGGCGGCGCGAATCGGCAACGGTAGGTCCGCCCAGAACCCAGGTCAACGGCCTTCACCACTTCGTGACCAGACCTTCACAAGTTGGCCACGAGTCGGTTCGACGAGGCGTCACGGCTACCGCGAGAGCTCCCGCAAGACCTGCTCGACCGCGCCGTCCACCCCGTCGTGCGGGCGCACCACGACCTCCGCCGCGACGGGCGGCTCGTAGGCCTGCCCGATGCCTGTGAAGTTGGGGATCTCGCCCTTGCGCGCGCGGGCGTACAGGCCCTTCGGATCGCGGCGCTCGCACTCGTCGAGCGGGGTGTCGAGCCAGACCTCGATGAACGACAGACCGTCGGTCTCCAGCACCTGCCGGGCCAGGTCGCGGTCGACGCGCGTCGGGGAGACCAGCGACACGACGACGATGACGCCCGCGTCGGCGAGCATGCGTGCCACGTGCGCCGTGCGGCGCACGTTCTCCGCGCGGTCCGCGGGGCCGAAGCCCAGGTCGCCGTTCAGGCCGTGACGCAGGTTGTCGCCGTCCAGGACGTAGGCCATCCGGCCGTCGGAGACCAGGCGCGCCTCCAGCGCCGCGCTCAGCGTGGATTTCCCGGACGCGGGCAGCCCCGTCAGCCACAGGCACGCGCCGGTGGTGTGCAGCGACGACCAGCGCTTCGTCCGCGTCAGGCCGCCCGGCTGCCAGACGACGTTCGCGCTGCGCGGCGGCGGCGCAGGGTCGCTGATCATGCCCGCGGCGACGGTGTCGCGGGTCTGCAGGTCGACGAGGATGAACGCGCCCATGGTGCGGTTCGCCGTGTATGCGTCCGGCGTCAGCGCGGCGCTCGTGCGGACGTGGACGCGGCCGATCTCGTTGAGCTGCAGCGTCGCGGCCTTCGGGTCGTGGACGAGCGTTTCGACGTCGAGGCGGTCGTAGACGTCCTCGATCACCGCGCGGGTCTCGCGGGTGCCGTGGCGCAGCAGGTAGGGCCGTCCCACCTGCAGCTGCTCCTCGGCCATCCAGCACATCGTCGCTTCGATATCGCGGGTGACCGTCGGCGCGTCGGACGGGTGGCAGATGAGGTCGCCGCGGCTGACGTCGAGGTCGTCGGCCAGCCGAACCGTGACCGACGCGGGCGGCAGGGCGACATCGGTCTCCCCCTCCGGCCCGTCGATCGCCGAGATCGTCGAGCGGTCGCCCGAGGGCAGCACGATGACTGGGTCGCCGACGCGCAGCTCCCCGCCGGCCACCTGGCCCGCGTAGCCGCGGTAGGTGTGCGTGCGCACGACCCACTGGACGGGGAACCGCGCGCCGCCGTTACGGGCGCGCGCCGCGCTGACGTCGATCTCCTCGAGGTGCTCCAGCAGCGGCGGGCCGGTGTACCACGGGGCCGCCGCCGACGAGGAGACGACGTTGTCGCCCTCCAGTGCCGAGACCGGGATGTAGTGGACGTCGCGCAGCTCCAGGCGCTCGGCGACGATCGCGAAGTCCCGCATGACGCGGTCGAAGGCGACACGGTCCCAGTCGACGAGGTCCATCTTGTTGATGGCGACGACGACGTGCGGGATCCCGAGCAGCGCCGAGATCGTCGCGTGGCGGCGGGTCTGCTCGACGACGCCCGCGCGGGCGTCGACGAGGAGCACGGCGACGTCGGCCGTCGACGCGCCCGTGACCATGTTGCGCGTGTAGCGCACGTGGCCCGGGGTGTCGGCCAGGATGAACCGGCGGCGCGGGGTCGCGAAGTAGCGGTAGGCGACGTCGATCGTGATGCCCTGCTCGCGCTCGGCGCGCAGCCCGTCGGTGATGAGCGACAGATCCATCTCGGCGCCCGATCCGCGCCGCTGCGAGACCGCGCGGACGTGGTCGAGCTGGTCGGCCATGATGGCCTTGCTGTCGTGCAGCAGCCGACCCAGCAGGGTCGACTTGCCGTCGTCCACCGAGCCCGCGGTCGCGATGCGCAGCAGCTCCACGGTGGGGGCGCTGACGTCCAGGGTGGCCATGGCTAGAAGTACCCCTCCCGCTTGCGATCTTCCATCGCCGCTTCGCCGACGCGGTCGTCGGCGCGCGTCTCACCGCGCTCGGTGATCCTCGTCGCGGCGATCTCCGCCACGACCGCCTCGAGCGTCGCGGCCTGCGAGCGCACCGCGCCCGTACAGCTCATGTCGCCGACCGTCCGGTAGCGGACGGTGGCGCGGAACGGCTCCTCGCCGGGCAGGTGCTCGACGAAGTCCGCCGTGGCGTAGAGCATGCCGTCGCGCGAGAACACCTCGCGCTCGTGGGCGAAGTAGATGCTCGGCAGGTCGAGACCCTCGGCGGCGATGTACTGCCAGACGTCGAGCTCGGTCCAGTTGCTCAGCGGGAAGACGCGCACGCTCTCCCCTGGGCCGATCGCGCCGTTGTAGAGGTTCCACAGCTCGGGGCGCTGCGCGCGCGGGTCCCACTGGCCGAGCCCGTCGCGGAAGCTGAAGATGCGCTCCTTCGCGCGGGCGCGCTCCTCGTCGCGGCGCGCGCCGCCGAACGCGGCGTCGAAGCCGTGCTGACGCAGGCCGTCGAGCAGCGTCACGGTCTGCAGCCGGTTGCGCGATGCGCGCGGCCCGGTCTCCTCGGTCGCGCGGCCGGCGTCGATCGAGTCCTGCACCGAGGCGACGATGAGCTCCGCGCCGAGTTCGGCCACCAGCTGGTCGCGGTAGGCGATGACCTCGGGGAAGTTGTGACCGGTGTCGACGTGCATGAGCGGGAACGGCAGGCCCGCGGGGCGGAACGCCTTGACCGCGAGCCGCAGCAGGACGATCGAGTCCTTGCCGCCGCTGAAGAGCAGGACCGGCCGCTCCAGCTGCGCGGCCACCTCCCGGATGATGTGGATCGACTCCGCCTCCAGCACGCGCAGGTTGCGCATGGCCTTCGGCTCGGTGGAGAGGACGTGGGGGTTCATGGTGCGAGGATCAGCCGCCAGGTCGAGGTCGAGGGGTCCAGCGCTCGGGCGCGCAGCACCTCGCGGCCCATGGATCCCGCCATCTCGGCGAGATCGCGGCCCAGGCCCGTCGCGTCGCCCGGCCCCGAGCCGGGGAGCGCGTCGAGGGTGCGCAGAAGGTCGTCCAGGTCGTAGCCCATGACCGCGAGGCGCTCGCGGCCCAGCCAGCGCAGCCACCGCCGCGCCCACGCCCGGCGGGCCGGGTTGCACAGCGTCGCCTGCCACTTCTGCAGCGGCTCGGTGCTCAGCGCGTCGTAGCGGTGCACGCCCGTGGGGTCACCGAGCGAGCCCGTCAGCCGCACGCTCGTGAACTGCTCGAGCGCCGCGGGATCGAGCTCGATGCCCATGGCGTCGGTCAGCCGGCGCCACGCCGCGTGCTCGCCGGTGACGAGGTCCTCGTAGCGCACGCCGACCGCCCGGTCGCCGAGGCGCTCAGCGGCGGCCACCATGCGCGCCGGGCCGTCGAACAGCGTCAGGCTCTGGCGCGACGGCCGGAACCGCCCGCCGTCCAGCGTCTCGACGATCGACGAGAGGACCCCGAGCGGGTTGCGCCACAGGAAGAGGAGGACACCGTCAGGGAAGACGCGGGCGATGTCGTCGACGATCATCGAGTAGCCCGGCGTCTTGTCGAGGAAGTGCGTCGCCTGCGGCCCGGCGGCACCGCGGTACAGCGTGAGGGCGGCGTCGCGCAGGGCGGCGTCGATGTCGGCCCCGCCGCGCGGGAGCGTCTCGGCGAAGTCGCCGATCGCGTGCGCCGCGACGCGCTGCCAGGACCCGCTCTGCGGCAGGTCGGCACGCTGGGTGCCGAGGAGCGGCAGCAGGAGCCACGGCTCGGACGCCGTCTCGACCCCGGGATGCGCGGCGAGCACCCGCTGCACGAGGGTCGAGCCGCTGCGCGGCGCCGACAGCAGGAACACCGGGCGGATCACGCCCGGCGGGCGGGTGCCGTTCGTCGTCCCGGCGCTTGGCGCCGGAGTCACGCTCGTCGCCACGCGCTCAGCCCGCCGTCGCCGCGCGGGCGCTGACGGGAACGGTCTGGGTGGCGCGCAGCTCGGTGCACAGGCGCTGGCGGCCGCGGTGGTGCAGCGCATGGATGGCGCTCTCGGTCCGCCCGAGCCGATCGGCGATCTCCGGCGGGCTCAGGCCCACGATGTGCCGCATGACCACGACGCGGCGCTGATCCTCGGGCAGTTCGCGCAGCGCGGCGTGCAGCGCCAGGCCGGTGAGGTGGCCGTCGAGCGAGATGACGCCGACCTCGTCGAGCTGCTCGTGCGGGACCGGCCGCCGCTCGCGCAGGTGGTCGATCGCCGCGTTGCGCGCGACGCGCAGCAGCCACCCGGAGAACGGGACGTCGCCACGCGGCTCGTACGCGTCGAGGACCCGGAGCATCTTGGCGAACACCTGCTGCGTGACGTCCTCGGCCTCGTGCTCGTCGCGGACGATGCTGCAGACGTAGCCGTAGACGTTGTCCTTGAAGCGGAGGTACAGCGACCCGAGCGCCTCGCGGTCGCCGGCCTTCGCCGCCTCGACCTCACGGATGATCGTCTCCCGCGGCTCGATCGGCTGGATCGTCGCGTCGCGGTGGAAGCGCGACGCGGATCGCGCGGCGGCGTCGCCGACGGGTCGCGGCCGTGCGAACCGGCGGGTGACGACGGTGCTGTCGATGGGCATGCGGGGAACTCGTTCGTCGCGGGGGACCCTGCGGATGCGCCGGAAGGTAGGTCACCGGCGTTGGTCCGCCGTTCGGTGCGTGTTGGATGGCTGTTGGACGCAGGAACTACGCGCCTTGCAGGGCTTTCCCGCGCTCCCGGCGCGGCCCGAACGCCGTAGCATCCGCCGCCGTGACCGCCCCGCCCACGCCCGTCGCAGCGCTCGCCGCGGCCCTGCTCGGCCCCTCCGCCCTCGTCGGCGCGTACCGCCTCACGCTCCTCGCGGCCGCTGCCGCCCCGGCGCGCCCGCCGCAGCTCGCCGGCGCCCCGCACACGCGGTTCGTCGTGGTGGTCCCCGCCCACGACGAGGAGGCGGGGCTCGCCCCGACCGTCGCCGCGGTGCTCGGCCAGGAGTACCCGGGACAGCTGCGCCGCGTGGTCGTCGTGGCCGACAACTGCACCGACGGCACCGCAGCCGTCGCGCGGGCGGCGGGCGCCGAGGTCCTCGAGCGAACCGACCCGGAGCGGCGCGGCAAGGGTCACGCGCTGGCGTGGGCGCTGCCCCAGGTGCTCCCCGGCGCCGACGCCGTCGTGCTCCTCGACGCCGACTGCCTGCCCGCCGCCGACCTGCTCGCCCGCTTCGACGCGCGGCTGCGCTCGGGCGCGCGCATCGTCCAGGCCGACTACCGCGTCGCGAACCCGGCCGCGTCACAGCAGGCGGCGCTGCGCTACGCCGGCTTCGCGCTGGAGAACACGGTGCGCTCGGCAGGGCGCAGCCGGCTCGGCGCCTCCAGCGGCCTGCTGGGAACCGGCATGGCGTTTGCCCGCGACGTCCTGGAGCGCCACCCCTGGGACGCGTTCTCCTTCGCCGAGGACCGTGAGTACCACCTGCGGCTCGTCGCGGCCGGCGAGCGGGTCGCCTTCGCGGGCGAGACGCACGTGCGCTCGGACATGCCCGTCACCGCTGCCGCGGCCCACAGCCAGGAGCAGCGCTGGGAGAGCGGGCGCGCCTCGCAACTGCGCGACAGCACCCCGGCGCTGCTGCGCGCCGCCGTGCGCCGCCGCGATCCGGCCGCGCTCGACGCCGCCATGGAGCCGCTGCTGCCGCCCCAGGCGCTGTGGGCGGCGATGAACGCCGCCGCGCTGGTCGCCGCCGCCGCGACCGGTCGCCGCGATGCCGTCGCACTCGCGATGGCCGGTCTCGCCGCGCAGGGCGTGTTCATCGCCGGTGGCCTCGCCGCCGCCGGCGCCCCGCCCGCGGTGTGGCGCGCACTGGCCACCGGTGGCCCGTCGTTCGTCGCGCGGCGCGTCCGCCGGATTGCCGCGCAGGCCACCGGCCACGGACCGACGACGTGGGTCCGCACCGACCGGGACGCCGCATGACGCCGCGGTGCCTAGGCGGCGGGGGCGCTGCCGTCACGCATGCGCAGGACCTTCGCCGGGATGCCGGCGGCGATCGCACCCGGCGGGATCGACCGCGTGACGACCGACCCCGCGCCCACGACCGCGCCGTCGCCGATCGTCACGCCCGCGACGATCACCACGCCGGTCCCGATCCACACGTCGTCGCCGATCTCGATCGACGCCTCGGTCATCGGCTGCTCGAGCATCGGGCGCCCGGGCTCCATCGCGTAGTCGGCGGCCGTCACGAAGACGTCCGGTGCGAGTTGCGTGTCGGCCCCGATGGTGATGCGCGAGCGATGGGGCCCGGCCCACAGCGAGCAGCGGTCGCCCACGTGCGAGCGGTCCCCGATGCGGATGCGCTCGGCCTTTGCCAGGGACACCGTCGGGGAGAGCCGGACACCTGTCCCGAGCGTGAGCACGCGCCGCTCCCGGACGTGGGTGTAGTTGTAGTGGTGCACGATCCGCAGCAGGCCGATCCACGCCCGAGGGTCGAGGATCGACCGAACGAAGTCGGCCAGCGCGGAGGACGGACGGCGTTCAGCGGGCATGAGCGGCGCGGAAGGTAGCACCCGGTGGTGAGCACGCACCCGATCCCCGAGCATGTCGCCTACGTCGTCGGGGACTACCCCGCCCCCTCGCACAGCTTCGTCCAGCGCGAGATCGTCGGGCTGCGCGCACGCGGCGTCGACGTCACGACGTTCGCCATCCACGCGGCACCTCCCGAGCAGTTGCTCACCGCACTGGACCACGAGGAGTTCGCCCGCACGCACGCGGTGCTGCCGACGTCGCGCGCCGCCCTGGTGCGTGCCGTCCGGGCCGCCGTCCGCCACCGTCCCGCGGGACTGCTGCGCGCCCTGCGGCTCAGCCAGCGCGCGATTCCCGGCGGCTGGCGGCGCCGGCTGTGGGGGCTCTTCTACGTCGCCGAGGCGCTGCTCGTCTGGGACCGCCTGCGCGAGACGCCGACACGCCACCTCCACGCGCACCACGGCTCGCAGGCCGCCGACGTCGCGATGCTCGTGGCGACGCTGGCGACCCGGCGCGGCGACCGCTGGACGTGGAGCCTGACCATGCACGGCCCGAACGAGTTCTACGACGTCGCGCACTTCCGGCTGGCGGTCAAGCTCCACGAGGCCGACGGCGTGGTCTGCATCTCGCACTTCTGCCGCAGCCAGCTCATGAGCATCGCCGCGCCCGAGGACTGGGCGAAGATGCGGCTCGTCCGCTGCGGCGTCGACACCGAGCGGTTCGCGCCGGGGCCGCCGCGCACCGCGACCGCGGGGTCACTGCGCGTCCTCAGCGTCGGCCGCCTCGTTCCGGTTAAGGGCCACGCGCTGCTGGTCCGCGCGATCGCGGCGCTGCGCGACGACGGCACCGACGTGCGCGCCACGCTCGTCGGCGACGGCCCGGAGCGCGAACGGCTCGAGCGGCTGGCGCGCGACCTGCGCGTGGCCGACCGGATCACGTTCGCCGGCGCGGTCGGCCAGGACCGCATCCTCTCGTTCTTCCACGAAGCCGACGCGTTCTGTCTGCCCTCCTTCGCGGAGGGTGTGCCGGTCGTGCTCATGGAGGCGATGGCCTGCGAGCTCCCGGTGGTCACGACGCGGACCATGGGGATCCCCGAGCTCGTCGAGGACGAGGTCGGCGGGCTGCTCGTCGCACCCAGCAGCGTTCCGGATCTCGTGCAGGCGCTCGGCCGGCTGGCGGCCGACCTCGGGCTCCGGCGCCGCCTCGGTGCCGGTGGCCGCGAGCGGGTGCGCGACGAGTTCGAGCTCGGGACGACGATCGACGCGCTGGGTGCGGCGCTCAACGACGCCGCGACCTGACCATTCAGCCTGCACAGCGCGGGATTCGCGATCACCGAATTTTCACGGATGTGAAGCGCACGCTGCGGGTCGCGGCAGCCGTTCTCAGCGCAGAGGACTGTGCTGCAACCCGCTCCGACACCGCCGTCGACGTCGCTTGAGACGCCCGAGGCGCTCACCCCGGTCATCGCGGTCGAGACCTTCGTCCCCGACCGCATCGACCTCCTCGGCCTGGCCATCGACCGCGTCACCGAGCGCGAGGCCATCGACCGCATCATGGGCACGCTCGACGCGGGCCGCGGCGGCTGGGTCATCACGCCGAATGCCGCACACCTGCGCGAGTTCTGCCGCTCGGAGGAGCTACGCGAGCTCATGGGCCGCGCCGACCTGTCGGTGGCCGACGGCATGCCGCTCGTCTGGGCCAGCCGCCTGCAGCAGACGCCGCTGCCCGAGCGCGTCGCCGGCTCGAACCTGATCTACAGCCTCAGCGAAGAGGCCGCACGGCGCGGTGCCACGATCTTCCTGCTCGGTGGCGACGAGGGCGTGGCCGAGCACGCGGCGGTCCGCCTGCAGGAGCACTGCCCGGGCCTGCTCGTCGCGGGCACGCACTACCCGCCGATGGGCTTCGAGCGCGACGCGATCGAGATGAACCGCATCCGCGCGGCGTTGCTCGCCGCGCAGCCGGACATCGTCTACGTCGGCCTCGGGTTCCCCAAGCAGGAACGGCTGATCGACGAGCTCCGCGACCTGCTCCCCGAGACCTGGTTCCTGGGCATCGGCATCAGCCTGAGCTTCGTCTCCGGCGACGCATCCCGCGCGCCGCAGTGGATGCACGACTCGGGCCTCGAGTGGCTGCACCGCCTGATCGACGACCCGCCGCGCCTGTGGCGCCGGTACGTCAAGGACGGGCTGCCGTTCGTCTTCGGCATGCTCGTCCGCTGCGCCTGGCGTGGGCGGGGCGAGCGCCGGGCGGCGCGCCGGCTGGCGCGCCACCCGGTCGCCTGACGGCGGTCAGCCGCGCGGGATCTCGACGACCCACGAGACCCACGGCCGGTCGCCGAAGGTCGTGTGGACCGGAATGCCGCGCGCGCCGAAGTACTCGTCGACGGCGCGGCGGACGCCGAACGTGCCGCCCGGCAGGTCGCCGTCGAAGTAGTCGTGGCCCGCGAAGATCGCGCCTGGCCGCATCCGTGGGTACCAGTCGGCGAGGTCCTCGAGGACCGACTCGTAGTCGTGGCGCGCGTCGATGAACGCGAAGTCCAGCGCGCTCTCGCCGATGCGCTGCGCGCCCTCGTTGCCGGTCATCCGCCAGATCTCGCTGCGCTCGCCATACGGGGCAAGCCGCTGCCGCGTCTCGGCGTAGTAGCTGTCGTGCTCGTCCTGCGTGACGTTCGAGGTGTCGTAGTACTCCTCGGTCGGCGCGGCCTGCCACGGGTCGATCGAGATCAGCCGGCCGCGCCAGCTGCCGAGAATCGCCGCGGATGTCCGGCCGCGCTTGACGCCGACCTCGACACCCAGGCCGGTGAGGCCCCGGCGGTTGAGCAGGTGCCCGACCTCGTACAGGTGCGCGAGGTTGTCCAGGCTCCGGCCGTAGCTGGGCCGCATCGCGCGCTTCGCGGTGAAGCGGACCCCCCTGCCGACGATGTTCTGGTGCTGGATGGCGCGGACGTAGGCGCCCCGCCAGCCGCGTTCACGGGGAAGGATGGCGTCGACCTTCTCGGCCCACGGGACGCCGTATGCGAGTTCTGCCGTCATGGTCCGCGAGATGCTGGCGGTCGCCACGTGCGCCGGTGTTACGTTCTGGTTGCCCGGTCCAAGGACGGGGCGCGCGTGCCGTTCCTTGGGCGTGACGACGCACGACGCGCCGGCCGTGGCGGCCGATGACACCGACCTGGGGTTCCACATCGAGCTCGGGCAACCCGGCGACCCGCTGCTCGTGGCGTTCGGCGGCATGGCGGGCGCGGGAGATCCCACGCTCTTCGAGTTCGGGCGGCTCACCCGGGATGTGCCGTCCCAGCGATGCCTGCTGCGCGACCACCAGCGCGCGTGGTACCACCACGGCGTACGCGGCGCGGGGGACGACCTCGCATCGGTCGAACGGCTCCTGCGGCGGGTCGTCGACGAGGCGCAGCCCGAGCGGATCGTCATGGTCGGCGTGTCGACGGGCGGTTACGCCGCCATGCTGTTCGGTCACCGCGTGGGCGCGGATGTGGTCCACGCGTTCTCACCCCAGACGTTCCTCGATCCCGTGCTCCGGCGGCGACACCGCGAGCCGCGCTGGTCGGTGGAGACCGCGGCGCTCATGGCGTCGGGTCGTCACGACCCCCGCGCGCTCGACCTCGCGACGACGCTGAGGACCCCGCCGGCCGATCGCGTGCCGACCATCCACCTCTGGTACTGCCCGAGCGAGCAGCCCGACGCCGTCCATGCCACGCACGTGTTCGACGTTCCCACCGTCACGCTGCACTGCGTCCCCCACGGCGACCACCTCCTGGTCAAGTGGCTGCGTGACGAGGGCCATCTCATCCCGATCCTGACGTCGGCACTCGCCGGAGACGCGCCGCCCGTGATCCCCGACGAGATCACGCCTCGCCTGCGCGCCAAGACCGATCAGCTCTATCTGCTGCGCCGGCGGTGGTGGATGGTCAAGCACCGCCGCCGCGCCCGGCAGGCGCGCTGACCGCTCAGCCGGACGTCCCGGCGCGGCGGTGACGCACCTGCCACCACCGGCGACGTGCGATCCATGCCGCGGAGGGCCGCGTGCGCAGGACCGGCTCGATCTCTCCCGGCCGCCGCCCCGGGTCGGTCCCGGCCAGGGCGCTCTCGACGATCGGATCGAGGTGACCGGCGTCGCGCAGCCAGCGGACGATGTGGTGCCCGCCCTCGGGGAACGCGTGCAGCCGCACCGAGGGGATCCCGGCGACGTGGGTGGCGTGGACGACGTCCTCCTGCTCGACGACGTCGTACCAGAGGTGATGGATCGTCCGGCGGGGCTGCTCGCGCAGGACCGGGACGACGTCACCGAACCGTGCGTCGTACCGGCCAGACGCGACGAGGCTGTCGACCTCCCGCCTCCAGCGCGGCTCGCGATGGCGGCGGCGCAACTCGGGCGCGATGAAGGTCTGCGGGGCGAACGCGTGGACGACGTCGGCGTCGATCCGGTGGCCGAGCAGCATGGCGGCGAATCCTCCGGCGGAGGCCCCCACGACGACGACCCGGCTCGGGCGCGCCTCGGCGACCACCTCGCGCAGGCGCTCCTCCACCGCCGGCAGGTCGTCGCCGATACCCCGGACGCCGCGGTGGTACCAGGCGCGGTGATGATCGCGCAGCAGCGCCCGCTGCGCGCCGAGGCGGCTGGTGAAGCGGGCGAACTCAAACGCCGGCTGGTTCCCGCGTTCGGCGAGTCCGCCGAACGCGATCACGAGCGGCTCTCCGGGTGCCGAGAGGTCGAGCTGGATGCCGAGCGCCTCATCGTCGTCGAGGTGGACGGGCGGCGGCTGGACCGTGGACACGGCGGCGATGGTAATCGCGCATCGGGCGATCATCGGCGGGGTTTCACCACCTGAGAACAACTTGCCCGGTCGCGTGCAAGAACCTTGGCGGTCGCACCGTTCTCCTGTCAGACGTCTGCACCTCTCCACCGTCCGCGTGCGCGCTCGACGACGTGTGGAGCCCAGCACCCAAAGGACCGCCACATGCTTCGAGCCCGTCTCCTTGCGCTTCCGCTTGCGCTCACCGCGATCGCCGTCGTCCCCGCCGGGGCGTCGGCCGACCTGACGGTGCCCGAGACGCTGTTGCTCGACAGCTTCAGCCCGGCGAACGTCGGCTTCTCGGGCCCGGTCACCACGGCCGAGCCGCTCACCGCCGGGACGGCCTACGTCGCCGAAGTGCGGGGCACCTACTCGCGCTACCAGCCGAGGCTCATGGCGGGGTCCTCGGCGGACCACCTGCTGTGCGGAGCCCCTGAGAACGAGCCGCAGACCCCGTCGCCGGGCCGCCCGGTGAGCCGGGTCGGTGTCGACGCGGAGTTCCTCTTCGCGCGGGTCAATCAGACGAGCTGCACCGCCGGTAAGCCTGCCGGCTTCTTCCAGGCCAACACGGGCTCAGGATTCAGCCACCCCACGGCCAACGGCACGCCGTTCACCGCGGCCGCTCCGGGGCACGCCTACACCTATGTGCTGCAGGGGCAGGGCCAGCCGGCGAGCTTCCGCATCACCGACTCCGAGACGCGCGACAACAACGGCGTGCTCACCATCGTCGTGCGGCAGGCGACGCCCGCCGAGATCGCCGGCGCGACCCCACCGCAGACGCCGCCCGCCGAGACAGCGGCCGCGGCCGGTGCCGCCGGGCTCATCGCCGGTCCGGCGCCGAAGGCGTGCGTGAGCCGGCGGAGCTTCCGCATCCGCATCCGCTCCTACCGCAAGGACCCGGTCCGCACCGCGACCGTGCGGGTCAACGGCAAGACCGTCAAGGTGGTGCGCGCGAAGATCGGCGGCGTCACACGCACCGTCAGCACCGTCGACCTGCGCGGGTTGCCGGCGGGGCGTGCGACGGTCCAGATCACCGCGCGGCTGCGCTCGGGCAAGATCCAGAACGGTGTCCGGCGCTACCAGACCTGCAAGCCCAAGCGGGCCGGGGGCACGCCGAAGCTGTAGTCGGCGGCGTAGGGTTCCGATCCGTGCCCTACGACGCCTTCGGCAACGAGATCAAGCAGTCCGACCCGCTGGCGGGTCTCGGCTCCCCGACCGGCGGGCCGTCCGGGATTCCCGGCGGGCCGAAGCGGCGCGGGCCAGGCCGGGCGATCGCGGCCGTGGTCGGCGTGCTGGTCGTCATCGGCATCGCCGTGGGGCTGTTCGTGCTGGGCACAACCGACTCGGATACGAAGAGCACCGGGTCGAGCTTCACCATCAATTCCGACACGCCACAGCCCGAAGCGCCGGTGGCGGAGGCCGACCCGGAGCCGGAACCCGAGCCCGAGCCCGAGACCCCGGCATCCGCCGACCCGCCCGCGCCCGTCAAGCCGCCGACCGGCATGCAGCCCGGCTCGCTGCTGCGCCGCGCAAACCTCCAGGTCGCACTGCAGCGGCTGCAGGACGAGGCGAAGGGCCGACCGCGCTCGGTCCGGGTCGAGGCGCTGCGGGTCGATGTCCAGGTCGTCCTCAACGACGGGCGGCTGCGCAACGCCCAGGCGACGTGGGACGGCGAGGTCCGCGTCATCAGCACCTCCCCGACCCCGATCGGCGGGCTCGAGACCTTCGCGTGGTCGGCGGTCGATCCGGCCGCGATGCCGCGCATCGTCCGCAGCACCTCCGGCCGTGCCCGCAAGCCGGCGTCATCGTTCAACTACGCGGTGCTCAACGACGCCTCGGGCCTGCGGTGGGTGGCGTTCCTGAAGACCGGCGAGGCGTTCATCGCGACGCCGGGCGGCAGCATCCAGCGGCAGATCAGCGGCTGAGCGACCGCCAAGCGGCGTGCATGCATGTTGCTAGCATCGCATGCATGACGAATGTGCAGGTTCGCGGCGTGCCGGAAGATGTGCACCGTCGGCTGCGCTCCCAGGCCGCGCTCTCGGGCCAGTCACTGAACGAGTATCTCCTGGCGCGGATGACCGAGCTCGCGAATGTCCCGACGATCGGGGAGCTCGCCGAGAGGATCAGGGAGCGGACCCCATACGCGGGCCCGTCGAGCGCCGCCGCGATCCGCGCCGAGCGCGACACTCGCTGAGAGGTGCTCGTCGTCGACGCGAGCGTGGTGGTCGACTTCCTGCTCGGCCGCCCCAGCACCCTGACCGCCGTCGGCGAGGAGATGGCCGGGCGTGAGCACGAGCCGTGGCACGTGCCGGAGGTGCTGGAGCCTGAGACGCTCAGCGCGCTGCGCCGCCTCGCACGGACCGGCGAGATCACCGAGGAGCGCGCCGCCGGGGCAGTCACCGATCTCGGTCGCCTGCGTGCGGTGCGGTATCCGCATGCCCCGCTGCGCGCACGTGTCTGGAGCCTTCGCCACGAGCTCACCCCGCATGACGCTGCCTACCTCGCGCTCGCCGAAGGGCTGGATGCAAAGCTGCTCACGGGTGACGCCGGGATGGCTGCGCGCGCTGTGGCCTCCCTCGGTGCAGCACGAGTGCGCCACGTGCTGTGACCGGCACCCACGTGTGACGCAGACGCGCAGTCCCTCGCGCTCCTGGCGTCACGCGGGGCGGGGGGACGCCACGACGTCCCCGAACCACCGCCGCCCCAGCCACAGCGCCACGTACACCAGCCCCACCAGCACCGGCACCTCGATCAGCGGCCCGACCACACCGGCCAGGGCCTGCCCGGACGTCGCCCCGAACACGCCCACCGCCACCGCGATCGCCAGCTCGAAGTTGTTCGACGCCGCCGTGAACGACAGCGACACCGTCTTGGCGTACCCGAGCCCCAGCGCGTGCCCGGCCCCGAACGCCACGAAGAACATCACCAGGAAGTAGATGAGCAGCGGCACCGCGATGAGCGCGACATCGAGCGGGTTGCTCGTGATCGCGTCGCCCTGGATGGCGAACAGCATCACGATGGTGAACAGCAGCCCGTAGAGCGCGAACGGCCCGATCCGCGGCAGGAACTCCTCGCGGTACCAGGGCTCGCCGCGCCGGGCGATGCCGATGCGTCGCGTCAGATACCCGGCGACGAGCGGGATGCCGAGGAAGATCAGCACGGTCCGCGCGACCTCCCACATCGAGACCTCGAAGCCCTGGGTGTCAAGCCCCAGCAGGTCGGGCAGCGCGGTGAGATAGAACCAGCCGAGCAGCGAGTACGCGACGATCTGGAACAGCGAGTTGATGGCGACCAGGAGCGCCGTGGCCTCGCTGTCGCCGCACGCCAGGTCGCTCCAGATGAGCACCATCGCGATGCACCGCGCGAGCCCGACGATGATCAGGCCGGTGCGGAACTCCGGGTGGTCGGCGAGGAAGATCCACGCCAGCGCGAACATGAGCAGCGGCCCGACGATCCAGTTGAGGATCAGCGACGCCCACAGCATCCGCCGCTCGCCCGTCAGCCGGCCGAGCTCCTCGTAGCGGACCTTCGCGAGGACCGGGTACATCATGAGCAGCAGGCCCAGAGCGATCGGCAGCGAGACGGTGCCGATCCGCAGCGCGTCGAGCGCGTCGTCGAATCCCGGGACGAGCGCGCCGAGCGCGAGGCCGGCGGCCATGGCCAGGACGATCCACAGCGGGAGCCAGCGGTCGAGCGTGGAGAGGCGGCCGACGACAGCGTCGGCCGCAGCGGGGGTGCTCACACGACGATCCTCCCGCTCACGTCGCAGGCGGCGGCGAGCGTGTTGTAGACGGTCCCGTACTTCGTGAGGTTGCGCTCGAGCAGGTCAACGCGCGCGGGCGGCTCGTCGGTGACGAGCGTCAGCGTCCAGCGGACCGCGACGAACTTCGGAGGCGACTGCTGGCGTTCTGCGGTGACCTCGACCGAGGCGCCCTCCTGACGGAACTCCAGGATCTCGCTGAAGCGCTCGACGTTCTTCAGCACGCAGGCCGCAAACGCGCTGCACAGCAGCTCCGCGGGTCCCGGCAGCTCGTCGCCCATCGCCGGCGCGCTGTCGAAGCGGATCGTCGACTGCTTCGCGGTGATCTCCGAGACTCCGGGTCCGGTGATGCGCGCGTGGACCCGGTAGGCAGTGGTGTCGGCCATCAGCTGAGGCTACGGCGACGCCACGGCGCCGTCATCCGTGGGCCCCCGCATGCGCAGTCCGGGCCCGTCCGCCGCCGACGCCGTCGGCAGCAGCCGCGACAGCACCCCGGCCAGCAGCACGAACACCACCGACGCCCACAGGCACGCCTCCAAGCCCTGCCACTGGTACAGCAGGCCCGACAGCACCGTCCCCGTCAGGCGTCCGAACGCGTTGGCCATGTAGTAGAAGCCGACGTTCATCGCGACCTTGTCACCGTCGGCGTAGGCGAGGATCAGGTACGAGTGCACCGCGGAGTTCATCGCGAAGATCACGCCGAACGCGATGAGCCCGACGATCAGCACGACGTTCGCGTCCGCCCCCGCCCCCAGCGCGATCGCGATGCCCGCCGGGAAGGCCGCGAGGACGAACGCCAGCCAGGTCGCCGTGCGGCCGTCCGGGTCGCGGACGAACCGCGGCGCGGTCGCCTGGACGATCCCGTAGCCGATCACCCACACGGCGAGGAACGTGCCGACCTCCCAGAAGCTCCAGCCGAGCACCGTCCGCAGGTAGACCGGCAGGCCGACGACGAACCAGACATCGCGCGAGGCGAACAGGAAGATCCGCGCGGCGGCCAGCAGGTTCACCGCGCGGCTGTTGGAGAACATGTGGCGGAACTTCGCCCCGGCGTCCGGCCGGCCCAGATCGCCGCGCATCATCACGAGGACGACCACCAGCGCGGTGCCGACCAGGCCGGCGAGGACGAGCAGCGCGGTCTGGAAGCTCGTCAGCGTCAGCAGCGCGCCGCCGACGAAGAAGCCGACGCCCTTCAGCGCGTTCTTCGAACCGGTGAGGATCGCGACCCATTTGTACAGCGAGCCGGGCGCGTCCTCGGGGACGACGAGCTTCACCGCGCTCTTCGAGCTCATCTTCGTGAGGTCCTTCGCGATGCCGCTCAGGCCCTGCGACACCATCACGTACGGCACGACGAGCCACGGGTCGGGCGCCAGCGCCAGCATCCCGAGCGCGAGCAGCTGCACGCTCAGCCCGCCGAGCAGCGTGCTGCGCAGCCCGAACCGCGCGGCGAGATATCCCCCGACGAGGTTCGTAACGATCCCGAAGACCTCGTAGAAGAGGAACAGCATCGCGACCTCGAACGGGCTGAATCCCCGCTCGTAGAAGTAGAAGAGGACGAGCATGCGCAGCGCACCGTCGGTGACGGTGTCCGCCCAGTACGCGCCCGTGACGAGCGCGTAGTTGCGCAGGTCGCCCTCCTGCCTCACGGCAGCGACGCCCCGACGATCCCCGCCAGCTCGACGAGCCGGTTCGCGTAACCCCACTCGTTGTCGTACCAGGACAGGACCTTCACCTGGGTCTCGTCGATGACCATCGTCGACGGCGCGTCGACGATGCTCGACCGGGGGTCGTTGACGTAGTCGACCGAGACGAGCGGGCGCTCCTCGTAGCCCAGGATGCCGTCGAGCGCTCCGGCGGCCGCGTCGCGCAGCAGGCCGTTGACCTCGTCCACGGTCGTGGGCCGCGCGACGTCGAACACGCAGTCGGTCAGCGACGCGTTGAGCAGTGGGACGCGCACCGCCAGGCCGTTGAGCTTGCCCTGCAGCTCGGGGAAGATGAGCGCGATCGCGGTGGCGCTGCCGGTGGTCGTCGGGATGAGCGACATCCCGGCCGCGCGGGCGCGCCGGAGGTCCTTGTGCGGCGCGTCGACGATCGTCTGCGTGTTCGTCAGATCGTGCAGCGTCGTGATGGCCCCGCGCTCGATGCCGAGGCCCTCGTGCAGCACCTTGACGACCGGCGCCAGGCAGTTCGTCGTGCACGACGCGGCGGTGACGACGCCGAACACGTCGGGGTCGTACAGGCCGTCGTTGACACCGACGACGACGTTCAGCGCGCGGTCGTCCTTCACCGGCGCGGCGACGACGACCTTCTGCACCCCAGCGTCGAAGTACGGCTGCAGCGACTCCATGGTGCGGAACTTCCCGCTGCACTCGAGCACGATGTCGACGCCGTTCCACGGCACCTCGCCCGGCGTTCCGTGGCTGCTGTGGGAGATCGCGGTGCCGTCCACGATGAGCTCGTCGCCCTCCCCACGGATGTCGCGGTCCCAGCGACCATGGACGGAGTCGAACGTGAGCAGGTGCGACGAGGTCGCGGCGTCGGCGCGCAGCTCGTTGATGTGCGTGAAGCTGAGGTCGGCGCGGCCCCAAGCGGCACGGAGCGCGAGGCGGCCCATGCGGCCGAACCCGTTGATGGCGATGGTGGTCACGCGGCCGACGGTATTCCATCGATGAACGTCGCTGCAATGAACGATCACACGGTCTTCACATCCTCGCCGCAGACGGGCCCGTGTGGCATGCTGCATCGATGTCCGTCGATCTTGAGCTGACCCCGAAGACCAAGCGGCCCAAGGGCGAACCGTGCTGCGAGCCGATCGTCTACCCCGACGTCGAGCGAGCCGACGCCATCCGCATGGCCCAGCTCGCCAAGGCCCTCGGCGACCCGATCCGCCTCCAGCTCGTCGACGTCCTGCGCAAGCACGCCGGCAAGGTCTGCGTCTGCGAGCTCGTGCCGCTCTTCGACATCGCCCAGCCCACGCTGAGCCACCACCTCAAGAAGCTGCGAGACGCCGGGATCGTCGACTCCGAGCGGCGCGGCCTCTGGGCCTACTACTACGTCGTGCCCGAGGCGCTCGCCCCATTGGCGGGCTGGCTCGGCGACGCCTGACCGCGAACACGCATTGACATTCGTCGATACAGTCCCTAGCGTGGCCTGCATCGACGTTTCTCGATCTATGGAGCCTCTGCCCATGTCCGACTGCTGCTCGACCGACGCCCAGGCCACCTGTTGCGAACCGACCGAGAAGGCGACCTGCTGCGGCGACTCGGCGTCCGGCTCGTGCGGGTGCGCTGCCGGACATGACGACACCGAGATCCGCGAGGCGGTGCGCTCACGCTACGCCGCCGCCGCGATCGCGGTCACGGACGGCCCGGACGCGGCGGCCTGCTGCGGCGAGGCGGCCGTGATCACGGACGAGCAGGCCGAGGTCTTCGGCGCCGCGCTCTACGGCAGCGACACCGACACGCTCCCCGACGCCGCCACCATGGCGTCGCTCGGGTGCGGCAACCCCACGGCCGTCGCCGAGCTACACGAGGGCGAGACGGTGCTCGACCTCGGCTCGGGCGGCGGCATCGACGTCCTGCTCTCCGCCCGGCGGGTCGGCGCCACCGGCAAGGCCTACGGGCTGGACATGACCGACGAGATGCTCGATCTCGCGCGGCGCAACCAGGAGCAGGCAGGCGTCGAGAACGTCGAGTGGCTGCGCGGCGAGATCGAGGCCATCCCGCTCCCCGCGTCGTCGGTCGACGTCGTCATCAGCAACTGCGTCATCAACCTCTCCGCCGACAAGGCGCAGGTCCTGCGCGAGGTTGCGCGGGTGCTGCGGCCCGGCGGTCGGGTGGCCGTCAGCGACGTGGTCGCCGACGCCGACATGGACGACGCCACCCGCGCCGACATGCAGCAGTACACCGGCTGCATCGCGGGAGCGCTCACCGTCGACGACCACCGGACGCTGCTCGGCGCCGCCGGACTGACCGACATCGAGATCCAGGAGACCCACCGCGTCCACGAGTTCGCGGCGTCGGCCATCATTCGGGCACGCCGGCCGTGACGGGCGCGTTGCGGCGATACATGACCCGCGCGAACAGCCCGGCCGTCACGAGCATGAACGAGCTGTAGACGGCGGCGGGCACCGCGAGCTCCTCGTTGACCGACGCCCCGATCGCCACTGCGAGCGCCGCGTTGTGCACCCCGAGTTCGATCGCGATCGCCGTCGACTGCCGGCCGTCGAGCCGCACGACGCGCGCGGCGCCGTAGCTCACCGACATCGCGGCCAGGTTCAGCGCCAGCGCCGCGGCGAACACGATGCCGATGTTGTCCAGCACCGTCTCGGTCTGCGACGCCACCGCCGCGATGACCACGATGCCGAAGGTGCCGAGCGCCACGCGCTTGATCTGGCGCTCGTGCGCGGCGATCCAGTCCGGGCGGCGCGCCGCGAACGTCATCCCGGCAGCCAGCGGCAGCGCGATGCCCAGGGTCACGCGCGCGACGATGCGCGGCATCGACAGGTCGTCGGCGAGCTCGTCGGCGCCGAAGACCTCGGTCGCCAGGCCGAGGTAGAACGGCACCGTGACCACCGACAGCGCGCTGCTGACGCCGGTCATCGTCACCGACAGCGCCGTGTCGCCACGGGCGAGGTGCGTGAGGAGGTTGGCGAACGCGCCACCGGGCGCGGCGCCGAGGAGCACGAGCCCGGCGGCGAGCACCGGGTCGAGGCCGAACAGCTCCGCCATCGCGAACGCCAACAGCGGGGCGATCAGCAGCAGGTTCACCATGCCGACCGCCACCCCGCGCGGCGCGGTGACGACGCGCTTGAAGTCCGCGACCGTCAGCGACGTGCCGAGCGCGAACATGATGACCGCCAGCCCTGCGGTGAGAAAGCCGGTCGCAACGGGAGACGCCTCCATGCGCTGCCGACCCTATCCGCGTTGCGCCGTTCGGGTGCGATGCTGCGCCGCGCATGACCGGCCGGCGCCTGCTGATCCTCCTCATCACGACCGCCTGCACGGCGCTGCTGCTGCTCGACGTCACCGCCGTGAACGTCGCGCTGCCGGCGCTGCGGCGCGACCTTGACGCATCGTTCGCCGAACTGCAGTGGGTCATCGACGCGTACGCACTCGCCCTGGCGGCGGGCCTGCTGACCGCCGGGGTCCTGGCCGACCGCTACGGCCGGCGCCTCGTCCTGCTCACCGGCCTGGCGGCGTTCACGGCGGCCTCACTCGCCTGCGCGCTGGCGACCAGCGGCACGGCCCTGGACCTGGCGCGCGCCGCCCAGGGGCTCGGCGCCGCCGCGATGTCCGCCGCCGTCCTCGCGGTGCTCGCGCACGAGTTCCAGGGGCGTGACCGCGGACTGGCGTTCGGCATCTGGGGCGCCGCGACCGGCGCCGCGCTCGCGATCGGCCCGCTCGTCGGCGGCGTCATCGTCGATGACCCGGGCTGGCGGTGGGTCTTCGCCATCAACCTCCCCCTCGGCGCGCTCCTGCTCGCCGCCGCCCTGCGCTGGCTGCCGGAGTCCCGCGACCCCCATCCGCGCGCGCTGGACCCACTCGGCCTGATCACGTTCGCGGGCGCGTGCGTCCTGGGCGCGTTCGCGCTCATCCGCGGCAACCCCGACGGCTGGACCAGCACGACCGTCCTGCTCACCGGCGGCGGATCCGTCGTCCTCCTCGCGGCGTTCGTCGTGATCGAGCGGCGCGTCGCGGACCCGATGCTCCCCGTGTCCCTGATCCGCACCCGCGGCCTGAGCGGCGCGGTTCTCGTCGCGTTCGCCCAGTCCGTCGTCATCTACCCGATGCTGCTGTTCCTCGCGATCTATCTGCAGGAGGGGCTGCGCCATTCGCCGACCGAGGCCGGCCTGCGGCTCCTGCCGATCACGCTCGTGCTGTTCGCGGTCGCCCCCCTGTCGGGACGGCTGACCGTGCGGGTGCCGCTGCGCGTCCCGCTCGTCGCCGGGCTGCTGCTGGCCGGTGCGAGCATGCTGCTCATGCGCGGCGGTGTCGGCGACGGCGCGACGACGTGGGACGGCCTGCTGCCCGGCTTCCTCGTCGCCGGCCTCGCGATCGGCGTCATCAGCCCGGCGCTGGCCTCCGCGATGGTCGCCGCGCTGCCGGTGCAGCGCAGCGGGTTGTCCTCGGGGCTGACGAACACCGCGCGGCAACTCGGCATCGCCGTCGGGATCGCCGCGCTGGGCGCGCTGTTCGAGCACGAGCTGGGAACGGCGGCGACCCTGGCGGACTTCGCGTCCGCGCTCGATGCGGTGCTCCTCGCCGCCGCGATCGTGGCGCTCGTCAGCGCGGTGCCGTCGTGGCTGCTGCTGGGGCGGCTGTCCGGCCTGCCGGACGACGCGTGACGCCGGCGCGCAGCGCGAGCAGCGCAGCGCACCCTGCCAGCCCGACGAGCAGCCAGAGCAACACCGTGTAGCCCGTCGCGGCCGCAACGAGCGCCGCGAGCACCGGCGCCCCCGCACGGGCGGCCGTGGTCGCCGCCGCGGCGACGCCCGCGATCGTCCCGTACGCGCCGGTGCCGTAGAGGTCGGCCAGCGCCGTGGCCCGGGCCAGCGTCGCCATGCCGTTGCCCGCGCCGAGCGTCACGAGCCCGACGACCGTCAGCGGCCCGACCGGCGCGGCCACCACGATCGCCAGCCCGGCCGCGACAAGCCCGAACACCGCGGCACTCGCGGTCGCCGGAGCCAGGCGGGCGGCGATCGGGCCGAACAACAGCCGCCCCGGGATCTGCGAGACGCCCACGAGGCCGACGGCGAACGCCGCCCACCCCACGCTGACGCCGCGCTCCACCAGGAACGGGATCGCGTGGAGCATCATCGCCATCGCGGCGGCGGTCGCCAGCACGAACCCGGCCGACAGCAGCCAGAACCCCCCGCTGCGCAGCACGTCCCCCGCCGGCGCGCTCACCGGTGCCGCGACGCGGACGTCCTCCTCCGGATCCCCGAGCGCGAACGCATGCAGCGGCACGGTGACAACCCCCAGCACCACGGCTAGTGCGACAAGCGCATCCCGCCAGCCGAACGCGTCGACCAGCAGCTGCGACAGCGGCAGGAAGATGAAGCTCGCAAGCGCGCCGACCAGCGTCAGGATCGTCATCGCCCGCCGCCGGTCACCGGGGTGCGGGTGGTGCTTGGCGAGGACCGTGAAGGCAGGCTCGTAGAGCACCGTCGCCATCACCACACCGATGCCGAGCCACACCGCGTACAGGCCCGTCAGGCTCTCGACCCGCGACCATGCCAGCACGAGCAGGACGCCCGCCACCGAGCCGGCGGTCATCAGGCCCCGCGGGCCGCGCCGGTCGAGGTGGCGCCCGACTGCGACACCGGCGACCGCCGAGACGAGGATGCCCGCCGAGAACGCGCCCGCGAGCTGCGCGGCGCTCGCGCCGAGGGCGTCGCCCATCGGCGCGAGGAAGACCGCGAATGCGTAGTAGAGGATCCCCCACGACACGAGCTCGGTGACGGACAGCGCGCCGGTCACGACCGGCGCGCGCCGCACCCGCATCAGCCTGCGACGAGTGCCGGGGCCTCCGCGTGCGGCGAGCTCGAGCCGCAGCACGCCGCGGGCGCCTCCGCCTCGGCCGCTGCAGGCTTGGAGCCGCTGCAGACCCCGGTCTCCGGGAGCACGAGGTCGACCCGCCGCGCCGCCTCCCAGTCCCCGTCGATCGCGGCGACGACCGAGCGGACCTGCTCGTAGCCCGTGCGCAGCAGGAACGTCGGCGCCCGGCCGTAGCTCTTCATGCCGACGATGAACACGCCCTCGTCGGGGTGCGCCAGCTCCTCGGCGCCGTGCGGCGGCACAGACCCGCAGGAGTGCACGTTCGGGTCGATCAACGGTGCGAGCTTGCGCGCCGCTTCCACGCGATCGTCGAGGTCGAGGCGCAGCTCAGAGAGCAACCCGAGGTCGGGGCGGAAGCCGGTCGCGGCGATCACCTCGTCGACGACGATCTCGCGGTCGCCGTCGGCCAGGACGATCCGGTCGCCCCCGCGCCGGACCTCGCGGGTGGAGAACCCGGCGTGCAGCTCGATCGCGCCCTTGTCGACGAGGCCGCGTACCGCGTCGCCCAGTGCACCGCGGGCGGGCAGCTGGTCGGCGCCACCGCCGCCGTACTTGCGGCCGGGCGCGCCGCCGCGGATCGCCCAGACGACCTCCGTGCCGGGCGCGGACTCGCGCAGCGCGACGAGGTCGAGGATGACGTTGAACGCCGAGTGCCCGCTGCCGGCCACCACGGTCCGCCGCCCCGCATAGCGCGCGCGATCGTCGCCCAGGACGTCGGGGATGCCCGTCGTGATCCGGTCGCGCTGCGCCCGCTCACCGGCGGCCGCGACACCGCCCGCGCCGAGCGGGTTCGGCGTCTGCCACGTGCCCGAGGCGTCGATCACCGCCCGCGCGAGCACGCGCCGCTCGACGCCATCGCGCTCGACGACGAGCTCGTACGGCGCGTCGTCACGACCGGCGTCCTTGAGCTTGTCGAGGCCGGCGCGGGTCACGCGCACGACCCGCGTCCGCAGCTCGAGCCGCGAGGCGATCTCCGGCAGGGCGGCCAGCGGCTTGAGGTAGCGGTCGACGAGCTCGTCACCGATCGGGTAGCCCTGCTCGTCGGGCGCCTCCCACCCCACCGCCTCGAGACGACCCGCGGCGATCGGATCGATGTCGAAGGCCCAGGGGCTGAAGATCCGGACATGACCCCAGGCGCGGATGCTCGCGCCCGCCTCGTCGCCGGCCTCGAAGACGACGGGCTCGAGCCCGCGGTCGAGCAGGTGGACGGCGGCGGCGAGGCCGGTGGGGCCGGCGCCGATGACGGCGACGGGAAGCTCTGCGTGCGACATGGTGGTGCTCCTTACATTCAAATGTTTCGATGCGTTGGGCCACCATAGCGCCGCCGCTGGCAGAGATCAAGAACTTTCGATATCCTGTCCTACATGGCCGCCGCTTCCCCCACCGCCCTCGCGCGCTGCTGTGCCCCGATCGCCGGCCCCGCGCTCAGCGACGAGGAGGCCCAGCAGCTCGAGCGCGTGTTCAAGGCGCTGGCCGACAAGCACCGCGTGAAGATCCTCAACCGCCTGCTGTCGGCCGACGGCGACGCGGTCTGCGCGTGCGACTTCGAGGACCTGCTCGGCCTGAAGCAGCCGACGGTGAGCTACCACCTCAAGCAGCTGTTCGAGGCGGGCATCGTCACCCGGGAGAAGCGCGGCTCGTACGCGTACTACGCGATCGCCGACGACGCCATGGCGCAGGTCTGCGGCCTGCTCGGCGCGCCGGCCTGACGTCGGACGCGCTCAGCCGAGCGTGAACAGTCCGCAGGTGTCCGGGCTGGCACAGCGGCAACCCTGCGCGTGGCGCAGCCAGTCACGCATCTCCTCAGCGCGGGCGATGAGCGCTTCCACGTCGGGAAGACGGCGGTCGGCCAGCTCGCGCAACGCGCTTCCCATGGGCGTACCCGCATCGATGGCGTCGAGCAGCACACGCGCCTCGTCGAGCGTGAAGCCGGCGTCCTTGGCCACCGAGATGACCTCCAGGCGCCGCAACTCGGCGTCACCGTAGCGCCGCTGGCCGGACACGCGCTCGGCAGGCGACAGCAGGCCGCGGCGCTCGTAGAACCGAATGGTCGAGGTCGCCACCCCGGCGCGCTCCGCGCACTGCCCGATCGTCAACGTCGCATCCGTCATCGCCCACCCCTTGACATGAACCTGGGTTCAACCGGCACGGTAGCGCGAACACCCCCGATTCAGGAGCCGACGCATGTCATCCACCCCACCCAGCCGCCCCGACACCGGGGGTCAAGCGGCGCCCAGACTCGTGGGTGCCGCAGCGCTCATCATGGCGCTCTGCTGTGCGCTCCTGCCGGCCGGCGCCGGTGCCCTGGCCGGCGCGACGCTCGCCGGACCACTCGGAGTCGGGGCCGCGGTGGTGGTGGCGCTGGCGGTGGCCGCCGTCGCCGTGCTGGTGCTCCGCCGTCGCGGGAGCTCGTGCTGACGTGACCACGGGCGGCGACGGCCCGGTGCGAGGATGTCCGGCATGGCCGGGAAGTCCATCGCCCTGTTCGTCGCCGCCGCGGCCCTGGAGATCGGCGGCGCCTACCTCATGTGGCAGGCGATCAAGGAGGACCGCGGCATCCTGTTCGTCCTGGCGGGCGCCGCCGCCCTCGCGGGCTACGGGGCTGTCGCGGCGCTCCAGCCCGACGCGAACTTCGGGCGCGTCCTCGCCGCGTACGGCGGCGTCTTCATTGTCGGTTCGCTGCTCTGGGGCATGGCGCTCGACGGCTTCCGTCCCGACCGATACGACATCGCCGGTGCCGCGGTCTGCCTCGTCGGGGTCACCGTGATCATGTACGCGCCCCGCAGCGTCTGATCACCGCTCCGCGGGCTTCATCCCCCGGATGAACACACTGACCAGCCGGCCCTCGATGTCGTCGAGCTCCTCGGGCGGGAGCGCGGCGAGGTCGAGACCTGCCAGCGCGCTGGAGGCCACCAGGTCAAGGTCCGCCCGTCCGTAGTCACGCACGATCTCGACGCTGGGCGCCGCGAAGCCGACGTCGGCGAGCAGCCGCTCGATCTCGCTCACGTCGAGCGCGCCGGCGATGCACCCCGCCCAGGCGGACAGGCTGCGACGGATGACCGGCGGCAGCTCGCCGCGCGTGGCGATGTCGGCGATCGCCAGGCGCCCGCCCGGCCGGAGCACCCGGAGCGCCTCGGCGAAGACCGCGCGCTTGTCGGGCGACAGGTTGACGACGCAGTTGCTCAGCACGACGTCGACCGTGTCATCCGCGAGAGGGATGTCCTCGATGCGTCCCTCGAGGAACTCGACGTGGTCGATTCCGGCCTCGGCCTGGTTGCGGCGCGCCAGCGCGAGCATCTCCGTCGTCATGTCGACGCCGTAGACGAACCCGGTCGGGCCGACGCGGCGAGCGGAGAGTAGGACGTCGACGCCCCCACCGGAGCCGAGGTCGAGCACGCGTTCGCCGGGCTGCAGGTTGGCGAGCGCCGCCGGGTTGGCGCAGCCCAGCGCCGCTGCCGCGGCGTCGTCGGGCAATGCGTCGCGGTCCTCCTCGTCGTACAGGGTCGTGGCGAGCGCGTTGTCCGTCGGCGCGCAGCACGCCGCCCGGGCGTAGGTGGCTCGGACGTGCTGGTGGACGTCGGGATCGGTGGTGCTCATGGTGGCCTCCTGAGGCGCGATTGGCATGTGCCGCCGCACCGTAGGAGCTACAGTGCACTGCAAGTCAAGTGTCTGCCTCCTATCCCATCGGTGAGGTCGCGCGCCGCTTCGGTCTCAGCCCGTCCGCGCTGCGGTTCTACGAGTCCATCGGCCTCCTGCCCGAACCCGCGCGGGTCAGCGGCCGCAGGCGCTACGGCGATGACACCGTCGAGCAGCTCGCCGTCATCGCAGCCGCCCAGCGCGCGGGTTTCACGCTGCAGGAGGCGGCACTGCTCCTCGAGGGACTTCGCGCCGACGTGCCCCCGGCCGACGCCTGGCGCGCCCTGGCCCAAAGCAAGCTGGACGAACTCGACACCGCCGCGCAGCAGATCGACGAGATGCGGGCGATGCTGCGCACCGGCCTGAGCTGCGACTGCCTCGACGTCGACGACATCGACGCGTTCCGCGCTCGATGCGTCGCCTGGGCGCGTGCCTCTGGCGTGTCAGAGCAGGTCGAGTAGCAGCGTCGACCAGCCGAAGTTCTTCGACGCCAGGCCCTTCCCCGTGAACGGGTGGTAGTACTCCCGCAGCCCGTGCCGGTCGGCCGCGAACGCCAGGCCCTCGACGATCCGCGTGGCCTCCTCCTCGTAGCCCAGGCGGCGCATCGGCGGCACGAGCATCCACGCAGTGTTCACCCAGGACGGGCCGCGCCACGTCCGCCAGCGGTCAAAGCCTGCGTGGAACTGCGGCTCGTCGACCGCCACCGACGGGATCCCGTGCGCGACGTGGTAGCGGCGGGGGTCGAGCAGGTGCTCCTCGACCAGCCGTCGGCGCACGTCCTCCGGCAGGTGCTCCAGCGCCAGTGGCGCGAGCGCCGACCACGTCGACACCCGCACCGGCTCCTCGTCCGGGCCGTGCAGATCGAAAAACAGGCCCGTCGCCGGATCGAGGCACTTCTCCAGCAGCGCCGCCTCGGTGCGCGCTGCGCGCTCGGCCCACACCGGGTTGCCGGTCATCCGGCCCTGCGCGCGCAGCGACAGCGCGTACGCGACGTTGACCAAGACGTCCTCGACGTGATGGTCGTAGCGTTCGATGATCGTGTGCGAGTGCCACTTCGCGCGCCGCGAACGTTCCATGAGCCAGAAGTAGCCGAAGCGGTCGTGGCTCATGCGGCCGTAGACGGCGTCGTACTTGGGGCTGTCGTCCAGGCCCGACTCGTCCGGCGCGACGATCGTCAGCAGCCCGTCACCGTCCGGGTCGCGGTGGTGGGCCATCCAGTCGAGGTGCACGCCGAGCGCGTCGAGCTCCTCCTCGCGGAACCCGGGGTGGTCGGTCGACGCGTCGGCGACAAGCTCCCAGACGAACGGCAGCAGCGGCGGGTTGATCGTCTCGGTGAACCAGCTGCCCAGGACGCTGCTCGTCGCGTAGAACGGCGCCCGCCGCCAGCCCGCCGGCCAGTGCCAGAAGACGGTGTGCGGCAGGAAGCCGTCATCGCGGCCCGAGCGCAGGACGGTGCGCAGCTCGGCCCGCGCGCGTGCCGGGTCGATCCGCCGCCACGCCACGGCGTGGAAACAGCTGTCCCAGTGCCACATGTGCCGGTAGCGCGGTGGCGCCGGGCAGGTGAACGCATACGGGGTGCCGTCGCGACGGCGCCGTCCCTGGCGCCAGTTCGCGCGCAGCGCCGCCTCCGACGCCGCCCACAGCCGCCGGTCGCGGTCCGACGCGCCCGGCGGCGGGCCGAGCTGCTCCGGCGGCCCGACGTGCCGTCCGGCGTCAGGCCGCGACGAGGTCGTCGTACGTGACGGCGGTGCGTCGTCCAGCACGCTTGAGGACCGCGTCGAGGGCGAGCATGTGGCGGCTGTGGTCGAGGTCGGCGGGATGAAGGTCGAGGCGCAGCAGCGGCCCGCCCGCCACGGACATGGTGCGGACGAGCAGCGGCGACACCGCGCGCTTGAACGGTGTCGTGGTGCCCAGCGTCAGGGCGGGTGACAGCGTCGCAGCCCGGCCGCCGCGGTGCAGGCGCAGCAGGTCGGCCCACCAGTCGAACCGGCCGGCCAGGGCTTCGCGCAGGGACGGCGTGTAGGCGTAGCCCGGGGCGACGAAGCCGCGCGGCTCGATCCCCGCGAGCTTGAGCAGCCGTCGGCCCGAGTCGACTGCGCGACGCGTCTCCTGCGCGTCGAGGCCGACGAACTCGGCGGCGTCGCGGGCCTGCCAGCGCGCCACGGCCTGCCGCAACGGCGCGCCGCGGCGCGACTGGCGGTGCTGGAGTCCGTGCTGGGCGACGGCGTCACCATCGGCGGTCCGGTCACGCAGCCAGCTCGCGAGCTCCGGCTTGCGGTCGGCGAACGGGTGCAGGTCGGGCGCCGGGATGACGAGCAGCGTCACTCGGTCGACCCCGTGATCGGCCAGCCAGTCGCGCATGAGCGCGCACCGCTCGTACGTGCTCGGCTCGACGTCGTGGATCGCGACGGCCAGCCGCGAGTGCGCGGCGCGGGCGCGCACCACCGGTGCCGGCGGCGGCGCCGGCAGAAGCCGCAGGTGCGGCGCGGCCGGCCGAGCCGAGACCGTCATCGCACGAGGGTCCGCAGGTCCGCGAGCTCGGCGTCGAGCGCGCGGCGCCAGGTCATCTCCCGCGCCAGCGCACGAGCCGCCGGAAGGTCGGGCGGGGTGCGACGTGCGTCCTGGATCGCGTGCAGCAACCCGTCGACGTCACCCGCGCCAAAGGTGTGCACGAGCGAGCCCGTGACCCGGGCGCTCGGGGCGGTCGAGCAGGCCACCGTTGCGGCGCCGCTCGCCGCGGCCTCGAAGCCGACGAGGCCGAACGTCTCGTGCGCGCCGGGCATCACGACCGCGGCCGCCTTGCGGTAGGTCTGCGCGAGGTGCTCGGGATCGCGGATGTACGGGCGGAGCTGGAGCCGCCGGCCGAGGCCCAGCTCCGCGGCCAGCGCCTTCACGCGATCCAGCGCCGGGCCGGTGCCGACCAGGCGCAGGGGCCAGGGCTCCGGCGAACGAGCGGCGGCGCGGACCAGGTCGAACACGCCCTTCTCGCGAGCGATCCGCCCGACGTAGAGCACGTGGTCACCGCGCGCGGGTGCGGGCTCGACCGGAGCGAACGCGGGATGCAGACCGAAGCGCAGCGGGATCGACGCGTCGCGCCCGCTGTCGTCACGCGTGTCGACCGCGGACATGATCGCGTCGACCTCGCGGTAGGCGTGATGCATCCAGGCGCGGAACGCCGCGCGCCATGGCGCGTCGGGCCCGGGCATCCCGGCGGCATCCAGCGCGCTCGAGCCGTGGTGGACCGCGACGACGCGCGCCCCGAGCTCGTGCGCGACCGAGCACACCCCGAGCGGGCCCCAGAACGGGTCATGCAGGAGGACCACGTCGGGGCGCAGCGCACGCAGCGTCGACTTCAGCGCGCCGACGCCGAGCGGCAGGCGGTACCCGTTGGCGGCGGCGACGCGGAACGACGGCAGCTCGTGGCGCCCGTCGGCGTGCGACCGCTTCGGGCCGGGAACGATGAGGTGGTGCTCGATGCCGGGCGTCGCGTGCGCCCAGGCGATCTTGTTGTCGAGATACGTGCGGATGCCGCCGCTGCGCTCGCCGTAGAAGAGCGCGACGTCGACCACACGGAGCCGGGCCGGGCGGGTGGCCGCGGGCTCGATCCGGCGCGCGCCGCGCAGCCGCCGCCGCGCACGCAGCGCCGCATCGACCTCGGGCGCGCCGGCGCGCCGGACGGTGGTGCCGCCGTTACGCGGCACGGCGCACCTCGGCGCCACGCTCGCGGACCGTCAGCGCCTGGCGGTAGCCGTCGGCCAGCCGGCGCAGCGCGGCGTCCCAGGTGCGCTCCCGCACCGAGGCCAGGCCGCCGATCGCGAGCCTCTCGCGGACGAGCGGCTGGGAGGCCAGCTCGTTCACCGTCGCGGCGAGCGCGTCGGCGTCGGGCGGGCACAGGCGTCCGCTCACGCCGTCCTCGACGATGGAGGTCGGGCCGCCTTCGTTGACCGCCACGACCGCCAGCCCGCTGGCCTGCGACTCGAGCAGCACCTGCCCGAACGTGTCCGTGCGGCTGGCGAACAGGAAGAGGTCGGCGTTGGCGTACGTCTGCGCCAGCTCGTCGCCCTCCTGCCAGCCGAGGAACGTCGCGTGCTCGCCGAGGCGGGCGCGCAGCTGGTCCTCCTCCGGCCCCCCGCCGGCGAGGACGAGGTGCAGGCGCGGGTCCCGCGCGCGGGCCGCGAGGAACGCGTCGGCCAGCAGGTCGGCGCCCTTCTCCTTCGTCAGGCGGCCGGCGTACAGGACGTCGAACCGGTCGTCGTCGCGCTCGGTGCGCAGCTCCGGACGGAAGCGGGTGATGTCGACGCCGCGGTCCCAGCGGCCGACCTTCTCCGGGGCGATGCCCAGGCCGTGCAGGACCTGGTCGCTGGCCGGGCTCGGCGAGAGGACGTGGTCGGCCTGGCCGTAGAACGCGGCCAGCGCCATGGTCATCCCCTGCTCGAGCCGGTCGTCGCCCGAGCGCTGGCCCGCGTAGGCAGCCAGTTCGGTGTGGTAGCTGCCGAGCACCGGCAGGTCCATCATCTTCGCGATGACCGCGGCCGCCACGCCCGACGGGCCGGGCGAGCAGAGGTGGACGAGGTCGTAGCGGCCCTCGGCGAGCGTCTCGACGATGCCGGGCACCGACGGGACGCCGATCTTCAGGCCGGCGTAGAACGGGATGTCGACCTCGGCCACTGCGCTGAGACGGCGGTCGACGTTGTGGTCGGTCCCCACCACCTCGACCTCGAAGCCGGGGACCCCGCGCTCGCGGATCTCGTCGAGCGTGTGCGTGACCCCGTGCATGCCGCCGACGCCGTCGGCGACGAGCGCCACCCGCAGCGGCTCGCCCTCGCGGTGGACCAGCTTGCCCTTCTCCTTGCCGAGGAAGGCCGCGGCCGGCGCGTAGGGGATCGCGCTGATGCAGGCGCCGAAGACCGACGCGGCCGCGGCCGTGTAGTCCCCGCCGGTCTCCGCCGTCTCGATGATCAGGTCGACCGACGCGGCGAGCTTGCGCTCGTGCGTGCGGCGGGCGCGGCGGAAGAGGTCGGCGTGCGTGAAGTCGTCGCCCTGGAGGTGGGCGATGAGCTCGCGCTCGTTCATGTCGAGGTCGACGGAGTCCAGCCAGGCGCGCAGGATCGCCCGCGCGTCCTCCGGGCCGAGGTCGGCACCGATCGCCCCGCGTCGCGCGTCACCTTCGCTCATGACCCGCTGGACCATGCTCAGGACCGCCATGGGGTTGGGCGCCTCGGTGCTCTCCCCTCGCCCCAGCGACCGGACCGCGAGCGCCATCGCCGCGTGCGCCCACTTCGCCGCGCTGCCCTGGTCGCCGCGCGCGACGGCGTCACCCGCGCGGATGTGCCCCAGGAACTCCTGCCACGTCGCGGCGGCCGGGGTCTCGGTGAAGGTGCGGCCGATGTCGACGCCGGCGTGGTCGTCGGTCCCACCGACGCCCGTCCCGCCGTGCGTCTCGATGTAGATCGCGGCAGGCGCGTTGAGCTCCTTGGCGCGCGAGCCGTTGCGCACCTCCCAGACCGGGAAGAGCTGCGCGAGCCGACGGCGGTGACGCGGGGTCAGCGGCGCCTCCACCGCGTAGAAGGGGTGGGCCAGCGCGCAGGCGATCTCGCGCTCGTGCAGGTAGGCGGCCGCGGCCTCGACGTCGGTGTTGTGCGCCTGCAGCCACTCGTGGTCGTCGGGCGTGATGCCCAGCACGAGGACGTGGACGGCCTGCGGCTCGCCCTTGAACCAGACCGTGAGCTCCTCGCTGACGAACGCGTCGTCGTACTTCGCCGTGAGCTCGAGCGCGCCGTCGATGGTGTCGTGATCGGTGATCGTCACGAAGTCCATGCCGCGGCGCTTGGCCAGCTCGTAGACCTCCTCGGGCGGGGTGGCGCACTCGGGGAGACCGAGGGCGCGCTGCACGCCGAGCTTGGAGACCGCGGAGGCGGTGGAGTGGACGTGCAGGTCGACCCGACTGGTCGAGGCGGAGGCCATCGGTGCTCCCGTGTTCGCGTTCATGGTTTCGACACGAATATTCGCCTGCACCTGCGCGGTTTCTGTGACCGTTCAGCAATCAAGGTGTGACCATGCTGTGAAGGCCTGCGTGAAGGATTCGCCAGCGGGGAACCTGTACGAGTGGCCACCTCCTCGCTCCCGGAAACCGGGGTGCTGACGCTTGCCCGCGGCGAGCTGCGCCTCGAGATCAAGACCGCCCCGTTCCGCATCCATCTCCGCCGCTCCGGACGGCGCCTCATCCGCCATCTCGGGGTCTGGTGCTGCGACGGCGAGGTGCGCGACCGGTTCGTGCAGGTCACCGAAGGCGTGATCGCCGAGGAGGTGCGCGGATTCCCCGAGCACGCCATCGCGTTCGACCTCCTCGCGGCCGACGAGCACGCCGCCGACCTGCGGGTGCACTTCAACGGCGGGCGGACCGGCGTGCTGCGCCTGGCGCTGACCGATGACGCGACGCTGGCGGTCGAACTGACGGCCGACGGCCAGCCGCTGCGCCTGGCCGTCTCCTGGGACAGCCGCGCGGAGGAGCGCTTCAACGGGCTCGGCGCCCATCACGCCCTGCGCGTGGACCTTGCCGGCCGGGACATCCAGCTCGGCGCCGACCGCCGCTACACCGGGCCCGCGTGCCCGCCTGAGATGCTCGAGCTCGGCGGCGTGCCGCAGGGCGACTACGCGCCGGCGCCCTGGCTGCAGTCCTCGCGCGGGTATGCGGTGTGGCTGCAGGGCTACGGCAACGGCACGCGCTTCGACCTCGGCGACCGCACGACGGTCAGCGCCCGCGCCGCGGCCGGGCCTTTGCGCGCGCAGATCCTCTGCGACCCCTCCCCCGCCGCGCGGCTGCGGCGCTACCTGCACCGCAGCGGGCTCCCGGCGCTGCTGCCCGAGTGGGGCTACGGGTTCTGGAAGAGCCGCGACGTCTACGAGCACCAGGAGGACGTCATGGAGGACGTCCACGGCTGCCGCTGGCACGGCATCCCACTCGACGCCGTCGTCCTGGATTCGCCGTGGGAGACGCAGTACAACACGTGGGAGTTCAACCCGTACCAGTTCCCCGACGCCCCGGGGATGGTGCGCGCGCTGCGCACCCGCGGGGTCCGCACCGTGGTGTGGGTCACGCCGTGGGTCAACCTCGACAGCTTCGACGGTCAGGTCCCGCCCGACCCCGGCTCGCAGCGGCTGCACCGCGCGCCGGCGTCGAACTACGAGGAGGGACGGCGCGCCGGGCATTTCCTCCATGACGCGGGCGGCGACACGTACGTCGCGCGGTGGTGGATGGGCACGGGGTCGCCGGTCGACTTCACCAACCCGGTCGCCGAGACGTGGTGGCGCGAGCAGGCCAAGGCCGCGCTGCGCCTGGGCGTCACCGGCATCAAGGCCGACGACGGAGAGGGCTACTACCTGCCCGACGACCTGCGGCTGGCCGACGGCCGGCGCGGGGCCGAGCACGCGTGGGAGTACGGGCAGCGCTACCGCGAGTCGATGCAGCGCGCGCTCGACGAGGTCCACCCCGGCGACGGCGTGCTGTTCGGACGCAGCGGCTGGAGCGGCCAGCAGCGCGTCGGGATGCTGTGGGCGGGTGACCAGATCAGCGACCTGTGGTCCCTGCGCGCGCTGGTGGCGTGCACGATCAGCGCCGCGTCATCCGGCTTCAGCAACTGGTCGCACGACGTCGGCGGCTACCTCGGCCACGCGCTCGTCGACCGCTGCCCGAAGGAGACGCTCCTGCGCTGGGTGCAGCTCGGCTGCTTCACCCCGCTCATGCAGGCCCACGGGCGGCTGCAGCAGGAGCCCTGGACGTACGACCCGCACACGCTCGACGTCTACCGCGGCTACGTGCTGCTGCACGAGCAGCTCGTGCCGTACATCCGCGCCGCGGCCGCGACGGCCGCGCGCTGCGGCCTGCCGATCACCCGGCCGCTGCCGCTGCTCGACCCCGCCGACGAGCGTGGCTGGGGCGTCGCCGACGCGTTCGGGTTCGGCCCGGCGCTGTGGGTGGCGCCGGTGCTCGAGGAGGGCGCCACGTCCCGCGAGGTCCAGCTGCCGCGCGGCACCTGGATCGAGGCCTGGTCGGGCACGCGGGTGCAGGGCGGCCGGGAGGTCGAGGCCGAGGTCGGCCTCGACGGCATCCCCGTCTACGTGCGCGACGGCGCGATCGTCGTCACGTACCCGGCCGCGCACGTCGCGTCCGGGCTGGGCGACACGCCCGAGGACGAGCGCCCCTTGGAGGCGACGCTCTGGGGCGAACCGGCCTGCGGGCGCGCCGCGGTGCGGCTGGCCGACGGGACGAGGATCTCGTGGCGCGATGACATCTGGTCGTGCAGCGCGGACCGCGAAGTCGCTTACCTCACGAGAGGCGGCGCGACTGAGCGGCACGCGGTCCGGCCGCCCAACGGTCAGTCGCCCTGATCCTCCGCTTCAGGCCGAATGGAGTACTCGACGACAATCGTGCCTGACCATGTCGACTTCACGCCCCCACTCTCTAGCTTCTCGATGATCGCTTGGTAGTCGACGCGCGCATATGGCTTCCCCTGATGCTCCTTGTACTCGACAGGGAACTCGCGCTGGAGATACATGGACTTGCTCTTGGCTCCGCTCTTCGTTGCCGCGGGAAACGAGGTGTGTACGACTACATCATCGCGACGAGCTGGTTCCTGATCGAGAGGGTGCAGAAAGTACCTCGCACGCTCTCGTACCTGGGAGAACTTGAGTTCCTCAGGTTCGGTGGTAACCCGCCGGAACTTGGCAATCGGGTAGCGGTTGTACTCAGGGATCCGAGTCTTGTTTGCCGAGGCGTGGACAACGATCGGTTCTTCCTCTGCGAGCCCCTTGACGTACACGTGATGCAACTGGAAGGCGAGCTTCGTTTCAGCGTCGAGCAAACCCAAACCCAGGCTGTCCTCGAACACGACGCCCGCGGGCCGTGCCAAGTCCATCAGGCGAGCCGCCAGATTGAGAGGACGCCCGGAGTAGTCCAGAACGCTGTCGCCGGACACTAGGCAGGTCGCCGCACCACGCGCGATTCCTATCCCTAGCCCTTCCGGAACCGGAAAGTTGATCATCGGGTCGTCGGAACAAATCGTCGGGAAGTCGTCGACAAGGCGAAGGCTGGTCTGAACGGCATCCTGAACGACCGATGCCAGATTGCTCTCGTCGTAGTCCAGCACGATCAGCAAGCCATCTCCGGTTGGCTTGAAGAAGCTCGCCTCAGGAAAGTACTCGTCAAGCATCCGGGTGTATGCGCTCTTGAGAAAGACTGCCGTCTCTGACGACTCTGCGATCTTTGCAAAGGACGAGAACCCTCGGACATCGAGAAAGATCACGACGCCGAAGCGAGACTCCCCAGTAGCAGTGTGAAGCAGATCCTTGAGTGCCCGATACACGGCCGTTCACCATAGCCACAACACCGGCGCACTCGAGTTGCGCGAGGTTCCAGCAAGCGGGCTACTTGACCCGGAACCGGGCGACCTGGCCCAGGCTGTGGTGCGGGCGCTTCTTGCGGTCGGGGATCATGCAGACGAACGCATACCGACCCGCCGTGAGCTTCGTCTTCAGCGTCTTGCCCCGCTTTCCGGGCGCCGCGTACGTGAACGCGACGACCTTCGCGGCCTTGCCCTCGAGGTTCGCGTCGAGCGCGGCCTTCAGCGTGTGTCCGGGGTTGATCTTGACCAGCAGCGCCTCGTGGGTCTCCTTGCCGGCATTGCGAAAGCCGAAGCTCGCGGTGCCCCGCGCCTGCTCGGTCTCCACCCCGTCGAACGCGTACTCCGTGGCGACAATCGTCGGCGGAGCGGCAGCCGGTGAGGCGACGGCCAGGGTCGTGGCGGCGATGAGACTGAGCATGGCGCCATCCCACCGGTCATCGCCAGGCTGCGGAACGGCGGCGCGGTGCGTCCGGGCACACCATCGGGTGCGGTGACCCACGACACGGCGCGCGACCGCACGGGTTGTGATGATGGAGCTGTGTGCCGCCGCACCCCCCATCCCGCTGATCGCCGAGGCCTGATCACATCCACGTGAGCGGGGGTCCGACCAAGCCCGCGGTGAGCGGCTCGGCCGCCGCGGCGATCGGGGCCGCCGCCGTCCTCCTCGTCGCCGTCGCGGTCCTCTGGGCCAGCGGCGGCGGGCGGATCGACCTGCCGTGGGCGCCCGCGTGGGACCTGCGGCTCGCCTTCGGCGTCGACGGGCTCGCCGCCCTGTACTGGTACCTGGCGGCCGGTGTCGGCGTGCTCGTCTTCACCTACGCCTCGGCGTACGTCCCGCGGCATCTCGCGCACGACGAGCGCCCACGCGCCGAGGAATGGCGCGTGCACGCCGCGATGACGCTCTTCCTCGTGTCGATGGTCGGGCTCGTCACGTCCGAGGACCTCATCCTGCTGTTCGTCTTCTGGGACCTGACGGCGATCGCGTCGTGGCTACTCATCGGGTTCGACCGCCAGAAGCGCGAGGCGCGCCTGTTCGCCCTCATGGCGCTGCTCATCACGACGGTGTCCGCCGTCCTGATGCTCATCGGGATCCTCATGCTCCGCGCCGAGTACGGGACGACGCAGCTGCCGGAGCTCTTCAGGCTGGCCGAGCCCGGGACGACCGTCGCCGTGGCCGCCGGGTTCATCGCGGTGTCGGCACTGGCCAAGAGCGCGCAGGTACCGCTGCACTTCTGGCTGCCGCGCGCGATGGCGGCGCCCACTCCCGTCTCGGCCTATCTGCACTCGGCGGCGATGGTGGCGGCGGGCGTCTTCCTCATCAGCCGCATCCACCCGCTGCTGGCGCTGGAACCCGCGTTGCTCGACGCACTGCTCGTCATCGGGCTGGCGTCCATGGCGCTCGGTGGCGTGCTCAGCCTGGCGGCGGACGAGTTCAAGCGCCTGCTCGCGTTCTCGACGGTCTCGCAGTACGGCTACGTCACGGCGATGCTCGGCGTCGGCGGCTCGGCGGGCGCCGCGGCGGCGTGCTTCTACGTGCTCGCCCACGCGCTGGCCAAGAGCGCGCTGTTCATGACTGCGGGCGCGGTGACGGAGGCAACGGGCACGAAGCTGCTCAGCGAGAGCGGCGGGCTGGCGCGGCGCATGCCGCTGCTCGCCGCGGGCGCGGGCGCGGCGGCCGCGGGCATCGCGGCGCTGCCGCTGACGATCGGGTTCTTCAAGGACGAGCTGTTCTTCAAGGCCGCCGCCGAACGCGGCACGTGGCTCGCGATCCTGGCGGTCCTCGGCGCAGGCCTGACGTTCGCCTACATGGCGCGGTTCTGGGCCGGCATCTTCCTGGGCGCCCCGAAGGGCGACGTCCAGCACGTCGAGCGGCGGCTCGTCTGGCCGGTCGCGTTCCTCGGCGCGCTCGTGGTCGTCGGCGGCGTCGTGGTCGCCCCGTTCGCCGACCTCGCGCGGTCGGCCGCCGACGTCACCAACGGCGGGCCCGTCGACCTGAAGGTCGCCTACCACCTCGACACGCGCACGGAGAACCTGATGGCGCTGGGCGCCTGGGCGACCGGCCTGCTGCTCTTCGCGGGGCATGCCGTGATCACGCCCGCCCTGCGCTGGGTCGAGCGCGCGGGTGACGCCATGGGGCCAGAGCGGCTGTACTGGGGCGGGCTGCGCCTGCTCAACGACCTGTCCGACCGCGCGCACGACTTCGAGATCCGGGACCTGCGCTCGCGTGTCGCCGCGGTGATCGTCCCGGGCGGGGGCCTGGTCGCACTGGGCGTCGTCCTCACACCGACCGCCGGCGCGTACGCAGTCGGGTCCTTCGAGACGGAGGACATCGCCCTCGGCGTCACGCTCGTCGTCTGCGCCATCGCCGCGATCGCCGTCACCTTCCCGCGCGGGCACCTCGCGCTGGCACTCATGCTGTCGGGCGTCGGCTTCGCGCTTGCGACGGCCTACGCCCTCATCGGCGCGTCCGACGTCGCGCTCGTCGCGGTCCTCATCGAGACGATCTTCGCGCTGCTGTTCGTCGGGGTCTACGCGCTCGTGCCGCAGCAGGTCCTGCGCCGCGAGGCCCGGCGCGTCGAGGGCCGCTCGCGCATGGTCCGCGACCTCGTGATCGCTGTGGCGTCGGGCATCGTGACGACGCTCGTGGTCTGGTCGGCGCTGTCGCGCCCGATCCCCGTGGACGGCATGGCCGAGCGGCACATCGAGCTGGCCGATGACGCGCACGGGCAGGACGTCGTGACGGTCATCCTCGCCGACTTCCGCGGGCTCGACACGCTCGTCGAGATCACCGTCGTCGGGGTCGCGATGATCATCGTCGCGGCGGCCGTGCGGACGAGGACCCGCGCATGACGACCAGCGCGCTCACCCGCATGATCTCGCGGAGCCTCCTGGCCCCGACGCTCATCGTCGCGCTCGCGATCCTCGTCAAGGGCTACGCCTCGGTCGGGGACGGCTTCTCCGCGGGAGTCGTCGCGGCGCTCGGCATCCTCCTGCAGATGCTGGCGTTCGGCCGCGATCAGGTGACGGCCGACCTGCCCATCCACCGCGCGCCGCTGGTCGCGATGACCGGCTTGTTCATCGGCTTCGCCGTCCTGGCGGTCCCGGTGCTCACCGGCGGCGCGCCGCTCGAGCACTGGCCGCCGCCGGACGAGAAGCCCATCTACCTCGGCACGGTCGAACTCATCACCGCCGTGGTGTTCGACATCGGCGTCTTCCTGCTCGTCCTCGGGTCGTGCGTCAAGGTCATCGACGCGCTCGCGGGCGCCGCCGCGGAGGACGACGCATGAACCTCCTCTACGCCATCGTGATCGGCACGCTGTTCGGCTCTGGCGTGCTGCTGATGCTCAAGGGCGACCTGTTCCGCGTGGTGGCCGGCATCGTCCTGGTCTCGAACGCCGCGAACCTCACGCTCATGGCGTCCGGGCTGACCCGCGGACAGGCCCCGATCCTGCCGCTCGACCCCGGCGAGCCCGTCGCGGACCCGCTCGTACAGGCCATGACGCTCACGGCGCTGGTCATCGGCTTCGCCGTCACCGCGGTGCTGCTCGCGCTGTCGCTCGGCGTCTACCGCTCGGGGCGCAGCGTCGACCTCGACGACCTCTCCGAGCAGGAGACCGAAGAGGCCCTCGAGCGCGAAGCGACGGACATCCCGCCCGACGAGGCGGTGCTCTGATGCTCATCGCGCTGCCCATCCTGATCCTGTTCCCCGTCGCGATCGCGCTCGCGCTCATGGACGGCCGGCGTAAGCCCGCGGGCATCATCGCGATCGCGGCGCTGGCGTTCGCGACCGCCGCGCTCGGCGTGCTGATGGCGAAGGTCGCGATCGACGGCCCGCAGGAGGTGGTCGCCGGCGGCTGGTCGCCCGACGTGGGCATCCGCCTGCGCGTCGACGCCCTCGGTGCGATCTTCGCCCTGACGACCGCCGCGGTGCTGCTCGCCTCGATGGCGCAGGCCGTCGCCGCCGGATGCGCGTCGCGGACGACGCCCACGCTCACGGTGTTCATGGCGCTCGGGCTGACCGGCCTGTTCCTCACCGGCGACGTCTTCAGCTTCTACGTCTTCTTCGAGCTCGCCATGATCAGCGCGTACGGGCTGACGGCGGGCGAGGGTCTCGCGGGGGGACGGTTCCGCGCGGGGTTCATCTTCGCGGTGGTCAACCTCATCGGCTCGTTCCTGTTCCTCATCGCGATCGGCGCGCTGTACCGCGCGACGGGCACGCTGGAGATGATCGAGGTCGCGCGGCGCGCCGCGGAGATCAACCCGAACACCGCGATCCTGCTCGCCGTCACGTTCTTCGTCGCGTTCGGCGTGAAGCTCGGTCTGTTCCCCTTCCACGCCTGGCTGCCCTCGGTCTACCTCGGCGTGCAGCCGCACATCGCGGCGATGTTCGCGGGCGCGCTGGCGAACATCGGCGCCTACGGGCTGCTGCGGTTCGGCGGCGTGATCCTCCCCCGCGAACTCGAACTCGGCGCCACCGCGATCATCGTGCTGGGTGGCGTGAGCATCGTCTACGGCGCGATCCAGGCGATCTCGCGACGAGAGACCCGTGAGGTCCTCGCCTACTCCGCCATCGGACATGCCGGGTACGTGCTCGTGGCGCTCGGGCTGGGCGGGCCGGTGGGACTGACCGCGGCGGTCGTCTTCAGCGTGGCCAACGCGCTGAACAAGACGCTGCTGTTCCTGACCTCTGAGCTGCGCGGGAAGTTCATGGCGACGGCGTTCCTGATCGGCGCCCTGAGCGTGGCCGGTGTCCCGCCGTCGGCCGGGTTCTTCGGCAAGGCGTCGCTGTTCGAGGCCGGGATCGACGCGGAGAGCATCGCCGCGCTCGTGCTGCTCTTCGTCGGCGGCGCGCTCACGTTCGTCTATCTCTTCCAGATCTACCAGCACGACCGCTGGCGCCCGCGTGCGGAAGGCGAGTACGACCGGGACAACCTCATCACCGCGGGGCGTCCCGCCCAGCGCACGGTCGGCGTGATCGTCGCCCTCGTGGTGCTGGTCCTCGGGCTGTGGCCGCAGCCGCTGCTGGCGGTGGCCGACCAGGCGGCGGCGCAGATCGAGCAGGAGGCACCGCGATGAGGCGCTTCGTGTCGACCGTGGTGCTCCTGGCGGCCGTGTACCTGCTGACGCTGTCGAGCCATGACTGGGTCGACCTGCTCTTCGGCCTCGCGTTCGGGACGATCGTCGCCGCGGCGCTGCGCGGGCGCATCGCCGCAGCACCTGGCGGCGCGCGCCCGCCGATCGCCCGGCGCGTGGCCGGCTTCCCGGTGTTCGCCGGCGCGGTCATCTTCGACGTGCTCGCGGGGACCTTGGACGTGGCGCTGCGCGTCCTCGGCATCCGCCGGCTCGAGTGCCCCGGCATCGTCCGCGTGCCGATCGGTGAGCGCTCCGAGCGCGGCATCGCGATCTCGGCCCTGGCGACGACGCTCTCCCCCGGGACGGTGTTCGTCGATGTCGACGGGGACGACATGCTCCTGCACGTCATCGACGCGTCTGACCCCGACGCCGTCCGGGCCAAGCTCCAGCAGTTCTACGACCGCTACCAGCGGAGCGTGTTCCCGTGAGCCAGAATGCACTCTTCTACGGCGGTGTCGTCTGGGTGGCCGTGCTGCTCGGCATCGTGGTCATCAAGGTCGCGACGAGCCGCACCACGGGGCAGAAGATCCTCGCCCTCGACTTGCTGACGCTCGTCCTCATCGGGCTGCTCGCGCTCGTCGCCGGGGAGACGCAGCGCTCGGACACGCTGGACGCCGCCCTCGCTCTCGCGCTCCTGTCGTTCGTCGCGACGCTCGCCGCCGCGCGCTACTACGAGAACCGGAAGCCCTACGAATGACCGCCGTCATCGCCGACGTCCTCTTCGTCCTCGGCCTGCTGATCCTCACGATCGGGGTCTACGGTGTGGTGCGGCTCCCCGACACGTTCACCCAGTCGCATGCGGCGTCGAAGGCCGGGTTCCTGGGGGTCGCCTTTCTGCTGATCTCGGCGTCGGTCGAGGGAGACGGCGGGATCATCGCCCGGGCGGTGCTGACGATCACGGTCCTCGCCCTCACGACGCCGGTCGCCGCCCATGCCGTGCTGCGCGCCGCCCGCACGCGCGGCGAGGAGATGCGGTCCCCGGGCGCGGTCGACGAGTCCTAGTGGTCTAGGACCCGGCGGCTTCCCAGCGGGCGTAGGCCTCTTCGACGGCGCGTTTCGCCGCCGTGTGCCGCTCGGTGTTCTCCGCGCTCTTGTCCGGGGTCGCCCAGGCATCCGGCGCGGCGAGCTCCTCCTCGAGCTTGGCGAGCTTCGCCTCGGCCTGCTCGATCTCACGCTCCAGGCTCTGCAGCCGCTTGCGCTCGTTCTTGGAGACCTTCGGCGAGCCGTTGCCGTTGGACGGCGCCGGGGCCTTGGGCTTCGCCGCCGGTGTCTTGGCCTTGGCCTTCGGTTTCGGCGCCGCCTTGCGCTCCTCGCGCACCCGGACGTACTCGGGCCACCCGCCGATGTAGCTGTGCAGGCGCTGATCCTCCAGCGCGACGGTGCGGGTGCCGACGGCGTCGAGCAGCGCCCGGTCGTGGGTGATGAGCAGCACGGCGCCCTCGAAGGACGACAGCGCGTCCTCGAGCGCCTCGCGCGATTCGAGGTCGAGGTGGTTCGTCGGCTCGTCGAGGATGAGCACGTTCGCGCCGCTGCTGACGAGGATCGCGAGGGAGACCCGCTGGCGCTCGCCGCCCGACAGCCCGCCGAGCTCCTTCTCCGCGTCCTCGCCGCTGAAGAGGAACCGGCCGAGCAGCGCGCGCGCCTTGTTCGGCGTCAACCCCGTCTGCTTGATCGTGGCCTCCAGCACCGTGCGCGCGCCGCCCTGGCCGAGCGTGTCGCCGTGCTGGGACAGGTAGCCGACCTTCAGGTTGTGCCCGCTGCGCAGCTTGCCGCCCGCGAGCTCGCGCTCCCCGGCGAGGGTCTCGATGAGCGTGGTCTTCCCGGTGCCGTTGGCCCCGACGAGCGTGACGTGCTCGCCGCGTTCCAGCCAGAGCTCGGCGTGCTCGAGCAGCGTGCGGTCGCCGATCGTGACCTTGCCGTCCTCGAGCTCGAAGATGACGCGCCCGGTGCGCTCGGGCTTGGCGAACTCGAACGACAGCGACTCCGTGTCGCGCGGGTCGCGTGAGAGGCGCTCGACCTTGTTCAGCGCCTTGACCCGCGACTGCGCCTGCTTGGCCTTCGACGCCTTGGCCCGGAAGCGCTCGACGAAGCGCTCCATCCGCTCGATCTCCTTCTGCTGCTTGTCGATCGCGCGGCCCAGGGCGAGCTCGCGGGCGGCGGCCTCCTTGCGCCACTGCGCCCAGGTGCCGGGGAAGAAGCGGGTCTTCCCCGCCTCGACCTCGAGCACCGCGGTGCCGACGGTCTCGAGGAACCAGCGGTCGTGGGCGACGAGGATGATCGCCGCGTCGAGGTCGAGGAGCGTCTTCTCCAGCCACTCCAGCGACTCGATGTCGAGGTGGTTGGTGGGCTCGTCGAGCAGCAGCAGGTCGGGGGTGCCGGCGAGCGCCCGGGCGAGGCTCGCGCGGGTGAGCTGGCCGCCGGAGAAGGTGGAGAGCTGGCGGTCGAGCGCCTCGTCGGTGAAGCCCAGGCCGTGGATGGTCTGGGTCGCGCGCTCGCGCCACGTGTACCCGCCGGCGGCGTCGAACTCCGTCTGCAGACGGGCGTACTGGTCGAAGATGGTCTCGTCGCCGGTCGCCATCTGCTGCTCGAGCTCCTGCAGGCGCGCCTCCTGGGCGATGAGCTCCTTGTTCGCGCTCTGCACGTACTCGCGCAGGGTGATGTCGCGGTCACGCGGCGGGCGCTGGTCGTGCAGCGCGATCTTCGTGCCCTTGGCAAACACGAGCTCGCCGCCATCGACCGACGTCTCCCCCGCGAGCATCCGCAGCAGCGTCGTCTTGCCGGCGCCGTTGCGCCCGGCGATCGTCAGGCGGTCGCGGCGCTCGAGCTTGAGGCTGACCCCGCGCAGGAGCGGGGTGCCGGAGATGTCCTTGGCGAGGTCGGAGGCGATGAGAACGGCCACGGGTTCATGGTAGGTCGGTGGCGCCCGACACGCCTGTCGCGTTCACGGCAGTGAGCGCCGTGAACGCGACAGCAGCGCGGCGACCCGCGCCGCGACCTGCGCGGGCCGCCGGATCACGTGAACGTCGGCCACGTGCAGCACGACGTACCCCGCTTCCATGAGGTCGGCTTCCTTGTCAGCGTCGCGCGCGACCTGCTGGGCGGTCCGGTGGAACTTCGTGCTCTGCACCTCGACCACCAGCCGGTCCGCGCGCCAGAGGCAGTCGACCTCCCAGCCCTCGAGGTCGACGTTGCACTCTGGCTGCGGAATCTGGTGCGCGCGACAGAGCGCGAGCATGGCCTCCTCCAACTCACTCCGTGTGATCGTGGTCCCGATGAAGGCGTGGTCCAGCACGCTGTGCAGGAGCTTCGCGCCCGGTCTTCCACACCCGCGGGGCGCCAGCGCGTGGATCGCGCGCCCATCGAACACCCCGGCACCGTCGGCACCTTCCACGGCCTGCTCCACCACGCGGCGGGGCTCGGTCGCCGCGATGTCGAGCAGCGTGCGCGCCATCGAGGTCACCGGGAATCCGTCGCGGAGGTCCGTTTCGTCGGTCAGCGTCACGGATCGGTGGAGACGAATGCCGGACCGCCGCTTCCGACCCGCCTGGGTCGGGACCGTGATGTGCACGACCGTCGCCGGCGCGTACAGCATGTCCCACAGGGACGCGGCCGAGCGGTGGCTCAGGACGGCGCCCGGCCCGCTGGCAAGGAGCGCAGCCCAGCGATGGGCGTGGCCGCAGAGGTGCGGGTGGCCGACGAGGTAGATCCCCCGGTGGACGAGGTGGAGCCGACCGGTGCGTACCCGGTGGTCGATGGCGGCATCGGTCAGGCCGAGCGCGCGGAGCCTCGCGCGGGTGATGACTCCGCCACGGGGTGCGGCAACCTGAGCGATGAGATGGTCGATGTCGAGTTCACGGCGCATATAGCCGTGTAGGCGACAGCGGCGAAAACTCGCCCCCCGCGCTGCGCACGTCTGTCGCGTTCACGGCGCTCACCGCCGGAAACGCGACACCTGCGCGTTCACGACCCCGCCGGCAACCCCGTCCCGTGCCGCTGAAAGGCCATCAGACGCTGGTTCTCGTACGCCACCCGCTCGGCCGTCCGCTCCAAGTCGCGGAACATCGCCTTGAGCTCGCGCACGCCGTCGTGGGCCGCGACCCGCTCGGCCAGCGTCACCGCCGCGGCCTCCGCTTCGGCGGCGGGAGAGACCGACGACACCAGCCCCAGCTCCAGTGCCTCCTGCGCGTCTAGCACCCGCGCGGTGAACGCCAGCTCCTTCGCGCGGGCCAGGCCCACGAGCGGCACCAGGCGCGCCGGCCCGACGGGAACCCCCCGCCGCGCGGCCATCCACGCGAGCTTGAGGTTGTCGCCCGCCACGCGCAGGTCGCAGGCCGCGGCGATCTCGGTGCCCGCGCCGAGCACGTTGCCGACGCACGTGCACACCGACGGCACCCGCAGCGCGTCGAGCAGGGCGTAGAGCTCGCAGAAGCGCTCCATGCGCCGCTCGCCGCCCGCGGCGTCGAGCTGCTCGCCGACATCGGCGCCCGCGCAGAAGGCGACCGTCGAGGTCGTCGACCACACGAGGACCCGCACCTCGGGGTCCGCGTCGATCTCACGCAGTGCCGTGAGCACCGCATCCAAGGACGCCAGATCCAGCGCGTTGCGGACCTCCGGGCGGTTCAGGCGCAGGACTTCGACGCCAGGTACGGGACGGGAACGCTCCACCGAGGGCATCCCGGTATAGAATCTGATCCGACGATGCGACGCTCTCTCACGACCCTCACCCTTGCCGCCACCATGGTCCTGGTCGCGGCCTCGACGGCACTTGCCTCCGCCCAGGGCCACGACGGCGGAGAAGGGACCTACGGCCTGACGAACGACAAGGTCGTCACGAACTTCGGCTTTGCGCTCATCGCGTTCTTCCCGCTCTTCATCTTCACCATGTCGATGATCCAGCTGACCCTGGACAAGCGCAAGCAGCGCCGCAAGCAGGCCGAGAAGGCCCGCAGCACCTCGGCCCACTGGGCCGGCGGCTGGTAGCAGCCGTCCGCGCGCTTCCCAGCATCTTCACATCCTGACCCGTTCCGGCGGGCACGCTTCGTCCTGCGCGAGCCCTCCCTCGCCGACCGCATGACCGCGATGCGAGCGCCCCGGAGCTCCCTGCCCGGGGCGCGCGTGTCGCCGGCCCGCCAACCGGCTGGGCCGCGCACCCCCGGGGTGTAGCCTCCGGCGCACCACACCGGGGAGCAGAGGAGAGCGATGACGTACTTCGTGACGGGCGCGACGGGATTCATCGGCCGCAATCTCATAGAGCGGCTGCTGAAGCGGGACGTCGACATCGCCGTCCTGGTTCGCGCGTCGTCGACCGATCGGCTCGACGCGCTGATCGAGCGGTGGGGTGCGAGCGGACGCATCCGGCCCGTCGTCGGTGACCTCGCGCAGCCGCGGCTCGGCCTGGACGACGAGGCGATCGCCGGGCTGCAGGACGTGACCGAGCTCTTCCACCTCGCCGCGATGTACGACATGACGTCGACCGACGAGCTCAACCGCGCGCTGAACGTCGAAGGGACGGTCTACACCCTCGACGCGGCCCGCGCGATGGGCGCCGAGCGGTTCCACCACGTCTCCTCAATCGCGGTCGCCGGGATGTACCAGGGCCTCTTCCGCGAGGACATGTTCGACGAGGGCCAGCAGCTCCCGTCGGCCTACCACCGCACGAAGTTCGAATCCGAGCAGCTCGTGCGGATGCAGAACGACATCCCGTGGCGCGTGTACCGGCCGGCGATCGTCGTCGGCGACTCGAAGACCGGCGAGATGGACAAGGTCGACGGGCCGTACTACATGTTCAAGCCGATCCAGCGGCTGCGGCACTACGTGCCGGAGTGGTTTCCGCTCATCGGCCCGGAGCTCGGCGCGACGAACATCGTGCCGGTCGACTACGTCGCCGACGCGATCGACCAGATCGCCCACCTCCCCGACCACGACGGCCAGGCGTTCCACCTCGCCGCGTCGCGCCCCATCAAGTCCGGTGACGCGCTGAACGCGTTCTGCCGCGCGGCACACGCGCCGCAGCTGCAGATGCGCGTCGACAAGGGTCTGCTCGACGCGCTGCCCAAGGGCACGATCTCGATGCTCATGAAGCTCCAGTTCGCCAAGGACATGCGCAACACGCTCCTGGCGGACCTGGGGATCCCGGACGTCGTCATCGACTACGTCGGCCTCGCGTCGCAGTTCGACACGCGCGACACCGAACGCGCGCTGGCCGGCACCGGCATCGCCGTCCCGCCGCTGGACAGCTACGCCGGCAAGCTCTGGGACTACTGGGAGCGCAACCTCGACCCGGACCTCTCGAAGGACCGCTCGTTCGAGGGCGCCGTCAACGGGCGGACCGTGCTCATCACGGGCGCGTCGGCCGGCATCGGCAAGTCCGCGGCGATCAAGATCGCGCGGGCCGGCGGGATCCCGCTGCTCGTCGCCCGCAGCGAGGACAAGCTGCAGGCCGTCAAGCAGGAGATCGAGAACTTCGGCGGGACGGCCTACGTCTACCCGGCGGACATCGCCGACCTGACCGACGTCGAGCGGCTCGTCAAGGACGTCCTGAGCGAGCACGCCGCGGTCGACTTCCTGGTCAACAACGCGGGCCGGTCCATCCGGCGGTCCGTCGCGCTGAGCCAGGACAGGTTCCACGACTACGAGCGCACGATGCAGCTGAACTACTTCGGCGCCATCAAGCTCATCATGGAGCTGCTGCCCCACATGCGCGAGCGCAAGCGCGGGCACATCGTCAACGTCAGCTCGATCGGCGTGCAGGCGAACACGCCGCGCTTCTCCGCGTACATCGCGAGCAAGGCGGCGCTCGACGCGTTCAGCCGCGTGACCGCCACGGAGACGCTCGGCGACAACGTCACGTTCACGACGATCCACATGCCGCTCGTCAAGACGGACATGATCGCCCCGACGAAGATCTACGACTCGTTCCCCACCGCGTCACCGGACGAGGCGGGCGACCTGATCTGCGAGGCGATCCGCGCGCGGCCCAAGGAGCTCAACACGAAGCTCGGCACGTTCGGGGTGCTCATGAACGCGCTGCTGCCGCGCGTCAGCGATCAGATCCTCCACACCGCGTACAAGCTGTTCCCCGACAGCGCCGCGGCGAAGGGCGCCGAGGACCCCTCGGAGCGCGCGTCGGTCGAGCAGATCGCCGTCGCGAACCTCATGAAGGGCGTCCATTGGTAGGACGCCCGGCGGGCCGCCGCTCCGGCGGCCCGCGGCGCTCCCGGCCGACGATCAGTCGGTCGGGATGTTGTCCTTGAAGCGCGCGGTCACGCGGACCATGACGTAGCCCGTGCCGGTCAGCGAGATCTTGCCTGCGGCCGTGCCCACCGGATCGGTCATCTGTGAACCGGCGATGTCGAGGCTGGGCAGCGAGCCCGGATCGGACGTGCGGCCGAGTCGCGCACCCGACGGGATCGTGAACGCGGAGCTACCCACCCGGACGGCGGATGTGGCGACACCACTGATCGTGTCGCCCGAGCCCTCGACGACCTCGAGGCTGTCGAGGATGACCTCGTCATGCCCGTTGTCGGTCTCCAGGCTGCGCACGCCGGCGAGCACCTGAAGGTCCCCGGCGCCCGTGACCTTCAGCGGCACGCTCGCGGACACCGTGACCGGGTTCGCGTCGTCCGGCACGTCGGGGCCGAGGATCGACTTGGCCTGATCCCCGTTGGTCGAGCGCACGATGAGCACCGGCTGTTCGGCGCGGATGTACTGCTCAAGCGTGGTCTGAATCGTCGGACCCAGCGTCGCGACGGACTGACCGATGGTCGTCGGCGACACGCCAAAGAGTCCCGTCAGCAGCTTCTCGAGCTCGGCCTTCACGGCCGGGTTGCCGATCGCGCCGCCGAGCAGGCCCGCGACGTTGTCGCTGGAGGCCTGGCCGAGGGCCTGACCCACGAGCGCCTCGATCTTCGCGATCTCCGGGCCGAGCGCGCCCCCGAGGCCGCCGCCGAGCAGTGCCTCGATGGACCCGCTCGCGCCGAGCACGCTGTCCAGGCCGCCGACGAGACCCGCCGTCGCCCGCTGGACCGTGCGCAGCTGCTTGCGCGCCGCGATCAGGTCCTTCTCGGTCTTCTTCAGCCGCTTGTCGAGGCTGGCGACCGTCGGTTTCTTGGCCTTCTTCTTCTTCGAAGTCGACTTCTTCTTCGCGGCGGACGTCGCGGTCGGCTCAGAGGTCGACGAGGGAGCAGCCGAAGCTGCCGGTCCCCCCACAAGACCAGTGAACGCGAGCGCGACGATCGGCGCCAGGGCCCATCGTCGGCAAGACATGTCCTTCACGGTAGCGAGCCCCCCAAACGTCCGTCAAACAGTGCGACTACAGCAACACCGCACTCATACGTTCCATGCGGTCCGTGCTCAGGGATCTCCCGCGGCGCGACCCTCCTGCGCGCGGGCGGCGTGCCCGATGGTGAGCTCGTGCTGCACCGAGCGCCCGGGTTCGGAGCGCGCGCGCCGCGCCCAGGTCCCGTCCGACTGCAGCTCCCAGGCCCCCGTGTCGTCGGCCAGGCAGCGCTCCATGGTGTCGAGGATGTCGCCGCGCAGGCCCTCGTCGAGGACCGGCACGACGAGCTCGACGCGGCTGTCGAGGTTGCGCTGCATGAGGTCGGCCGACCCGATCAGGACCTCGGTCTCGTCCCCGCGGTGGAACGCGAAGATCCGGGAGTGCTCGAGGAAGCGGCCGAGGACCGAGATCACGCGGATGGTCTCGGAGACGCCCGGCACGCCCGGTCGAAGGCAGCAGATCCCGCGCGTGTTGATGTCGACCGGCACGCCCGCCTGCGACGCGCGGTACAGCGCGCGGATGCACGCCGGGTCGACGAGCGAGTTCATCTTGAGCTGGATGCGCGTCGGCTTGCCGTCCTCGTGCGCGGCGATCGTCTGCTCGATCCGCTCGATGATCCCGTCGCGCAGGCCCGACGGGGCGACGAGCGACCGGCGGTAGCGCCGCGGGCGGGCGAAGCCGGTCAGGAAGTTGAACATGTCGGCGACGTCGTTGCCGATGCTCTCGTCGCACGTGAACAGGCCGAAGTCGGTGTAGAGCCGCGCCGTGTTCGGGTGGTAGTTGCCGGTGCCGACGTGGACGTAGTGCCGGACGCCGTTGCCCTCGCGGCGGACGATGAGGATCGACTTCGCATGGGTCTTCAGCGACGGGTGGCCGTAGACGACGTGCACGCCGGCCTCTTCCAGCTCGCGTGCCCACGTGATGTTCGCGCGCTCGTCGAACCGCGCCTTCAGCTCCACGAGGCACACGGCCTGCTTGCCGCGCTCGGTCGCGCGGATGAGCGCGGGGATGAGCGGCGTGTCGTCGCTCGTGCGGTACACGGTCTGCTTGATGGCCAGGACGTCGGGGTCCTCGACGGCCTGCTGCACGAACCGCTCGACCGACGTGTTGAACGAGTCGTACGGGTGGTGCACGAGGATGTCGCCCCGGCGGATCTCGGCGAACATGTCGACCCGCTCGCCGTCGTCGTCCTGCAGGCGGGGCTGGGTGACCGGGGTCCACGGCTGGTCGCGCAACTCGCGCATCCCCGGGAGCTTCACGAGCTGCCACAGGTCCGTGAGGTCCAGCGGCCCGTCGACGTCGTAGACCTGGTCCTCGGTGAGCTTCAGCGCGCCCGTGAGCTGTTCGCGCAGCAGCGGGCTGATCCCGGCGTTGACCTCCAGCCGGACGGCCTCGCCGAAGCGCCGGCGGCGCAGCTCCTGCTCGATGGCCAGCAGCAGGTCGTCGGCCTCGTCGCTGACGTCGAAGTCCGCGTCGCGCGTGACCCGGAAGAACCCGTGGTCGACGATCTCCATGCCGGGGAACAGGTCCTCGATGTGGTCGGCGATGATCTCCTCGAGCGCCACGAAGACGTGCGACCCCGGCGACCCCGGCCCCTGCTCGACCGGCACGAAGCGCGGGAGCATCTCCTTCGGCACCTTCACGCGGGCGAAGACCTCGTGCCCGGTGTGCGGGTCGCGCACCTGGATGGCGAGGCTGAGCGACAGGTTCGAGATGTACGGGAACGGGCGCCCGAGCCCGACGGCGAGCGGCGTCAGCACCGGATAGATCTCGCGCCGGTACCGGTCCTCCAGCGCCTCGCGCGCCTTGCCCGTGACCGACGCCAGCGGGACGATTCGCACGTTGTGCTCGGCCAGACCGGGGGTCAGCTCCTCGCGCAGGCAGCGATGCACACGGGCCAGCTGGCCGCGCACGTTCTCCCGGATGACGGCGAGCGTCTCGGCCGGGGTCCGCCCGTCGAGCTTGGGATCGGTCAGCCCCGCGTCGACCTGGTCGTGCAGGCCGGCGACGCGGATCATGAAGAACTCGTCGAGGTTCGACGTCCAGATCGCGCAGAACTTCACGCGCTCGAGCAGCGGGATGCTCGCGTCCTCCGCGAGCTGCATCACCCGGTCGTTGAACGCCGTCCAGGAGAGCTCACGGTTGAAGTACAGCTCGGGGCTGTCGAGCGCGGGCGCCGTCGGGGCGGTGGACGGGGTCTCCTGAAGGCTGCTCACGTCCAGCACGCTATACGTCGCGTGGCACGGATTCCAGGGGTTTCACACGTCTGTTGCACCGGCGTCCCCCGCCCGCTCGCCGAGCGCGAACTCCAGGCGGGCGACGAAGCCCTCGCGGCCGAGTTCCGTCCACAGCAGCAGGAACCGCTCGAAGAGCAGCACGCGGCGTGCCGCGAGGTGGGTCAGCAGCGTGTGCAGCCCCCGCCACGCCTCGGCGTGCGGGGCCGCGGCGAGCAGCGCGGGATCGAGGTCCTCGGCGTCCGGGGCGGCCGCGCGGACGACCGCCACCGCGTCGTCGCGCTCGAGGTCGGAGACGATCTCCTGGATGCGCGGCAGCATGACGTCGCAGTCGTGGATCTCGCCGATGAGATCCTGCAGGTCCTTCGCCCGCTTGCGCCCGTGCGCGGCGTACGGGCCGAAGAGGTCGCCGAAGATCTCCAGCAGGTAGCGCAGGCGCTTGGCCGCGATCCGCATGTCGTGCAGCGCCTGGACCTCCGACGGATCGAGCGCCCGCGGGGTGAACGCGACGAGCTCGCCCAGGCGCACGCGGATGATGCGTTCGGCCTGGTCGGCGAGCGGGCCCTCGGGGTCGAGGTCCTTGACCGGGCGGGCCTTCACGCGACCCCCTCCGCGACGTCGGCGAGGAGGGTGAGCCGCTCGCGCAGGTGGTGCTCGCGCACGTCGAGCAGCGCGCCTGCCAACACCTCATTGCCCTCCGCCTGCTCGGCGCGGAAGCGGGCGGCGACGAGCTCCAGGCCGGGTCCGTCCGCCTCCGGCAGCGCCGCGCGCAGCCCGTCCAGTGCGTCGAGGTGGACGTCGGGGTCGCGCCGGGCGCCCAGGGCGTCGGCGAGGGCCTTGACGTCGCGCAGCACGGGCCGGAAGTGCTCGGCCGGGAAGCACGGCGCGTAGATCTCGAGGACCGCGCGCAGCCGCCGTGTCGCGACGCGCGCGTCGTGGACGCGCTCGATGTCCTCGACATCGAGCACGCCGTCGAGGTGCGCGAACAGCTCGTCGGCCCGGACCCGCACCGTGCGCGCGGCGGCCACGGCGAACGGGAGCTCGCCCGTCAGTCCGGGGATGTCACGCGCCTTCGCCATGGCCTCGCTCCCGCAGCAGTTCCCGGACCACCCCTTCGCGTAACCCGCCGCCGCACAGCCGCAGCGGCGCGCGCAGCGATGTCGTCGCGGCCTCGAGCAGCAGCAGCGCCGCGGGGAGCACCCGGGCGCGGCGCGGGTCGAGTTCCAGGCGCGTCGCGACCTGCTCGGCCGACCCCGCGCACACGGTCTCCAGCGCGGCGGCCAGCGACGCCCGGTCGAGGACGGGACCGACGAGACGGCGCAGTGAGGTCGCGTCCCCGCCGACCGCGTACGCGTCGTCGACCGCGGGCGGGCGCAGCACGTCGAGCGCGGCGTCGGCATCGGCCCGGATCGCCCGCAGCTCGTCCGGCGTCGGCGGGTCATGGCGCAGGTGCGCCGCCGTGAGCACCCGCGAGCCGATCTGCACCGACGCCGACCAGCGCGGCCCGCGCGCGGCGGTTCCGACGGCGACCTCGGTCGAGCCGCCGCCGATGTCGACCACGGCGACCTCGCCCTCGGGCGACTCGCTCAGCGACCCGATCGCGCCCGCGAAGACGAACCGGGCCTCGGCGTGGCCGTCGAGGACCTGGAGCGGCTCACCGGCACGGCCGCCGATGATGGCCGCGACCTCGTCGCGATTCCCCGCCGCGCGCAGGACGGCCGTGGCGATGACGGCGACCGCGTCGGCGCCCCACTCGTGCGCGAGGGCGACGTGACCGGCGACCTGCTCGCTGAGCGCCTCCGTCTCCGCGTCGCTCAGCGGGTCCCCGGGGTCGCGGTCGGCCCGCAGCGGCGAGAACAGGCGCTCGGCCAGCACCGTGCGCAGGCCGCCGCCGGGCGTCGGCTCGGCGACGAGCAGCCGCGTGGTGTTCGCTCCGATGTCGACGCAGGCACAGCGCATGAGCGCCGATCCTGCCACGCTTGGCGCGTCCAGCCGACCGATCCCATGCAGGTCCTGCGAGGATGCAGGGGTGATGAGCGACGCCCCCGCGATCCTCGTCCGCGACCTGCGCAAGCGCTACGGCACCCATGAGGCCGTGCGTGGCATCGACTTCGAGGTGGCACGCGGCGAGGTCTTCGGCCTGCTCGGCCCCAACGGCGCCGGCAAGACGACCACGGTCGAGATCCTCGAGGGCTACCGCCAGCGCACGAGCGGCATCGTGTCCGTCCTGGGCCACGATCCCGGCGGCCGGCCCCGCGCGCTGCGCGACCGCGTCGGCATCGTGCTGCAGAGCGGCGGCATCTACCGGCACATCACCGTGCGCGAGGCCGTCGCGCACTGGGCGGCGATGTACCCGCACCCGCGCGACGTCGACGAGGTCATCGCACTGGCGGGTCTGCAGGAGAGTGCCGGCAAGCGGTCGCGCCAGCTCTCCGGCGGCCAGGCCCGGCGGCTGGACTTCGCGCTCGCGCTCGTCGGCGACCCCGAGCTCATCTTCCTCGACGAGCCCACGACCGGCTTCGACCCGGCCGCCCGGCGCGCGGCGTGGGACACCGTCCGCGCCCTGGCCGACCTGGGCAAGACCGTGCTGCTGACCACCCACTACCTCGACGAGGCGCAGGCGCTGTGTGACCGCGTGGCGATCGTCAAGGACGGCCGGATCATCACCGAGGGCCCGCCGTCGGCGCTGGGGGCCGGGTCGGCCAGTCGCCACACGGTGACGTGGCGCGACGAGCACGGCGAGCTCCAGACCCGGGTGACGGACGCGCCGACGGCGCTGCTGCACCAGCTCACCAGCGCGGCGCTGGCCCGCGGCGAGGAGCTGCGCGACTTCAGCGTCACGCGCCCGTCGCTGGAGGACGTCTACCTCGAGCTCACCGCCGAGCCCGAGGCCGAAGAGGTGACCGAAGGTGGCTGACTCCGTCACGCTGGCCTGGCGCCAGTACCGCCTGGAGCGCCGCATGTTCTGGCGCAACCCGGCGGCCGCGTTCTTCAACTTCGGCCTGCCGCTCCTGCTGCTCGCGCTGCTCGGCACGCTCTACAGCGACAGCCAGGAGAACCTCGACATCCTCGTCCCGGGGATCGCGGGGATGGCGGTCGTGAGCACGACGTTCGTCGCGCTGGCGCACAACCTCGTCTTCCTGCGCGAGCAGGGCGTGCTCAAGCGCCTGCGGGGCACCCCCATGCCCACCGGCGCCTACCTCGCCGGCCTGTTCGGCAACGCGGTGGCGAACGCCGCGATCCAGCTCGCCATCGTCATCGTCGCGGGCCGGCTGTTCTACGGGATCGGCTGGCCGGTGCACTGGGCCGAGCTCATCGTCTTCGCCGTCATCGGCGTCGTCTGCTTCGCGGCCCTCGGCGTCGCGTTCAGCCACCTCATCCCGAACTTCGAGGCGACACCCGCGTACGTCAACGCCGTGTTCCTGCCGGTGATCTTCATCAGCGGCGTCTTCTTCGATGCCGAGCAGACGCCGGCGTTCCTGCGCGACATCGCCCAGGCGCTGCCGCTCGTGCATCTCATCGAGGGGCTCTCCGGCGCGATGGTCACGGGCTCCACCCTGGCCGACAACCTCTCGAACCTCGCCGTCGTCGCGCTCTGGGCCGCGGTCGGTGTCGTGTTCGCGATCCGCGGCTTCAGCTGGGAGTCGAAGCGGGATTGACCGCCTCAGCCGGCGACTACCACCTGCGTCGTCGTGGGCGGAGCCTTGCGCCCCGCGAGGTCTGTTGCCTCCAGCACCCAGCGGTAGGTGCCGGGCGTCATCCGCCGATTGATCCACCCGGTGTAGGACTGCGAGTACCGGTACGCGGCCTGGAACGCGAGCGCGTGGGTGCCCGGGTCCACCCAGACCTGGTCGGCGAGCACGGTGGCCCCGGAGGCGTTCAGCAGCCGGGCGCGCAGCCGCACCGGCTCGGAGACGGTGAACCGCAGGGTCGCGGCGCGCGGCCCGGGGCACGCAACGCCGCCCTCGGCGCCACACGGGACCGTGCGCCAGACGGTGGGATTGTCGATCGACACGCCCGTGATCGCGGGGGCGGTCGTGTCCGCTGGCGCAGGCCGGTCGACGATCTGCTGCACGAGGACAGACCTGCGCGCCGGTCCGCTGGCCACCAACTGCGCCGGACCGCCGGCGAAGCGCAGGCCGGCCTCGGCGCTGTACCCGGTCGGCATGCTGTCCAGGCGGGCGGTCGCGCCCGCGGGCGCCTCCAGGTCGACCCGGCGCGGGCTGGTCTGGCCGTTGACGGTGAAGCTCCACCTCCGCGGGACGGGCAGCGACGTCAGGAACTCGCCCTGCTGGACGTGCAGGCTTGACGCGGGCGCCGCGAGGTCGTCCAGGCCGTCCCCGTTGAGGTCACCTGCCGGAGCCAGGCGCGGGTCACTCAGCGTCTGCGATGCAAAGAACGAGAGCCCGGCGGCCGTGATCCCAGCATCGGACACCGGACCCGTTAGACGTGACGTAAGCGCGGCAACCGGCTTGCCGCCGCCCCAGCCGTCGACCATGACGTTGATCTCAGACCGGCCGTCGCCGTCGAGGTCTCCGAGCACCGGGTGCAGCTCGTTGATGGTCGTCGACGACGTGAGGCTCCCGAGCGCGAGACTGCTCGCGTCCGGCGCGTTCAGGTCGACGGCGGCCGGTCCCGGCCGACCTGCATGAAGGTCGAAGCGGTTGAGCCCGAAGTACGGTCGGGCCGACGTGAGGATGTCGGCGCGGCCGTCGCCGGTGAGGTCCCCGAACGGCAGGACGCGCACCTCGTGGTCGCCCAGGCGGGCGGCGTCGCTGATCCGCAGGGCCGTGGAGGCCGCCGTGGCGAGATCGGTCACGCCACCCCCGGCGCGACCTGGCAGTACCCAGGCCGCGGAGCGCCCCCGGTCCGCGTAGTCCCGCACCGAGAGACCGAGGTCGTCACGGCCGTCGCCGGTGACGTCGCCGACGCCCCGGGCGAAATCGACGTCCAGCTCCGTATCGCTCGTCGTGATCTCCCACCCGTTCGCGCCGAGGGCGGTGACGTCGAATGTGCCCCCGGTCGGTCGGCCGTAGACCACGCGGTGCAGCTCCTGTCCCCCGCGGACCGCCCGGACCAGGATGTCGTCACGCCCGTCCCCGTTGACGTCGCCCACCGGGGCCAGCGCGAGGTTCCCGCAGAGGGCCGTGCCCAGCCCGGTCAGAGTCAGTCCGCGCGTCCCCAGCGCGGGAAGCGAGACGGTGGCGGGCGCGGCCGCGCCGAAGACCACCCACACCTGCGCCGTGCACCCGGAGCTCTGCGCGAGTCCGAGATCCTCGAGGCCGTCGCCGTTGACGTCGCCGACGTTGACCGCCGGGTCCGTGAGCTGCACAGCGGAGGTGATCGTCGTGTGCGTCTGCACGGTCGGCACTGCGGCGGCGGGGGCAGCGCACGCCGCGCACGCGAGGAGCGCGAGCCCGAGGGCACGTCGATGACGGGACATGGCCGGCGACGCTACCCCCGGGACGCAGACCCGTGGTGAATCACGTTCAGACGGTGAGGAACTCCGCCGGCGGCACCCCGTCGACGGTGTACGACAGGTGCCGCTCGGGCATGGCCTCCCAGTCGTCGCGCAGCAGGCCGACGATCGCAACGTCGAGCTGCCGGTCCCCGTGGCGGTGCCAGCCGCGCAGGACGCCCTCGTGCAGGAAGCCGGCTTTCTCCAGCGCGCGGCGTGACCGGGCGTTGTCGACGTTCGCGATCGACGTGATGCGCTCGAGCCCGAGCAGGTCGAACCCCAGGTGGCACATCAGCGCCTTGGACTCGGCATTGGCCCCCGTCCCCCAGTACGCCTTGCCGAACCACGTCCCGACCAGCGCGCGGCGATCCCGCGGGCTGAACTCGGACAGGCCCGTGATGCCGATGACGCCGTGCTCGCGATGGACCTGCACCAGGTCGAGCTGCTCGCCGCGCCGGCGCTGACCGGGCAGCCGCTCGAGGTACGCGCGGGCCTGGGACTCATCGGTGTACGGCCCCCAGGAGAACCACTGCGTGACCTCGGGGTCGGACGCCAGCGCGTAAAGCGCCGGCGCGTCCTCGAGCGTCGGGATGCGCAGGGTCAGCGTGGGTCCGTGGAGGGCGAACGGCTGGGTCGTCGTCACGAGTCGCGATCCTATGCGCATGCTCGCGCTCCTCTACGACGTGCACGGCAACCTGCCCGCGCTGGAGGCGGTCCTCGACGACGCCCGGACCCGCGGCGTGACGTCCTACCTCATCGGTGGTGACGTCGCCCTGTTCGGGCCCGAGCCCGCGGCGTGCGTCGCGGCGCTGCGCGTCCTGCCGGACGCCACGTGGATCCGTGGCAACGGCGAGCGGTGGACCGCCGCTCCCGACGAGGCGCCCGACGCGGTGCCGGTGCCCGACGCGATCGCCGCTGCGCGTGCTGCGCTGGGTGACGCGCTGGTCGCCGAACTGGCGGCGCTGCCGGAGAGCGCACCTGTCCCCCGCGGCCGTGCGTGGCACGGCTCGCCGGTCGGGGACCTGCGGTCGTTCCTGCCCACCCCCGCACCCGACGAGGCGGAGCTGCTCGACGGCGTCACCGATGCGCGGCTCGTCTTCGGCCACACCCATCTGCCGTTCCGGCGGATCAGCGCGTTCGGGGGGATCGAGCTCGTGAACCCCGGCAGCGTCGGCATGCCGTTCGACGGCGACCCGCGCGCCGGCTACGCGACCGTTCGTCCCGACGGCGGCATCGATCATCACCGCATCCCCTACGACCACCGCGCGCCCGCTGCCGCGCTGCGGGCGGCGCACCCGGGCGCGGCGTGGGCCGATCTCGTCGCGCGGCGGATCGAGCAGTCGCGCATCGACCCGGAGCCCGCGGCGTGACCGTCCACTCTCGGGAGGAGTCCGAACTCGAGTTCGGCCGGGTCCTGGCCTTCAGTGACGGCGTGTTCGCGATCGCGATCACGCTGCTGGTGCTGTCCATCGACATCCCGACGGTGCCCGAGGCGAGCAACACCCTGCCGCTGCCCCAGGAGCTCTGGGACGTGCGCTGGCAGCTCGTCGCGTACTTCCTGTCGTTCGCCGTCGTCGGGCTGTTCTGGGTCCACCACCACCGGATGCTTGCCAACCTGCGCGGGTTCGACGGACGGCTCATGGCGCTCAACCTGCTCGTGCTGTGCTTCATCGCGCTGTTGCCGGTCCCCACCGAGCTGCTCGGCGAGTACGGCAACGAGGCCTGGGGCGTCTGGCCCTATGCCGTGTGTATGGCGTGCGTGTCGCTGGCCATGGGGGCGATCTTCCACGACGCCCACGCCCGGGACCTGCTGCGCGAGCCGCCGGCCACCGCCGCGGCGCTGCGGGCCCAGCGCCTGCGGACCATCATCCCGGCGGCCGTCTTCCTCGCGTCGGTCCCGGTGGCGTTCCTCTCCCCGCTGGTGGCGGTCTGCATGTGGGGGCTGCTGCTGCTGACCCGCCGCGTGATCCCGGACCCCTGACGCCGTCGTAGCCGGGGCATGGAGCCGCTGCGTGTCCCTGCGATCGAGATCGTCGACGAGGACGGCGCCGTGCGCGCCCGCCTGGGCGTCCGCGACGACGGGGGCGTGGCGCTCGACCTCGCCGACGAGGACGGCATGGTGCGCGCGACCGTGGTCGTCGAACCGGGCGGGTCCGCGGCCGTGAAGCTCGCCGATCGCGCGGGCTCGTGGCGCGCGACGCTCGGCGCCTGGCTGGACGGCACAACCGGGCTGGACCTGTGGGACGCCGAGCGACGCCAGCGCGTGTCGCTGCGCGAGGACGCCGATGGGCCGAACGGCGTCGCGGTCTGGGACCCGATGGGCCACCTGCGCGCGCTGCTCGCCGCCGGGCCGGCGGGCGACCGCGAGTGCTCGGTGGAGTTCTGGGACGCCGACGGCGCGTACCGGGCGGGCGTCGGCGCGTGGCCCGACGGCGGCACCGGCATGGAGCTGCTCGACGAGCGCGGGACGCTGCGCGGGCGGGTCGGCCAGCGCGCCGAGGGTGTGTCGACCGTGGAGCTGCACGCCGCCGACGGCGGGCACCGTGCCGCGATGGGCGAGTTCCCGGACGGGACGGGGCGGCTGACGCTGTGGGACGGGGCCGGGGCGGCCGGTGGCCGGCGAGGTCGACACGACCCCGTGAGGTGGGGGTGTTGACGAGAACGATCGAGATCGGATCGTTTCCCGCATCACCCCCGTAGGCTGGACGCCGATGCCTCCCGTCGACGTCGACCGCTCCATCGCCCTGGCCCGCGAGCTGCTGCACCAGACCGGTGCGCTCCAGGTCTCGATCCTGCAGGACCCCGGCAACGATGGCGGCGACCCCGCCGCCATCCGCGCGGTGCGGCTGGGCGGCATCCTCGTCGTCGACGCCGAGGGCGAGGAGCATGAGCTGCCGCACAGCGCCGCGAGCGACGTCGCCCTGCCGATGCTGCCGGAGATGAAGCAGCTGCCGGTGATGGACGTCGACGCCGTGGCCGGGCAGGTCACCGGCACGATCGGCGGCCTGCACATGCTGGCTGACGCGGTCGCGGGCATCGCGACCCTCGTGGGCGGGCGCAGCGTCGTGGCCGCCGACTACGAGACGACGAACCCCGAGATTCCGCTGGGGCTCGCCGCACGGCCGGGCGACCCCGTCGTCGTCCTCCTGGGCGACGACGAGTTCGTGCTCGACTCGCTCTAGGAGCCGAAGGTGTTGACCGACGCGTCGCGCAGCGTCGCGACGGTCGGGGCGTACATCCGTTCCTTGATGATCCGCACGGTGTTGGCGTCCTTGCCCGCCAGCGCCGCGGCCCGCTCGACCGCCGTCGAGAGGACCGCGTCCTCCCCCACCGCGGCGTCGACGATCTCCGCCGCCGCAGCGTCCTCGCCGCCGTAGCGCCGCGCCGTCGTCATCACCTCGTGGGCCACCCGCGGCGTGAGCTTGCACTGGATCAGCGCGCTCATCCCGGGCGTGAACGGGATGTTGATGTCCGCCTCGGGCATGGAGAAGAAGCCGCGGTCGGCGCGCATGACGCGCTGGTCGCAGGCGAGCGCGAGCATCGCGCCCGCCGCGAAGCAGTGCCCCTGGATCGCGGCGACGACCGCGCCCGGGAACACCAGCGTCTTGGCGAACAGCTCGTGGACGTCGATGAGGAAGTCGTTGAGCCGCTCGGCGTGCCCGCCGATCCACTCCAGGTCCAGCCCGTTGCTGAAGATCTTGCCCTCAGCGGCAAGGACGACCGCCCGCGGGCCCTCGGCCGCGGCAGCCTCGTCGAGCAGCGCGCTGACCGAGCCGACCCACTCCGGGTTGAAGCGGTTCTCGTCGTTGCCCAGATGCAGGACGAAGACGTCGCCATCACGGGTGAGGGTCGGCACGGGTGGTTCCTTTCGGGGCGTCGGCTATGACGGCCGTCAGAGTACCGGCACGATCAGCCCACCGCCGTCCCGGGAGCGACCTCCGCCCCGATGAGCGCCTTCGAGTCGCTCCCGCGGATCAGCAGCGCCGCGGACACCACGCCCAGCGCGGCGAGACCGGCGCCCGTGAGGAACGCCGCCTGGAAGCCGTCGGTCAGCGCCTCGACCGAGCCGGGAGCCCCGGGGACGACGGTGCCGGTGACGCCCGCCGCCACGGCGGAGAGGATCGCCAGCCCCAGCGCGCCACCGACCTGCTGCGACGTGTTGATCAGGCCGGAGGCCAGACCGGCGTCGTGCTCGTCGGTCCCGTGCGTCGCGGCCAGGGTCACCGGGACGAACGCGAACCCGAGGCCGGCGCCGGCGATCACCGACGGGAACAGGATGTCGCCGACGTAGCTGCCGCCCACGGACACCTGGCTGAACCACAGCAGCGCGATGACGACGAGCGACAGCCCGCCGAGGAGCACCGGCTTGAACCCGATCTTCGTCACGAGAGCCGACGCGAGGCCCGCGGCCATGATGATCGTCAGCGCCAGGGGCAGGTAGGCCACGCCGGCCTTCAGCGCGTCGTAGCCCAGCGTCTGCTGCATGTACAGCGAGATGTAGAAGAACATGCTGAACAGCGACGCGCCGATGAGCAGGCCCGTGACGTTCGCGCCCGTCAGCGTCCGGTTGCCGAAGATGCGGAACGGGACGAGCGGGGACTTCGACCGCTGCTCGACGACGACGAACGCCGCCAGCAGCGCGGCCGACAGCGCGAGCAGGCCGAGCGTCTGACCCGAACCCCAGCCCGCGTCGTTGGCGTCGACCAGCGCGTAGACGAGGATCGACAGGCCCGCCGTGACCGAGATCGCCCCGGCGATGTCGAAGTGCCGGGTGTCGGACTCCTGCTTGCTCTCGTCGATGAGCGACAGCGCGAGGATCGCGGCGACGATGCCGATCGGCACGTTGACCCACAGGACCCACTCCCAGCTCAGCCACTCGGTGAGCATGCCGCCGAGCAGCACGCCAGCCGCGCCGCCGGAGCCGGCGACCGCGCCCCAGACGCCCATCGCCTTGTTGCGCTCGGGGCCCTCGGCGAAGGTCACGGTGAGGATGGACAGCGCGGCCGGCGAGACGAGCGCGGCGCCCAGACCCTGCACGGCGCGCGCGCCGATCAGCATGCCCTCGCTCGTGGAGAACCCGCCGACGAGCGACGCGGCGCTGAAGAGGATGAGGCCGACGATGAACATGCGGCGGCGGCCGACGAGGTCGGCGATACGACCACCGAGCAGCAGGAAGCCGCCGAAGACGAGGGTGTAGCCGTTGACGACCCAGGCGAGGTTCTCCTGGGAGATCTCGAGATCACGGCCGATGGACGGCAGCGCGACGTTCGTGATGGAGGCGTCGAGCACGACGACGAACTGGGCGACGGCGAGGAGCATGAGCGCCAGCCATTTGCGGCGCTCGGCGGCTGCGGGATCGGGAGACATGGTGAGAGCTCCGGTATAAAGTGGAAGGAGAAGTCCGTTTCGGGTTCGGCGGCACGATAACGGAAACCGGATTCCGCTTGCAAGCTCACGCACGGAGAGAGACGTGACAGCCACCACCGAGAAGCCCATGCGCGCCGACGCGCGCCGCAACCGCGAGAAGGTCATCGAGGCCGCGCGCGCCGAGTTCGCCTCCGAGGGCCAGGACGCGCAGATGCCCGACATCGCCAAGCGCGCCGGGGTCGGTGTCGGCACCGTCTACCGCCACTTCCCCACGAAGGAGGCGCTCGTCGAGGCGCTCGTGCGTGATCACTTCTCGCGCATCGCCGACCTCGCCGAGGCCGCTGTGGACGCGGAGGGCGAGCCGTGGGACCGCTTCATCTCGCTCGCGACCATCTGCGGCGAGCGCTGCGCGAGCGACCGCGGACTGGCCGCCGCGGTCGCCGGATCGCGCGAGATCCTCGGCGTGATCGCCGAGCAGGAGACCCGGCTGCGTGCCGCGACCACACGCCTCATCGAGGAGGGGCGGGCCACGGGACAGGTGCGCGAGGACGCAACCGTGGAAGATGTCTCCATGCTCATGTGCTCACTGGCGTGCATCGCCGACATGGAGAACACCCGCCCGGACTTTTCCTGGCGCCGGTACGTCGAGGTCGCCTTCGAAGGGATGCGTGCCCGATGAGCGCCCGGATCCTCGGTTTCATCTTCATCACCGCGGGGGCGCTGCACTTCCTCAAGCCCAAGTGGTACGAGGCGATCATGCCCGACTATCTGCCGGCCCACCGCGAGCTGGTCTACGCCAGCGGCGTGGCGGAGGCCGTCGGCGGGCTCGCCGTCCTGCACCCGAAGACGCGGCGCTTCGGCGGCCTGCTGCTCGTCGCCACGCTGGTCGGCGTGTACCCGGCGAACGTGCACATGGCGCTGAACCCGGAGGACTACCCGGACATCCCCGAGGCCGCCCTCTGGGCGCGCCTGCCGCTGCAGTTCCCGCTCATCATCTGGGCGTGGAGGGTGGCGCGCCAGGGCGAGGCGGCCCCGGCGCCGAGTGGACAGGCGTCCTAACCGCCGCTCAATTCCGGCGGGCACGTGCCGTTCTCCCGGGACGTGCCTGCTGATCCCGCCCTCACCCGGCGTCGTCAGGACGCCCTGACCCGCCTCGGTGTGCTCTCGCGTGCCGGCGATCCTGCGCTGAGCGGGGTCGCCCGCGTGGCGGCGTACGTCGCGGGCGCGACCTGCGCGGGCGTCCACATCTTCGACGACGTCGCACAACACCGGGTCGCCGCCGCGGGCGCGCCGCTCGGGCCCCATCCGCGCGAGGACGCGATGTGCCTGCGCGTCATCGACGGCGAGCAGCGGATCGTCTGCGCCGACGCCACCCGCGACGAGCGCTTCGGCTACTCCTCCTTCATCCGCGGCGACGCGCCTGTGCGGTTCTACGCGTCGCTGCCGCTGCGGACCTCGGACGGCGTGGTGGTCGGCACGCTCTGCACCTGGGACGAGATCCCGGGCGACCTGACCGACACGCAACTCGCGCGGCTCGAGGACCTCGCCCGCCAGGCCGCGATGCACCTCGAGCTCGCAGCGCTCGCGCATGACCTGGGCCACGCCGCGTCGCACGACGGGCTGACCGGCGTCGCCAACCGCCTCGTGCTCTGCGACCGGCTCGCGCAGGCTTTCGCGCGCCGGCTGCGCCACGGCGGCGAGATCCTCGTCGCCGTCGCCGACCTCGATGCGTTCAAGACCATCAACGACACCCTCGGCCACGACGTCGGTGACGGGGTCCTCGTCGAGGTCGCCCGCCGGCTGACGGACGCGCTGCGGGCCGAGGACACGGTCGCGCGCCTCGGCGGCGACGAGTTCGCCGTGGTCGCCGAGGTCACGGACGCCGCAACGGCGGACCTCGTCGTCACCCGGGTCCGCGACGCGCTCGCCTCGATCCCTCTGCCCGGCGGACGGCACACGACGGCGAGCCTCGGCTTCACGCTCGCCGAGACGACCGACGATGTCGCGTCCGCGCTCGAGCGCGCCGATCAGGCGATGTACGTCACCAAGCGCGTCAGCGCGTGAGCCTGTACACCGGCCCCGCGAGCGACGTCACGTAGACGCGGTTCTGCCCGTCGGTGCCGAAGCCCGACAGGTTCTCCACCCGCCGCACACCGAGCGACCGGTCGTTCGTCGCCCGGCCGGGACGCAGCTTCGCGACCCGCACCTGCCCGACGCAGAAGTCGCCGTAGATGTAGCGGCCCTGCAGGCCCGAGCCGAGCGCCCGGTCGCGGATGAACACCCCGCCGGTGATCGAGCACCAGCCGTCGGCGTGGCTCTTCTGCAGGACCGGCGGGACGTGACCCGGCGCCGACTCCCCGGAGGCGAAGCGCTGGCGCCCCTCGAACGGACGCCAGCCGAAGTTCGCGCCGCGTGCCCGGTTGCGCCGGGTGAAGTTGATCTCCTCGATCTCGTTCTGCCCGACGTCGGCGATCGCGAGGTCGCCGGTCGCCGGATCGAACGCCATGCGCCACGGGTTGCGCAGGCCGTAGGCGTAGATCTCGGGCGCCGCGCCCGCGCGGGTGCGGAACGGGTTCCCCGAGGGAACCGAGTACGGCCGCGACCCGCTCTGCCGCGGGTCGATGCGCAGGATCTTGCCGAGCTTCGTGCTCAGCGACTGGCCGTTGCCGCGGCGGCCGTGCTGATCGCCGCCGCCCCCGCCGTCGCCCAAGCCGATGTAGAGCATGCCGTCGGGACCGAAGCGCAGCGGTCCGCCGTTGTGGTTGGCCTCGGGCTGGTCCTGCTGCAGGAGCAGCCGCGCCGAACCGGCATCCGCCACGTCGGGGTTGGACGCCGACGCCCGGTACTCGACGATCCGCGTCCCCCCGTCCTCCTCCGCGCTGTAGTGCACGTAGAAGCGGCGGCTCTGGGCGTAGTCCGGCGCGAAGGCCAGACCGAGGAGCCCCTGCTCGCCGCCCGCGGTGATCTGTCCCGACACGTCGAGGAACGGCTGCTCGAGGCGGCGTCCGCCCTTGATGATCCGGATCTTCCCGCCCTGTTCGACGACGAACACCCGCGAGCGATCGCCGGGAGGCGCGTCGACGTGCAGCGGCTGCTCGAACGTCCCGACCGACTGCAGCCGGGGCGCCGCGGCGGGCTCCGCCGTCGCCGGTTGCGGGGCGGGCGTGCCGGTGGCCGATGCCACGGCGGCGAGGACAGGACCGAGGAGGCTCATCACGTCACTTACGGTAGACACCCGCGTGCCCCGACCGATGCGGTCGGGGCACAGCGAGGCGCGGAGCCGCTACGGCGTCGTGCCGATCACCGTGAGCGCCTCCATGCGGCCCACCGAGTTCGGGCCGATCCGCTTGACGCGCGTGGCCGCGCCGGTCTGGAGGTTCACGGTGTAGAGCACGGAGCCCTTCGCCCCGCGGGGCATGACCGCGGCGTATGCGACGCCGGAGGCGCCGATGTCGAAGCCCGCGTCCGCGCCGATGTTCACGCCGAGCGCCCCGACCGTCTTCAGGCCGCCGGCGTTCGGCGGGTCCTGGAGGATGAGGCTGTCGCGCGCGGCGTCGAGGTTGAACAGCGCCGTGCCCGTCGCCGGATCGGTGTCCGGGTTCGTGTACGCGGAGCCGACGATGAGCGGGTCGCGACCGAAGTTCTGGTCGCCGGGGCCGTACGTCAGCGTGCCGTCGACGAAGGCGACCTGCCCGGTGTCGGGCACGAGACGCAGGTCCTGGTTGGCGTCCGAGGTGATGCGGATGCGGTCGACCGTCGGGTTGAAGTCGAAGCCGAAGGACTCGCCGTCGAGGGTCGGGGTGAACGGCTCGCCCAGCGGCCGCACCTGACCGGTGAAGGCGCTGACGTCGTAGATCCGGCCGGTGCTGCCGAGGCCGACGAGCTTGCCGTTCGCCGGGCGGATGTCGAGGCCCACGAGGGTCTCGTTGGGCTGCAGGCCGCGGACGTTGACCGCCTTCGTCGCGTTGGGTGCATCAGACGTGAAGCGGACGATCTTGGTGCCGTCGGTCACGGCCGCGAACTGGTCGGCCGCCGCTGCGCTGCCGGCGGTCAGTACGGGGATCGTGAGGGTCGCCGCCGCGATGGCGATGAGTCGGTGTCGCAGGTGCATTCGTGCATCTCCTGGGGAGTCGAGGTGTCTGCCCAGGTCTTGCGACGGCGGCGCGTCTGCGTTCACAAGCGGGCGCGCCGCCGTTGGTGTCAACGGCGGCGCGCCGAGTCCGTCTAGGAGGCGATTGCCGACTGGCCTGCGGGGGCAGGCTCCAGCGCCAGAGCGAGGACCTCGCCGACGGTGATGACGGGGTGGAACGTCATCGCCTCGCGGACGTCCTCGGGGACGTCGTCGAGGTCGGCCCGGTTGCGCTCGGGCAGGATCACGTCGGTGAGCCCCGCGGCGTGCGCGGCGAGCACCTTCTGCTTCAGCCCGCCGATCGGCAGCACGCGGCCCTGCAGCGTGACCTCGCCGGTCATGCCGACCGTGTGCTTGACCGCCCGGCCGGTGAGCAGCGACGCCACAGCGGTGGTCATCGTGATGCCCGCGCTCGGCCCGTCCTTCGGGATCGCGCCCGCCGGCACGTGGACGTGCAGGTCGCGCTCCTTGAACAGGTCGGGATCGATGCCCAGGTCCTCCGCGTGCGCGTGCACGTAGGTCTGGGCGATCTTCGCCGACTCCTTCATGACGTCGCCGAGCTGGCCGGTCAGCGTCAGCTTCCCGGAGCCGTTCGTCGCGTTGGCCTCGATGAAGAGGACGTCGCCGCCCGTGCCCGTCACCGACAGGCCGGTCGCCACGCCCGGCAGCGCGGTGCGCGCCGCCGCCTCCTGGAACACCTTCTGGCGGCCCAGGGCGTCGCGGACGAGGTCCAGGTCGACGGTGACCGGGGCCTGCGCCGTGCCGCTGGCGATCTTCGTCGCGGTCTTGCGCAGCACGGTCCCGAGCTCACGCTCGAGGTTGCGCACGCCCGCCTCGCGGGTGTACTCGCTGACGACGGTGCGCAGGAGCTCGTCGGAGACCTCCACCTCGTCGTCGCGCAGCCCGTTGCGCTCCAGCTGGCGCGGCCACAGGTAGTCCCGGGCGATCGCCACCTTCTCGGCCACGGTGTAGCCGTCGAAGCGGATGACCTCCATGCGGTCCAGCAGCGGGCCGGGGATCGTCTCGAACTGGTTGGCCGTCGCGATGAACATCACGTCGGAGAGGTCGAGCTCGACGTCGAGGTAGTGGTCGCGGAAGCTGTGGTTCTGCGCGGGGTCCAGGACCTCGAGCAGCGCCGCGGAGGGGTCCCCGCGCCAGTCCGCGCCGACCTTGTCGACCTCGTCGAGCAGGATCACCGGGTTCATCGTCTTGGCGTCACGCAGCGCGCGCACCAGCCGCCCGGGGAGGGCGCCGATGTACGTGCGGCGGTGGCCGCGGATCTCGGCCTCGTCGCGGACGCCGCCCAGGCTGATGCGGACGAACTCGCGTCCGGTCGCGCGGGCGATCGACTCGCCGATCGAGGTCTTGCCGGTGCCCGGGGGGCCGATCAACGTGAGGATGGCGCCCGCCTTGCGGTCGGCCTTCATCTCGCGCTCCATGCGGAGCTTCTTGACCGCGATGTACTCGACGATGCGGTCCTTGACGTCCTCCAGGCCCGCGTGGTCGGCGTCGAGCACCTCGCGCGCGGCGACCGGGTCGAGCGACTCCTCGGAGCGCTCGCTCCACGGCACGTCGACCATCCAGTCGAGGTACGTGCGGATCGTCTGCGCCTCGCCCGAGGACTCGCCGGAACGCTCCAGGCGTCCGAGCTCCTTCTCGGCCTGCTCGCGCGCCTCGTCGGGCATGCCCGCGGCCTCGATCTTGGCCCGGTACTCCTCGACGATGTCGGCCTCGTCCTCGCCCAGCTCGCGACGGATGGACTCCATCTGCTTGCGCAGGAAGTACTCGCGCTGCTGCTTGTTGGCGCCGGACTCCACGTCGTCGCGGATGCGCCGGCGGACCTGCAGCTCGGTCAGGCGGGCCCGCTGGAGCTCGACGGCAAGCGCCAGGCGCTCGGTGACGTCGACCTCCTCGAGCACGCGCACCTTCTCCTCGAAGGTGACGTCGGGCGCGTAGCCGACCGTGTCGGCCAGGGCGCCCGGCTCGCGGATGGAGCGCAGGAACTCGCCGATGCGGCTGTCCGCCCCGCGCAGCTCGAGGATCTCCTCGACGACGGCGCGGTACTCGCGCTCGAGGTCGCGGGTGCGGCCGTCGACCGGGGTGTCGTCCACGTGCTCGGTGACGTCGACGCGGAGCTGGCCGTCCAGGGTGCTCTGGGCGGCGCCGATGACGCCGCGCGCCTCGCCTTCGAGCTGCGCGCCACGCGCGCCTCCGGGCAGGCGGACGGTGTCGGTGACCCGCGCCACCGTGCCGACCTTCGCGTACTCGCCCTCGTGCCGGGGGACGAGCAGGACGCGATCGTCGCCGGCCACATCGACCGGGAGCGTGACGTCCATGGTGGGGAAGACGACGGTGTCGTCGAGCGGAATGAGAAGCAATGTGCTCACAGAGAAATCCTTTGCCGATGCCACGGGGAGGTGGTTGCTCACGCAACTATACCGTACCGGACGATCCTTCTTCCAGAGATCTTAGTGCAGGCCACGCAGATCATCGCAGCGGACCTGTGCATACTCCGCGCCGCACATCCGTCCAGATCGCTGAAGTTCTCCGACCTGGCGCGCCGACAGTAACCCCACAAACTGGTCCATCGCAGGTCATGGATGACCGAGTCCCAAGGAGGGGCGACGTGCGGATCACCGGCTCAGACATCTCGCTGGCTGCGAGCACCCAGCGGCTGCACTACCAGCAGCAGACCACCACCGTGCGCATGTGGCGCGAGGACCCGCAGGGCGACCGCGCGGCGACCCCACCCCCAGCCGCCGCGGCGAAGGACACGCGCGCCAAGCCCGACACCGAGGCCATCGAGGGACGCCGCAAGCTGTGGGCGTCCGACCCGATGCTCGCGCGCTACATCGACCTGCTCGAGCGGATGTTCGGCGTCAAGGTCGCGATCCTCGACCCCAACGACCTGGCCGCCAACGGCGCGGGCGAGATCAGCGCGGGGCCGTCCAACGCCGACCGACCGTCCCTCGCGATCACCATCGACCGGTCGAGCACCCGGTACGAAGCCGAGTCCGTCGAGTTCCAGGCGGCCGGCCGCGTGACGACCGCCGACGGCCGCACGATCGACCTCCAGCTGGAGTCCAAGGTCAGCCGCGAGTACCTCGAGCACTCGCACGAGCACCTGCGGTTCGGCGCTGCCGAGAAGAAGGACCCGCTCGTCCTCAACCTCGCCGGCCTGCCCGCGACGCTGACCGACGCGCAGATCGAGTTCGACCTCGACGCCGACGGCCGGCTCGACCGGCTGCACGTCCTCGGCGGCGGCTCGGCCTACCTGACCTGGGACCGCAACGGCGACGGCACCGTCAACGACGGGACCGAGCTCTTCGGGCCGACCACCGGCAACGGCTACACCGAGCTGGCCGCGCACGACCTCGACGCCAACGGCTGGATTGACGAGGGCGACGCCGTCTACAGCCAGCTCGCGCTGTGGAACCAGCAGGACGGCTCGCTGACCGGCCTCACGGCCGCGCAGATCGGGGCCATCTACCTCGGCCACGTCGCCACGCCGTTCACCCTGACCCCGGGCTCCTCCGAGGAGGCCCGCGGCGAGGTCCGCGCGACGGGCCTCTTCCTGCACGAGAACGGCAGCGCCGGGACCGTGCAGCAGCTCGACCTCATGGCCTGACAGGCTGGACGGCCGGCTTTCACTCGAACGGCCGTCCAGACGCCTTTGCCGAGTCCGTACCTTCCTTCTTACAGCGACGCCGCCGTGCGGGAGCGGACGGCGCCCCCATAGGCCGGGGTCCCGGAACCAGACAGGCTCCGAGACCGGGACCCCGGCCACCCCCCCTTCCCTCCCGTGGCAAGATCGGCCGATGCGCACGCCCGCGGCCCCGACTCTCCGCCAACGGGCCCTCGCGCTCCTCGCCCTCCTCGCAGGCGTCGCCGCGATCCTCCTGCAGGTGCACATCGCCACGCGGGAGTTCCCGAGCGGCCTCGTCGCCGCGCTGCTGGGCGCCGTCGGCGTGTGGGCGGGCTGGCAGGTGCTCATCCGCCGCGGGCCGCGCCAACTGGCGGCAGGTGTCACGTCGGCCGCGGCGCTCTGCGGGTCGGTCGCCGTGCTGGTGACCAACAGCCTGCTGCTGGAACTCGTGGCGGCGGGTGTGCTCGTCCTGCTCGCACTCGGCGCCGCCCGCAGGGCCCTCGGCGTCGATGTCCGGGCGCTGAACGGCGTGTCGCCCCCGGGAACGCCGGTGCCACCCGCGCAACGCGGCGTGCTGCTCATCAACCCGAAGTCCGGCGACGGCCGGATTCCGGCGTCGGACCTCGAGGCCGCGGCCCGGCGCCACGGCGCCGAACCCGTCGTGCTCGGGCCGGACGACGACCTGCGCGAGCTGGCCGCCCAGGCGGTCGCCGACGGGGCCGACGTCCTGGGCATGGCCGGCGGTGACGGCTCCCAGGCGCTCGTGGCATCGGTCGCCGCGGCGCACGGCCTCGGGTACGTCTGCGTGCCCTCCGGGACGCGCAACCACTTCGCGCTCGACCTCGGGGTCGACCGCACCGACGCCGTCGGCGCGGTCGCGGCGTTCGGGGACGCGGTGGAGCGCAACGTGGACCTCGGCCGCGTCAACGACCGGCCGTTCGTCAACAACGCGTCGCTCGGGGTCTACGCGACCATCGTGCAGGCCGACGGCTACCGCGAGCGGAAGCTCGGCACGGCCGCCGAGCTGCTCCCCCAGGTGCTCGGCCCGGACGCTCCGGGCTTCGACCTGCGCTACCGCAGTCCGCACGGCAACGAGCACGGGGAAGCGCAGCTCATCTTCGTCGCGAACAACCGCTACACGCTGGACGCCGGCCCCGGGTTCGGATCGCGAGCGCAGCTCGATGAGGGTGCCCTGCGGGTCGTCGCCGCGCAGATGCGCTCCCCCGCGCAGGCGACCGAGCTCGTGGCGCGGATGGCGGCCGGCCGGGGGCCCGGGATGCACGGCTGGCGCGAATGGTCGGCGACCGACTTCGAAGTGCACTCGAGCACCGACATCCAGGTGGCGGTCGACGGCGAGGCCCTGACGCTCCCGTCGCCGCTGCGGTTCGAGATCGCCGCCGGCGCGCTCCGGGTGCGCATCGCCCCCGCCCACCCCGGCGTGTCACCCGCCGGCATGGCGCACGCGCGTGGCCGCACGATGCTGCGGCGGCTGCTGAACACCCTGCGCGGCCGCGTGGCGCGATGAGCCTGCGCCGCCAGCTGCACCGTGCTGACGTCTGGGCCTACGCCGAGGTCGCGCGCCTGCACACCCCGTTCTGGGACCGGGAGCTGCGCCAGCTCAGCCGGTCGGCCAATCATGGGCGCCTGTGGTTCGCCGTCGCGGCGATCCTCGCGCTCGCGGGGCGACGCGACGAAGCCCGGCGCGGACTGCTCGCCCTCGGCCTCGCGTCGGCGGTGACGAACGCGCTGCTCAAGCCGCTGGGCGGGCGACGTCGACCGGACCGCGACGCCCACGACGTGCCCGCCGCGCGGCACGTCCGGATGCCGGGCAGCACATCGTTCCCGTCGGGGCACAGCGCGTCGGCGATCGCGTTCTCCACGGCTGCCGCGCACGGCCTGCCTCCGAGCGCCGCCGTGCCGGTGCGCGGCCTGGGCTGGCTGGTCGCGTTCTCGCGCATCCACGTCGGGGTGCACTACCCGGGTGACGTGCTCGCGGGGGCCCTGGCGGGGTGGGTCGCCGCGCGGCTGGCGCTGCGTCGGCGCTGACCGGCGCCCGAACACCTGTCGCCGTCCGGTCAGCGCGCCTCACCGGTACCGGTGATCCTGCCGATAGACGGTCTCGTGAGACTGTCCCGCCGGATCTCGCGCCAGCGCAGCATGCGTCTGGGCGTCGTCGCCCTGTTCGGGCTCTGCGGCGTCGGCTGCTCGTTTCTGGCACTGCTGCTCGGCGCGTCCCTCACGACGATGGCCGCCGTCCAGGTGCTCATCCTGCTCAGCGGGGTCGTCACGTACTTCGCGCCGACGGACCGGATGGACGCGCGGTGGTTCCACGTCCTGCCCGTGCTCATCGCGGTCGAGACCATGCTCGCGATGTTCGTGCTCGCCCCCCACGGCGGCGCCGTCGCGGTGATCGTCGCGCTCAACGGGCCGCTCGTGTGCTTCGTCATGGAGTCGAAGACCGAGATCCGTGCGCACCTGATCCTCAGCAGCGTCCTCCTGTGCGTGCCGGTCGTCGCCGGGGCGACCGACGAGGAGAGCACGATCATCGTCCTGACCGTGATCGCGGTGATGTGGACGACCGGCCTGGGCGTCGCGCACGTGTGGCGGTATGCCGAGGATCAGGCGGCCCAGCTCGCGCAGCTCGCGCGCCACGACCCGCTCACCGGCCTGGCGAACCGGCGCAGCCTCGAGGACCAGATGGCCTACGAGCTCACGCGCCACCTGCGGACGGGGCGACCCCTGAGCGTCCTGGTGCTCGACCTCAACGGCTTCAAGGCGGTCAACGACCGGATCGGCCACCAGGCCGGCGACGACCTCCTGCGCGCCGCAGGCCAGGCGCTCGCGGGCATCGCGCGCGAGCAGGACACGGTGGCCCGCCAGGGCGGCGACGAGTTCTGCATCCTGCTGCCCGAGGCCGGCCCGCGGGAGGCCAACCGCGTCGTGGAGACGGTCAAGGCCGCGCTCGCGCTGGTCGACGTGCACGGAGGTGCGCTCCAGGCGGCGGTCGGCCGTGCGACGTTCCCCGGGGATGGCGTGGGCGCGCACGACCTCCTCACCTGCGCCGACGCCCGCCAGCGCGCGGACAAGCCCAGCGCCTTTCCCGTCCGTGAGGCGGTCGCATGACGCCGCTCCCGCTCTCGGCGACCATCGCGCGTCAGCCGATACTGCGACGGTGGCTCGCGCTGCACACTGCCGCGTGCGGCGTCATCCTCGCCGCTGTCGCCCTCGTCCAGGGCGGGTCGCTCACGGCCGCCGGGGTGCTCCTCGTGCTGCTCCTGGCCACCTCGGTCTTCGCGCTCGTCGTCCCCTCGACGACCTTCACGCTCCACGTCGCGCCGGTGATCCTCGGCGTGGACATGGCCGTCGCGATCGTCGTGCTGGCTCCCAGCGGCGCGCCCGCGATGCTCGCCGCGGTCTACCTCGGGGTCCTCATCCCGTTCGTCACGCAGTCACGGGCGGCGACCGCGGCGTATCTCGGCCTCACCACGGTCATGCTCCTCGCCGCCGTGGCCATCGGCGGCGCGACCACGACGACGGCGATCGTGGCCATCACCGTGCTACCCGTCATGTGGGGACTCGGCGGCTTCGTGCGCGTGGTCTGGGAGCAGGCCGGCGAGCAGGAGCGCGAGCTCGACCGCCTCTCCCGGCTCGACCCGCTGACCGGTCTGCGCAACCGCCGCGCGCTGGACGAGCGCCTGACCTACGAGCTGGCGAGGCACACCGAGACGGCCCGCGCCATGAGCGTCGTCGTCCTCGACCTCAACGGGTTCAAGGCGGTCAACGACGACCTCGGCCACCAGGCCGGCGACGACCTGCTCTGCGCAGTCGCCGACGCACTCGAAGGCGCGGTCCGCGACCAGGACACCGTCGGGCGCCAGGGCGGCGACGAGTTCTGCGTGATCGCGCCCGAGACCGGGCCCGAGGAGGCGCGGGTCCTGACCGGCAAGATCCGCGCCGCACTCGCCGCCGTCGAGGCGGACGGCGCAGGCATCGGCGCCGCGCTGGGCGCGGCGACGTTCCCGGACGACGCGACCGGCGCCGAGGCGCTGATCGCGGTCGCCGACGCACGCCAGCGGGCGGACAAGCCGTCCCCGCGGGCGTGCGACGACGGCGACGCTACGCGCTGGCGGGCTGCCCCGAGGCGAACGGCGCGCGGTCGATCTCGCGCTTGAGGATCTTGCCCGTCGGGCCCTTCGGGAGCTCGTCGAGCACCTGGATGATCCGCGGGTACTTGTACGCCGCGACGCGCTCCTTGAGGAAGCCCTGCAGCTCCTCGGTGTCGATCGTCTGCCCCGGCTTGGGCACGACCGCGCAGGCGATCTCCTCGCCGAACTCGTCGTGGGGGACGCCGAAGATCGCGGCCTCGAGCACGGCGGGGTGCTCGTAGACGACCTCCTCGATCTCGCGCGGGTACACGTTGTAGCCGCCGCGGATGATCATGTCCTTCTTGCGGTCGACGATGAAGTAGTAGCCGTCCTCGTCGCGCGTGGCCATGTCGCCGGTCTTGAACCAGCCCTCGGCCGTGATGGCCTCCTTCGTGGCGTCCGGGCGGTTCCAGTAGCCGCTCATGACGTTGTGCCCGCGAATGACGATCTCGCCGACCTCGCCCGTCGGCACCGGCTTGCCGTCCTCGTCCCAGACGTCCATCTCGACGCCCCAGATCGGCGTGCCGATCGACCCCGCCTTGCTGGGCATGTCGGGCTGGTTGAACGACGCGACCGGGGAGGTCTCCGACAGGCCGTAGCCCTCCAGGATGCGCGCCATCTTCTCGCCGACCGCGTTGAGCACCTCGACGGGGATCGCCGCGCCGCCGGAGATGCACAGGCGCAGCGAGGAGACGTCGGTCTCGGCGAGCTTCGGCGTGTTCAGGAACGCGACGTACATCGTCGGGACGCCCGCGAACAGCGTGGCCTTGTACTGCTCGATCAGCGCGAGCGCCTCGTTCGGGTCGAAGCGCGGCAGCAGGATGAGCGTCGCCCCCGCGCGGAGCATGCCGTTCATCGTGACCGTCTGGCCGAAGCTGTGGAACAGCGGCAGGGCGCCGAGCGCGACGTCGTCGGACGTCGCCTCGAACATGCGCGAGTTGACCTCGGTGTTCCACAGCAGGTTGCTGTGGGTGAGCGTCGCGCCCTTCGGCTTGCCGGTCGTGCCCGAGGTGTAGAGCAGCACGGCGGGGTCGGTCGGCTCGCACTGGTGGATGCCCTCCAGCGGCTCGACGCCGCCGATGAGCGCCTCGACGCGCTCGATGCCCGCGGGCGGCTCGTCCGGGCCCGCGCCGACCATCGGCACGCCGGCCAGGCCGGCGCCCTCGTAGGCGTCGGCGCCGAAGCCGTTCCAGGCGACGAGGACCTTCGCGCCGGAGTCCTGGAGGTAGAACGCGATCTCGCGGCCCTTGAGCAGCACGTTCATCGGCACGACGACCGCGCCGGCGCGCAGCGCGCCGTAGTAGGCGATCGGGAAGTGCGGAACGTTCGGCAGCATCAGCGCGACGCGGTCGCCCGGCT
>JAEMQS010000121.1 GCA_016463765.1 Solirubrobacteraceae bacterium | reverse complement strand
TCGTCGTGGTGATGCAGCGCTGGGACCGCCTCGCGCTCGCCGTCTTCGTCATGACGACGCTCCAGTGGGCGTGCTTCGTCGTCATCGGACAGGGCCCGGTGGTGATCGCCGTGACCCTCCTGGGGTTCGGCACCGTCGGCCTGGCCATGGCCGTCGGCCGGGAGGTGCGCGTGAAGGACCCGGAGCCCGCGGGATCGCGCCTCGTGCTCGTGGCGCTGAACGCCGCAGCCGTCGCCGGGTTCGGCTACATCGCGTTCGCGCTCTCAACGGAGGGCCCCACCTCCGAGACGGCTGCTACGGCGCTCCTCGTCGTGCTCGCCATCGTTCACACCGCGGTCGGCGTCTGGGGCGTGCGCAGCGGACGTGTCGCCCGGCCGCTCGCACTGCTGTTCCTCACGCTCGGCGTGCTCTTCGGCGATCTCGCGCTCGCCGACCTGACGTCAGGCTTCGCCCGCGGGATCGTCTTCCTCGCCGGCGGCGTCGGCTTCGCCTGGCTCGCCAGGAACGCCGCCCGGCGCACCGCCGATGACGTGCTCATCGGCGCCGGCCTCAGCGGCCACGTCGCGATCGCCCTGGCGCAGATGCTCGCCGTCACCCCGGCCGACCAGCTCGCGTCCGGCGATCCGGGCCTCGTCGGCATCGCCGGGCTCGCCGCACTCGCCGCGGCGTGCCTCGGCAGCGGTGTCCTGATGCGCGAGGCACGCCCGGTGTGGGCCGACATCGCCAACGGGCTCGGGCTCGCCGCGATCTTCGCGCTGACGCTGACCGCCCTCTCGGGCCTGGCCCTCGTCGCCGCCCTGTGTGCCGAGGCGTTCGCCCTGGCCCGCTACGCCAAGCGCGACGCCGACGACCCGATCCCGGGCCCCGCATCGCTCGTCGCGCTCGGCCTGGCGGCGATGGTCGCCATCGTCCTCTCCGTCGAGGCGGCGATCCTGCCGGGCCTCGGAGCGGTCGCGCTCGTCACCGCGACGATCGGCGCGGTCGCGTACCACCGTCCGGAGGGCGACGCCCGCACGCTCCTGACCGTTGCGACCGGCCTGTCCGGGCTGTACCTCGTCTCGCTCGCGGCCTACCAGCTGCCGATCACCGGCGACGCCGACCAGGGTCAGCTCCAGTTGACCGCCGCCTGGGCGCTCGTGGGCGTGGTCGGCCTCGTGATCGGTGTGCGCAACGACCTGAGGAACCTGCGCTTCGCGGCGCTGGGCCTGCTCGGCGTCGCCGCCGGCAAGGCGTTCCTCTTCGACCTGGCGACGCTCGCCCCCGCGCAGCGGATCGGCTCCCTCCTGGGCCTCGGTCTCCTGCTGCTCGGCGGAGCGTTCGCCTACCAGCGGCTGCGGCCTGAGCCGCCTGCCGACCTGCGCAGCGTCCCCTCAGCGCTGCGCTGACGCGTCCCCGCGACCCGTGGCCGGTGCCCGCCTTCCCTGAGGCGGGCGCCGGTCATGTTGGGGTGTGCCAGTCCACCGGGCCCGCCACCAGCGTGTGGCTGCCCAGCGGCCGGCCGAGGCGTTCCTGCATCGAGCGCGCCACGTCGAGCAGCGCCGGCAGGTCCACCCCGGTCTGCACGCCCATCTCGTCGAGCATCGAGACGACATCCTCGGTCGCGACATTCCCGGTCGCGCCCTTCGGTACCGGGCAGCCGCCCAGCTCACCGACGGACGACTCGAACGACGTACACCCGGCCTCCAGCGCGGCGAGCACGTTCGCCAGGCCCTGGCCGCGGGTGTTGTGGAAGTGCGCGGTCAGCTGCACGTCGTCGCCGAGCGCGTCCCGCGCTGCGGTGAAGAACGCGCCGACCTGCCGCGGGTTCGCCATCCCGGTCGTGTCGCCGAAGCCCACCTCGGCCGCGCCGGCCGCCACCAGCGCGCCCGCCAGGTCGAAGACCCGCGCCGGGTCCACGTGCCCCTCGTACGGGCAGCCGAACGCCACGCTGATGACACCCTCGCACCGCAGCCCTTCCGCCCGCGCGGTGGCGAAGACGCGCTCGAGCCCCGCCAGCGACTCGGCCACGGGCCGGTTGACGTTCGCCCGGTTGTGCGACTCGCTGGCCGAGAGGAAGCCGTTGATCTCGTCGAACCGCGCGCGATGCGCCAGCGCCTTCTCCAGGCCACGCTCGTTCGGGATGAGCACCGACCGCGACACGCCCGGTGGGATGTCCACGCGCGCCAGGACCTCGGCGGCATCGGAGAGCTGCGGGATGACGTCGGGCCGCACGAAACTCGTGAGCTCGATGCGCGGCAGCCCGGTCCGCGCCAGCGCGTCGACCATCGCGACCTTCGCCTCGGTCGGCAGGACCTCGGGCTCGTTCTGCAGCCCGTCGCGCGGGCCGACCTCGCGGATGAGCACGTGCTCGGGAAGGTTCACGCCCCGACCTCCCGAGCGTGGCCGGCGACATCGATGACCCGCCGCTCGTGCGTACCCAGCCCGATGACCCGATCGCCTTCCCGGACCTCCACGTCGAAGCGCAGCTTGCGCCCGTCGGCGACCTCGCGCAGCGTTGCCGTCGCGGTGCACTCGGCGCCCGCGGCCGCGCCGGCCACGTGCCGCACGCAGACCTCGAAGCCCACCGTCGCCTTGCCGTCGGGCAGGTGCTCGAACGCGAGCGTCGCGGCGGTCCGCTCCATCCGGCCGATCATCCCCGGGGTGGAGAGCACGGAGGCGCCGATCGTCCCGCCGACGTCCGTCAGGAGGATGCCCTCGGCGACGAACGTGTCGGTCCGCGTGAGGCCGGGCTGGAGGTCGACACCGTCGGACATCGTCATCTCGCAGGGTATCCTCGCCCGCCGTCATGTCTGCTGAGCCGATCACCATCGTCGGCGCCTCTGGCGCCCTGGGCTTCGCCCTCGCCGTCCGGCTCGGCCGGGCCGGTGTTCCCGTCATGCTCGGCTCCCGCGACGCCGAGCGCGCCGCCGAGACCGAGCGCCGCGCCCTGGAGCTCGTCCCCGACGGGCAGTTCAGCGCCGCCGAGAACGCCGAGGCCGCCGCGGCGAACGAGCTCGTCTTCCTCTCGGTGCCGTTCCGCAACCAGTCCGAGACGCTCACGAACCTCAAGGGCGTCCTGCGCGAGGGCCAGCTCGTCGTCGACGCCACCGTGCCTCTCGCCGCCGCCGTCAGCGGCAAGGCGACGCGGATGCTCGGCGTCTGGCAGGGCTCGGCCGCCCAGCAGGCGCAGGAGATGGTCCCCGCGGGCGTGCGCGTCGTCAGCGCGCTGCACACCGTCGGCGCCCCGACGCTCGGCGACCTCGACCACCCGCTGGACGAGGACGTCCTGGTCGCGGGCGACAAGCGCGCCGACAAGCAGCGCGTCGCCGACGTCATCGACCGGATCGAGGGCCTGCGCTGCGTCGACGTCGGCCGGCTGGAGATGGCGCGCATCTGCGAAAGCCTCACGGCGCTGCTCATCAGCACGAACGTGCGCCACAAGACCCACGCGGGCATCAAGATCACGGGCCTGCCCGCGGATCTCTGGCCGCCGCTGAAGCCGAAGGGCTGATGACCCGCGCGCCGGTCGTGGTGCTCGCCGGCGGGACCGGCGGGGCGAAGCTCGCGCGCGGGATGCTCGACGTGGCCGGCGACGATCTCGTCGTCGTCGCCAACACCGGGGACGACATCGAGCTGTACGGCGCATACGTCTCGCCCGACCCGGACCTGTGCGCGTTCTGGCTGGCCGACCGCATCGACGCGCGCGGGTGGGGTCTGGAGGGCGACACGTTCGCCACGATGGACGGCTTCCGCGAGCTCGGCGTCGACGTGTGGTTCAACCTCGGTGATCGCGACCTGGCGTTCGGGCTGCATCGCGCCGAGCGGCTGCGCGCCGGATCCCGCCTGACCGAGGCGCACGCTGACATCGTCTCCGCGCTCGGGGTCCGTGCGCGGGTCCTGCCGATGAGCGATGCCCCGGTGCGCACCTCGGTGCGGACCGGCGGGTCCTGGGTCGACCTCCAGCGCTTCCTCATCCTCCATCGCGGTGCGCCCGTCGAGGGCGTGCGGATCGACGGCGCTGACGTCGCCGCCCCCTCACCGGAGGTCCTCGAGGCGATCGCGACCGCCCGGGCGATCGTCATCGGCCCGTCGAATCCCGCGATCTCCATCGGGCCCATCCTCGCCCTGTCGGGCATGCGCGAGGCGCTGCGCGACGCCACCGCGCCGGTCGTCGCCGTCTCCCCGATCGTCGGCGGCCAGGTGCTGAAGGGGCCCACCGCGGACTTCCTGTCGCACACCGGCCATGCGGCGAACGCGGCCGGAATCGTGGCGCTCTACGACGGCGTTCTCGACGGCCTGGTCACCGACGAACCGTGGGCGGGAGCGCTTCCGGCCTTGCGGTGCGACACCATGCTCGGCGACGCCGCCGCCCGGCACCGTGTCGCCGACGCGACGCTCCGGTTCGCGGAGTCCCTGCGATGACCACTGCCGCGATCCTCCCCGTCAAGCGTTTCGCCAACGCCAAACAGCGCCTCGCCGCGTCGCTGCCGGCCGACCTGCGCCGGTCGCTCGCCGAGGCGATGGTCTCCGACGTCCTGCGGGCGCTGCGCCGCAGCAAGGCGATCGACCAGGTCATCGTCGTCACGGCGGAGCCGATCGCGTCGGCGCTCGCGGCCAGCCAGGGCGCCCGGGTCATCCCGGACCCGGCCGAGCGCGGGCACAGCGAAGCCGCCCTGCTCGGCATCGCCGCGCTCGAGGAGGTCGATCGCGTCCTCCTGCTTCCCGGCGACTGCCCCGCGCTCGCGCCGGCGGACATCGACGCGGTGCTCGCGGCCGCACCGCCCGCGCCGTCGGCCGTGATCGTCCCGGACCGCCATGGCAGCGGGACGAACGCCCTGCTCCTGAGCCCGCCGGACGTCATCACGCCTGCCTTCGGCCCCGACAGCCGGGCGCGCCACGAGGGCGCCGCGGCCGCCGCGCGGGTGGAGCACGTCGTCGTCGAGATCGACGCGTTCGCCATGGACGTCGACACCCCCGAGGACCTCGCGACGCTCCGCGACGCCCTGGCCGCCGCTCGCGGCACGGCGGCCAGCACGCGCGGCCTTCTGGGACGCATCACGCCACCGCGATGATCACCGCTCGCGCGCTGCCCGACCTCCCCGAGATCCGCCCCGGCGACGACCTCGGGGCGCTGCTGGCCGGCGTGGCACGGGACTCCGGGCTGGCCGATGACGACGTCCTCGTCGTGTCCCACAAGATCGTCTCGAAGGCCGAGGGCTGCATCGTCGACCTCGCAACCGTCACCCCCGGGGTGGAGGCGCAGGTCCTGGCCCACCGCCACGGCAAGGACCCGCGGGTCGTGCAGGTCGTGCTGGACCAGAGCTCGGAGGTGGTCCGGGCCGAGCACGGCGTGATCATCACGCGCACCCACCACGGGTTCGTCTGCGCGAACGGCGGCGTCGACAGCTCGAACGCCGCGGACGCGGACACGGTCATCACGCTGCCGAAGGACGCCGACGCTTCCGCCCGCCGGCTACGGACCGCGTTGCGACGAGGCGCGGGCGCGGCCCCCGCCGTCGTCGTGGCGGACTCGTTCGGGCGCGCGTGGCGCCACGGTCAGGTCGACGTCGCGATCGGCGTCGCGGGTCTGCGGCCGCTGGCCGACTGGCGCGGGCGCGAGGACCGGCAGGGACGCGAACTTCGCGCGACGTGGATCGCAACCGCCGACCAGGTCGCCGCCGCCGCCGACCTCGCCCGCGTGGGCAAGGACAGCGGCGAGCCGGCGGTCCTCGTCGGCGGTCTGGGCGCGCACGTCACCCTGCACGACGGACACGGTGTCCGCGCGCTGCTGCGCGACCGCCACGAAGACCTCTTCACGTAGCGGGTAGGACATCCGGCCGCGTTTCGCGGGCGTGCGTCCACACCGGACTCATACACGCGGCCGCCGTCACGCGAGTGCCAACGCGCCACTTCTGGGCGAGGTTATGTCCCCCGACGCGCCGAGCTTCGGCGACACACCGGATGCCGGACCCGCCATCGCCCGATGGACGGGACCCGATCGGGCGTCCATGCGTCCAGAGGGGTTTGGAACGCGAGATCAACTCCGGCCGGGACACGCGCCGACAACCGTTGCCACGGGGTCATGGATGGTCCCAGGAAGCGATCAACGGAGTCCCTCGCAATGTCCTTCGCCGTCCCCCGCCGCCGCAGTGTGCGGCTCGCCGTCACCGCCGCGCTCCTCGCCGCCGCCCTGCCCGCCTCCGCGGACGCGGCGGTCTTCTACGGGACCTCGCGCGCCGACACGTTCCGTCCCGGCACCGGCAGCGACATCGCGTGGGGCAACGGCGGCAACGACACGATCATCGACCGTGGCGGGCGCGACACGCTGTATGGCGGCAGCCACGACGACCGGATCACCGGCGACCACTACGACCGGATGATCGGCAACGCCGGCGACGACGTCATCACGCTGACCGCCGCCGACAGCCTGACCTTCCGGATCGAATGTGGAACAGGCCGCGACCGCGTGACCGTCGAAGGCGCGGGCGCCTTCACCGATGCGCAGATCCGGGGCCGGATGAGCAGCTGCGAGACGGTGGTCATCGAGCGTCCCGAAGTGCCGCCGACCGACAGCGTGCCGGTGCCGCCGACCCCGACGCCCGAGCCGACGCCGACTCCGACTCCGACTCCGACTCCGACGCCGACTCCGACGCCGACGCCCGAACCGACCCCCACCCCGACGCCCGAGCCGACACCGGAGCCCGAACCGGCCTTCCCCACGCAGAACGACCTCCGCGACACCTTCGACCGCACCGCGCTCGGGACGTCCTGGGCCATGCCCGTCGCGCCCAGCGCGCCGTCGGAGCCGCGGATCGTGTCCGGCCGGCTCCAGTTCCCGACCGACGGCTGGGGGTCCGCCTACCTCGCCACGACAAGGTTCGCGGGCGATCAGGAGATCGCGGTGACGAAGGTCGCGGCGGGGAACGTCGGCATCGGGGCCTGCCTGCAGAACCCCGGCGCCGCGCACAGCGGCTTCAGCCTCGAACTCGACGGCAACGGGGCGCTCTGGCTCTGGCGGTACGACCGCGGCGTCGAGACCGAGCTGTTCCGGGCGTCCACGACGGGCGGCGCCGTCGGGGTCGGAGACGGCCTCGGCCTCCGTGTCACCGGTGACCGGGTCGAGGCGTGGGTCCGCCAGGCCGGCGGCGCCTGGACCCTCGCCCGCAGCGTCACGGACGCGGCGGCCACGCGCTGCGCCGGGCACCTCAGCGTCAGCGGCTACGAGGGCGCCATCGACGAGCTCGTCGGCGGCGGCTCGTCACCCGTCACCGTCCCGGCGCCGGCACCCGAGCCCGCGCCCGCGCCGACCCCTGAGCCCGCCCCGCAG
>JAEMQS010000120.1 GCA_016463765.1 Solirubrobacteraceae bacterium | reverse complement strand
CACGGCCTGGTCGAAGGCCTGGGCGCCGCCGCCACCGGCGACCTGACCCGCCAGGTCATCCCGGTCACCGAGCCGATCGCCGCGCGCCCGGCGGGCGACGAGCTCGAGGCCATCATCGGGCTCTTCAACTCGATGCTCGCCAAGGCGCAGGCCGCGATCGAGGGCTACGAGGTGCTGCGCACGCAGCTGCAGCAGGCGCTCGGCGACCACTCGTGCCTCGACGACCTCCAGACCCGCCTGACGAGCCTGAGCGACCACTGCCTCGTCAGCCTCGGCACCGGCCTGGCCGCGATGGCCGAAGGCGACCTGACGGTCGCCGCCCACCCCGTCACGGAGATGCTGCCCACCACACCGGGCGAGGAGCTCGGGTCGCTCGGCGCGACGTTCAACACCATGCTCGGCCGGGCCCAGGGCGGCCTCGAGAGCTACAACAGCACGCGCACGCAGATCGCCGAGATGATCGGCGAGATCGGCCGCACCGCCGCGGAGGTCGCCTCCGCCACCGAGCAGATGTCGATGAGCGCCGAGCAGACCGGCAGCGCGATCGAGGAGATCGCCCAGGCGACGACGAGCCTGGCCCTCGGGGCGACCCGTCAGGTGCAGCTCGTCGAGTCCGTGCACACGGCATCGGAGGGGGCCGTCGAGGTCGCGGGCCGGGCCAGCACGCTGGCGCAGGACGGCATCGCCCTGACGGACCGGATCGCGTCGATCGCCGACCAGACGAACCTGCTCGCGCTGAACGCCGCGATCGAAGCGGCGCGCGCCGGCGAGCACGGCCGCGGGTTCGCCGTCGTCGCCGAGGAGGTCCGCACGCTCGCCGAGTCGGCATCGGCGACGGTGCAGGAGACCGAGAAGGCGTTCTCCACCCTCGCGGCGAGCGTCACGGACGTCAGCGGTGAGATCGACAGCATCCGCGACGCGGTGGGCGAGGTCCGGGGCGTCGCCGAGGACGCGAGCGCCACCACCGAGCAGGTGTCGGCGTCCACCGAGCAGTCGAGCGCCACGACCCAGGAGGTCGCCGCGACGAGCCGCAGCATCGCCGATCGCGCCCAGGAGCTCGACGGCCTGGTGGGTCGCTTCACGGTCTGACGCGGCACCTGACCGTCCACAACGGACGGTTCGGTGTAACGTTAGCGCCTACGTGGTGAGGGTCGGCGCACGCCGGCCCAGCCCCTGGAGAGGCGACACAAGGACACCATTCGGCGTGGCGAGCATCGAAGACCTGACCCCGGGCGGGCCCACCGCGGCCGACATCTCCACGTCCGTCGTCGGCGTGCTCGCGCGCTACACCGGACGCGGCCCGTCGAAGGCGCGGACCTACCGTGCCGACAACCTCGTCGCCGTCCTGCTCGAGGAGACGCTGACCCAGGGCGAGCAGACGCTCGTCGATGCCGGACGTGGGGTACTCGCCCGCGACGCGCGGCTCGCCCTCCAGGATGCCGCGCGCGACGACCTCGTGGAGATCGTCGAGCGCCTGACCGGGAGGACCGTGCGCCAGTTCCTCACCGCGACAGAGGTGGACCCCGACCTCACCGTGCTCCTGTTCCTGCTGGAACCGGACGCCGCGTGACCGCACGGCGGGGGCGCTCGACGCGCCCCCGCCGCGCGGGCCTCAGCGGCTGGCCGCCGTCGTCGGCTTGAGCACCAGCGTCTTCGTCTTCTTGTAGCCGGCCTTCTTGGCGCCGCACAGGCGGATGCGCCGGAGACTCACGAGCCGGCGCCCGTCCGTCGTCCGCGCCCGGATGACGACCGTGACGATGCGCGGCTGACCCGCCGCGAACGTCAGCCGCGTCTTGCGCAGCGAGCCGGCGAGCGACTTGATGCGCTTGCCGTTCGCCGTGATCGTCACGCCGCTCAGGCGGTCGGCACGGCGCGTGACCCAGTGGACGGTGACGGCCCGCTTGGTCGCGCAGGTGGCTAACGCCCGCGGGATCGTCAGCCAGACGTCCTGCGAGCTGCTGATGGTCGGGCCACCCGTCAGGTGGTTCTGGACTTTCAGCGTGGCCTTCGTCTTGTAGATGCCGCGCTTGCGCATCCGCTTGACGGTCTTCGCGGACAGGCGCACCTCGTAGAGCCGCGTCGTGCCCGCCGCGATCTTCACGCCGGAGAACGCCGCGACCTGCACGGGCGTGAGCGCGGCGGCCCGCGGTCCGGTCTCCTTCGGGAGGTTCACCGTCAGCGTGCCGCTGGCGTCGCAGCCCTGCGGGCCGGGCGGGCACTCGAGCGGCAGCCCGACCTTCGCCGTCGTGCCGGAGCGCGACGCGACGAGTCCCTGCTGGACCGCCTTCTCGGAGAGGGCCACGGGCTTGGCGGCAGGCGTCGACGGCGCCGTCGCGGTCGTCGCCGGGGTGCCGGCGGTCGCCGGCCCGGGCCCGGCGGCATTGCGAGCCCGCACCGAGACCGTGTAGGTGGTGCCGGGGGTCAGCCCGGTGACCGTGGCGGTCAGCTTGCCGCCCGCGCCCGTCGTGGTCGCAACAGCACTCCACGTCGTGCCGCCGTCAAGGCTGACCTCGTAGCCGGTGATGGCACTGGTGCCAGGCGTGATGGGCGCCAGGAACGTGAGGTCCAGGCTCGTCGTGCCCGCCGTCACCGCCAGCTCACGAGGGACGCTCGGGACTTCGGTGCCCACGCGGACCACCCGCGCGGGTGACGCGGCCTGCGCGGACACGCCCCCGGGGGGCGCGTAGGAGAGGAAGAACTCCATGGACCCGGCGTACACCGTGCCGGCGCCGTCGGCCGCGAGGGCGTTCGGCTGCAGCGGAGAGTCGATCGCGGGGCCCGCGACGGGGTCCCCGGCCGCGCCGGTGCCGGCCAGGCGCGTCTCGGTGCCGTCCGGAGCGAACTTGGCGATGTAGCCGCCGGACTGCGCGGCGGCGTAGACGTTCCCGGACGCGTCCGAGGCCAATCCGCCGTGCGGGTTGCCCAGGCCGGGGACCGACGTGACGAGCACCGGGGCGCCGCCCACGACCTTGTACAGACCGTCGTCGGATGACGCGACGAAGACCGTGCCGTTCGCCACGGCGACGCTCATCGGATGGAAGGACCCCCCGAGATCCACCACTGAGAGGGTGCCGTCCGCCGTGATCTGCACAACGTTCCGGCCCTGATAGCTGGCGGCGTAGAGCGTGCCCGCGCTGTCGATCGCAAGACCATACGTCGACGCGTACAGCGGGCTGCTCGCAGCGGGGCCGGGGACCGGTGCAAGAGAGTCCCCGGTGCCGGCCACGCGCGTCAGGATCCCGGCAGGCGTGACCTTGTAGATCGACGAGGTCACCCAGTCGGAGAAGTAGACCGTGCCGTCGGGCGCGGTCGTCAGCGCCTGCACGTCGCCGACCGGCGCGCCCGCGGCGGTGCCGGGCGTCGGAGCGCTGCCCGTGCCGTCACCCGCGATGAAGCGCATGGCGCCGTCGCTCATGACCTTGGCGATACGCCCACCCGAGCCGACGTAGAGGGCGCCGGATGCATCCGCGCCGAGCCCGTTGACGTTCTTGAGCGGGGAGGCCGTCGCGGGACCCTCGATGAGGTCGTTCCACGTGCCGTTGCCGGCGGACACGGAGAGGTGCGCGGACGGCGTCGCCGGAGCCGGAAGCGACGGGATCGCCGAGGCCGTCGCGGGAGCGACCGCGCCGGCGAGCATGGCGAGCGCGACTGCGGCGCGGCGCGTACGGCCGAGCCCGGGGGATACGGGGGTGAGCACGGACAGATTCCTTTCTGGAGGACGCGCGCCGGCGATGCCTGCGAGGACGCGTCTTCGCCGTCGTCGGCACGATCGAACCGCCGAACGAGCGCACCGGACGAACCGCGCTGACCGCGTCACGGGAACCAGGGACGTGCTTGACCGCATCGGACGCGGGCGTCCTACGGGTCGGTAGGGTGCTCGCGGCGTGCCCGACCTCTCCACTCCCCTCTCCCTTCCGTGCGGCGTCGATCTGCCCAACCGCCTGGCGAAGGCCGCCATGAGCGAGCAGCTCGGCGACGTCGTCACGAACGCGCCGACCGACCGGCTGACCCGGCTCTACGAGCGGTGGGCCGCGGGCGGGGCCGGGCTGCTGATCACGGGCAACGTCATGGTCGACCGCCGGGCGCTCGGCGAGCCGCGCAACGTCGCCGTCGAGGACGACCGCGACCTGGACGCGCTACGCGCGTGGGCCGAGGCGTCGACCCAACACGGCACCCAGGCGCTCGTGCAGATCAACCATCCCGGCCGCCAGTCGCCGAGGATGCTCAGCCGGCGCCCGGTCGCGCCGTCGGCCGTCCCGATCAAGGGCCTGCAGACCGCGTTCGCCAAGCCGCGCACCCTGACCGACGACGAGATCCACGAGATCATCGGCCGCTTCGCGCGGACAGCCGACGTCGTCGTCCGTGCCGGGTTCACCGGCGTGCAGATCCACGGCGCCCACGGCTACCTCGTCAGCCAGTTCCTCTCCCCGCTCACCAACCAGCGCCAGGACGCGTGGGGCGGCGACCCGCAACGGCGGCGCCGGTTCCTCATCGAGCTCGTCCGGGCGATCCGCGACGAGATCGGCGCGCAGACGCCGCTCTCGGTCAAGCTCAACAGCGCGGACTTCCAGCGCGGCGGGTTCTCCGAGGAGGAGTCGATGGCCGTGGTCGAGGCGCTCGAGGAGGAAGGCGTCGACCTGCTCGAGATCTCGGGCGGCACGTACGAGCGCGCCGCCATGGTGGGGGACCTGACCGAGCAGCGGCGGAGCACGCGCGAGCGCGAGGCCTACTTCCTCGAGTACGCCCGCCAGGTGCGCCAGCGGACCCGCATGCCGCTGATGCTGACCGGCGGCCTGCGCAGCGCCGAGGCGATGAACGCCGTCCTCGAGGAGGGCGCCGTCGACGTCATCGGCATCGGGCGTCCCATGGCCGTCGAGCCGGAGCTTCCCCGGGAGCTGCTGTCGGGCGCCGTCGCCGCGAGCGGCGATCGACCCCAGCGGATCGGCATCAAGCGCGCGGACGCGCTCACCGACCTCGCGTGGCACACGCAGCAGCTGTGGCGCCTCGGCGACGGGCAGGAGCCCGACCCGGGGCGCACCCCGGCGGCCGCCCTGGCGGCCTGGGCGAAGGCCAGCGCGCGCGACAGCGCGACGCGCCTGCGCCACCGCTGAGCCGCACCGCGTAACTCCAGCCGCAGCCGCCAGTTGCGCGGGCAGGACGTTCAGCCCACACAGCTTGGAGGCGCCTCATGCCACGCCCGACGTTGAGCTACGCCAACGTGATGTCCACCATCGCGGTCTTCCTCGCGCTCGGCGGTGGTGCGTGGGCGGTGACGGGCCAGCCCGCGGCGACGAAGAAGCCCGTGACCGTCCACGCGTGCGTCGTCAAGGCCGGGAAGGCGAAGGGTCAGCTGCGCGTAGTCGCCGTGAAGACGAGGTGCCGCAGGAGCGAGCGGCGGCTGACGTGGACCAGCGCGTCAGCGACCGTGCCGACGACCGGAGCGGGCGGGCTCACCGGCGCGAGCGGAGCGCCCGGCGCCACCGGACCCGCAGGACCCGCGGGACCCGCGGGACCCGCGGGAACGAACGGCGAGCCCGGACCCGCGGGCCCGGCAGGCACTCCCGGCGCGACCGGCGCGACCGGCCCCCAGGGCCCCGCGGGCACGAGCGGATCGGCCGATACGCCCGGTCAGATCCTCGCGAAGCTGTCGACGGTCGACGGCTCGGGATCCGGGCTGGACGCCAGCCTCCTCGACGGCTTCGACTCGTCGGCGTTCCTGAAGACGGACGCGAAGGCCGCCGACGCCAACCTGCTCGACGGGATCAACTCCACCGGCTTCGCGCAGGAGAGCACGAGCTCGACCGGCCTCATCGGCGTGAGCGGCGGGGTCCCCGCCCACAGCTGCGCGGAGTACGACCTGGCGCTCGGCGGCGTCGACTCGGGCGACATCGTCATCGTCCGCCCGGGAGCCAGCGTCAAGCTCCCCACGGGCGTCATCCTGTCGGCGGGCTCCACGCAGGGCGCGGGCGTCGTGAACATCCGCCTCTGCAACATCACGGACAGCCAGTCCGCGGGGTTCTCGAGCTTCCCGATCCGCTGGTACGCGATCAAGCCGTGATCAGGCCGGCGCGACCTGCCCGGGTCGCGCCGTCGCCCGCGGCGTCGCCGCGCCCTCCGGCGCACCGTCCGGTGCGTCGGGCGGGCCGGCCGTCGAGGACAGCCGCAGCAGCCCCCAGCCGAGCGCTCCGAGCTGGAGCAGTGTGAGGAGCAGGACCACGAGGCCCGCGACCGTCCACATCCAGCCGGCGACATCGGTCTTCGCCTCGCGCTGGAGCACGAGCTTGTCCGCGACGAACTCGCGGGTGAAGGTCGCGCTGGCGGGCACCTCGGGAGCCGGGATCGCGCGGTCCTCCGGCAGGTGCACGGGCATCGCGAGCAGCGAGTCGCCCTGGTGCAGGCGCACCATGGACTTCCAGGTGCCGTCCACCGGGATCGGCTGGGTCGTCTCGTAGACCCCGTCCCCGATGCGGCGCAGGTGGTCGATGATGAAGCCCTCGCCCTGCCAGGCCGTCATGGTCAGCCAGCGCGCGTCGTCCGCGGCCGACGGCGGGTCGACCCGCACCACGGCGGAGACCGTGCGGCCGGGGCCGCCGTCGATGTCGGTCAACGTCACCGAGCCGGTCACGCCGCCCTGGGCGCCGGTCGCGAGCAGCACGCCGAAGACGCCGATGATCACGGCGGTGGCCGCCGGCGCGAGCACGCGTCCAGGCCGCATCGCGGCCCGACCGAGGTCGGGGTTCAGGCAGCCGCCCATGAACGCGCCGATGACCCCGCCCGCGACGCCCGCGATCGTGCCGTAGACGAGCGCCTCGGCGAGCATCGACGAGGGCCACGGGATCGGCATCCAGACCTGGGACCAGCCGTACTCGGCGAGGATGCCGAGCGTGCCGACCGCGAGTCCGGCGACCGCCCCGATCACGTACGGCTTCGCCCGCAGCGCGGCGGGGGCGACCAGGAAGACGAGCTCCACGAGGATCGCCGCCGGGAGATACAGCGCGAAGTCCGGGGCGGTCTGGCCGAGCACCGGGCCGATCGCCAGCGCCAGCGCGCCGCGGAGGATGAGGAAGATGACCACCGCGGCGATCGCGCCACCGCGACCGATGAACATGCGCGCACAGACGAGGCCGATGCCCGCCGACGCCGCGAGGAGCACGGGCTCGAGCAGCAGGTTGAACTGCGGCACGCCCCAGTCGAACTCCGCCTGGAACGTCGCGAGGCCGACGAGGAGCCCGCCCATGAGCCCGATCGCGCGGGTGCGCAGGATGATCGGCGCCAGCGCGTTCGGCTTCGCGTCGCCCGCGGGCGCCCGCATCCCCTCGGAGATCAGGACGCAGAGGCCGATGAGCCCCATGACCGCGCC
>JAEMQS010000043.1 GCA_016463765.1 Solirubrobacteraceae bacterium | reverse complement strand
GCCCGAGGACGTTGTGGTCCGGGTTCTGCTCGGCGTGCGCGTTGATCGCCATCTGAAAGGCGCGGAGGTTCTTGGCGATCTTGGACGCGTCGCTCACAGGTCCATTGTACGCAGGCCGCGCGGTGGCGAAACGTGCCGCCTCAGGCCATCGGGGTCCCGAATGAGCGGAAGCCCGCGGGAAGACTGCGAGCGCCGCCCGCGTCCACGCCCGCGTAGGCCGCGTACTCGTCGTGCAGGCCCACGGCATCGAACGCACGGACGAGGCGCTCGGCCGCCAGCGCGTAGCCGTCGCGCCGGTCACGCACGGGGCCCACGCCGAACGGCCGGTCCTCGTCGAACGACCGCCACGCGAGCTCCCGCAGCTCCTCGCGCAGTTCGCGTCCGGTGCGCGTGTCGGGGCCCGCAACCTCCACCGCCAGCTCGAGGGCCTCGCGGTAGCCGGTCTCCCGCGCGAAGTCCTTGCTGGCGCGGTCGAGCGCCAGCGCCGCGGCGACGACCTCGCGCATCGCACTGCGGCTCGGTGGCGCACCGGCCTCCGTCTGCTTCTCGGCACGATGGGTCCTGTCCGACATGCGTCCCCCCTTCGATGGCGGCGCCAGCATACCGAAGTGAGAACGGTCTGTGTTTCTGATGCGACACCCGGTCCAACACGCTGATCCCGGTCTTGGACCGGCGGTGTGAACAAATAGGTTCACTGCGCTGGCAGGCTGCGCGGCATGACGCACTCCTGGCGGGTCTCCGCCCTCGCCGATCGCCACCGCGCTCTCGGCTCCGACCTCGAGGACTGGAACGGGATGGGGACCCCGTGGGGTTACAGCACCCCGCTGGCCGACGCGCACGAGGCCATCCGGACGAAGGCCGGGCTCATGGACGTCTCGGGGCTGAAGAAGGTCCACTACGTCGGCCCGCACGCCGAGGCGCTGCTCCAGGAGGCCGTCACCCGCGACGTCCGGCGGCTGTACCCGGGCAAGGCCGTCTACGCGTCGATGCTCAACGACGCCGGCAAGTTCATCGACGACTGCATCGTCTACCGCACCGGCCCGAACGCATGGCTGGTCGTCCACGGCTCGGGCGACGGGATGGCGCAGCTGACCCGCTCGACGCAGGGCAGGGACGTCGCCGTGCTCTTTGACGACGACCTGCACGACCTTTCGCTTCAGGGCCCCGCCGCGGTCGACTTCCTTGCCGAGCACGTCCCCGGCATCCGCGACCTCAACTACTTCCACTTCACGAACACGCTGCTGTTCGACTGCCCGGTGATGCTCTCGCGCACCGGCTACACCGGCGAGCGCGGGTACGAGATCTTCTGCAAGCGCGAGGACGCACCGAAGATCTGGGACACGATCCTGGAGCTCGGCGCCCCGTACGGCATCGTCCCGTGCGCGTTCGTGACCCTCGACTGGCTGCGCGTCGAGAGCTACCTCCTCTTCTACCCGTACGACAACAGCGAGATGTACCCGTTCGCCGACGAGGCGCCGGGCGACACGCTGTGGGAACTCGGCCTGGACTTCACCGTGACGCCGGGGAAGACCGGCTTCCGCGGCGCGGAGGAGCATGCGCGGCTGGAGGGCAAGGAGCGGTTCAAGATCTTCGGCGTCCTGCTCGAGGGCGAAGCGGCCGCGGCCGAGGGCGACGCGCTGTTCGCCGGCGACGAGCAGGTGGGCGTCATCACGTGCGCGATGTACTCCCGGCTGACGGGGAAGTCCGTGGCGATCGCCCGGATGAGCGTGCCGCACGCCGTGCAGGGGACGCCGCTCGAGGTGCGGGGCAGCATCACGGCGCCCGCGATCGCGCACACGCTCCCGTTCGACGACCCGGAGAAGACGAAGCGGATGGTGAAGGGCTGACGCTCAGCCCGGCAGCCCGGCCGACGGAGTCCCAGCCAGGAACTGCCCCGTGAGCGCGTAGATCAGTCCGGCGCGCTGGTCCGCACGGTCGGCCGAGCGGGCCTCCTGCGCGCGTGCGATCAGCGTGTCGACGAGCGCCAGCAGCGGATCGCCGCCGTCCGCGATCGCCAGCCGCGCGAGCGCGAGGCTCTGTTCGGGGTCGCCGTCGCTCCACGTGCCCGAGACCGCCGCGGTGAGATGCGCGACGAGCCGCTCGTGCGTGGGTGAGCGCGCGCCGAGCGGCGTCTCCCCCGGTGCCGGGCCCAGGTCGAGCGGGTCCTCGCCGGCGACGAGACGGGTGAGCTGGCCGCCCGCGATCTCGGCGAGGACGTCGTCGCCGAGACCGACCGCGCGTCCGGCGCGTTCCATGGCGAACCCGGCGAAGAGCCCGGGACCGTAGGGCATGTCGCTCGCGTAGAGGATCTGCCCGGGCGGGACGGAGGCGAACGCGGCCAGCACGTCGGAGACCTGCCACCACGCGGTGTCGAAGAAGAGGTTCGGGAGCTCCGCGACGATCGGCGCGAGGTCGGCCACGTCGCTGATGCCTGCATGGGCCAGCACGATGCGCGCGTCGGGGTTGGCGCGCGCCAGGTCGGCCGCGGCGGCGCCGAGTCGCGGGATGCCACGGCCCGCGTGGAAGAGCACGATGCCGCGGCGCTCGGCGGCCAGTGCCACGATCGCGTCGACCGTGGGGTGTGGCAGCGCGAACGCGTCGCTGCGCGGGTGCAGCTTGATGCCGCGCGCTCCGGCTTCGAGGCAGCGCCGGGCCTCGTCGACCGCGTCGTGGTGGTTGGGGTCGACCCGGGCGAGCGCGTCGAGTCGGCCGCCCGACGCCGCACACGCGGCGAGGACCGCGTCGTTGGCGGGGCCGTACCCGTCGGGCTCGTGCATCGGGAACACAAGCGCGCGCCGGTGGCCGGCGCGGTCGAGTCCCTCGAGGATCTCCGCCGGCGTCGCCTTGCGCCCGTCTGGGTCATGGGCTCCGATGTGGGTGTGCGCGTCGAACCACGGGGCGCCCGCGAGCGCGTCGCCGGCGAGCAACGAATGCAGCGCCTGAGCCTCGGCGCCACCGTCGATCGGCATCAGGCCAGGACCTCGGCGACGAACGACGCTCGGACCTCGGCAGGTTGGCGCAGCAGCCACGCCTCCGCGGGGTCCCCCTCGGTCCGCACGCTCAGCACCTCATCGGCGTACGACCGGCAGATCTCGTCGTCCTGCGACAGCAGCCACCGCTCCTGCCCCTTGCGGTCAGCGCCCGCGTCGATGACCTCGGCCACGAACGACCGCCGCACGTCGCGCGGCAGGCGCAGCATCCAGCGGCGTTCCGGGTCATCGTCGGCCGCGGCCAGCGCCCGGGCCAGCGTGCCCGGCGCGAGGAGAACCTGGCGGGCGCCGGGAGGCAGGCGCAGCGGCCCCTCGTCGACGATCGCCATCGCCGTCAGGCCGCCGCGCGGTCGGGGAGGCGGCGGCGGAGGATCAGGTCGCCCACGATCGTCCCCAGCGGGCCGCCGGTCACCAGCACCGCGGCGGGGAACCACCAGCTCCAGAGCTGCTCGGCCGCGCCCTTGCCGGTCAGGTACAGCAGGATCACGAAGCCGACACCGTGGATCGGGCCGAGGATCGAGACGGCGCCGTCGTCGTCGGCGATGCGGGCGAAGTACAGGAGGACGACCAGCAGCACGGCGTCGACGATGCCGACGGCCAGCGCGATGTTCAGGGGGCGGCGGGCCGCCTCGGACAGCGTGTCGGGCATGGCCACAGCCTACGAACTACCGCCCCGTTAACGCGGCCGGGCGGACTCGAAGGCCCGCCCGGTACCGCCCGAACTCGATCACCACTGACTACATACATCCCAGGACTCGAGTGTCTTGCCTGGGCATTTGACACTCCTGGCCACCAGGGCAGGCCGCCGACCCGAGGGCCGGCGCGGGACCTGGCTCGACCCCGCCGAAGCGAGGTCACGACCAAGTGGGCAATCCGCCGGACTACGAAGGCTAGCGGGCGCCGATGTCGTCCGCGACCCTGCGAAACGCGCCGAGCGCCGGCGTCGACCGGGCCGTGCCCCGCGGCGTCAGCCAGCGCAGGCCCGAATAGGCGAACGCGTCGGTGGTCCCGCTGCCCCGCGTCAGCCACGCGTACCAGAGGACCTTGCCCAGCCCCAGGCGCTTGCGCTCGCGCGCCAGCTCGCGCACCGCGCCGCGCAGCAGGCGCACCTGCTCGGATGACGTGACGTTGAAGCCCAGATCGCGCGCCCGCCCCTTCGCCGCGGGCCACGACAGCTCGGTGACCCACAGCTCGGCGCGCGCGTCGCCCTGCGCCCGCATCACGCGGCGGTTGGCGTCGACGAGTTCGATGAGGTTGCTGAGCTTGCGGGTGTACGGGTGCACCGCGACGACGTCGAAGTACGGCGCGGCACCCTTGCGGTACAGCGATCCCAGCGCCAGCCACGAGAAGTTCGGCAGGCCGGCGAGGACGACCTTCGCTCCCGGGTCGGCGCCCTTCACGGCCGCGTGCGCGGCGCGCAGCAGCGTCAGGTAACCGGTCTCCCAGTCGCCGCGCCAGTAGCGGTCGAGGTTCGGCTCGTTCCAGATCTGCCACGCCCGGATCGGTCGCGGCCGCACCGATGGGTTCTCGGCCCACAGCGTCCCCCGCGGGCCGTACCGGGCGATGAGCGCGCGCAGGTACGCGGCGTACTGCGCGGGGTCACGCGGAGTCAGGACGTACGTGCCGTCGACCGGGTCGTCGCTCGCCCAGGCCGGAGCGCCCACGACCGTCGGCAGCACGTCGATGCCGCGGCGCGCGGCGGCAAGGACCACGGTGTCCGTCTGCCCGAACCACAGCGGCCAGTCGGCGAACGGCTGCGCGACGTTCCAGTCGAACGTGACCCGCGCGGTGCCGACGCCGCTGCGCGACATGAGCGCAAACTCGTCGCCGAGCATGCCGGGCCGCGACGCGAGGTCTTCCCCCAGCGCGACGCCCAGCCAGCCATTCGGCACCTTGGCGGTCGCCGCCGGCGCGATGCCGAGCAGCACCACAGACGCGACCAGCATGATTCCTGCGATCCGGCGCACACTCCCCCCTCCCTGCACGTCCTACAGCGTGACAGACGCGCCGCGCGGCTACGAGAGGCTGGGCAGCGCCTGGACGAGGGACCGGGCGTCAGCGAACAGGTCGCCCTGCTCGACCACGCGCCCCACGACCTCGCGTGCGGTGAAGACCAGCAGCTCGGGATCGTCGCCTTCAGCGCACGCCCGCACCTCGTCCCACGTCACCGGCGTCGACACGGTCGGGCGCTCGCGGGCGCGCAGCGAGTAGACGTTCACGGTGGTCTTGTGCGGGTCGTTCTGGCTCCAGTCGATGAGGACCTTGCCGGGCCGCAGCGTCTTGGTCATCCGGCTGACGACGAGGTCGGGCTCTGCCTGCTCGAGGACCTCGGCGATCGTGCGCGCCAGCGGCTTGGTCTGCGCGTACGTCGCCTCGCCGGCGTTCAGCGGGAGGTAGACCTGCAGGCCCTTGCTGCCTGACGTCTTGGCGACCGTGTGCAGGCCCAGGCCCTCGAGCATCCCGTGCAGCAGGAGCGCGACCTGGCAGCACTCGACGATGGTCGCGGGCGCGCCGGGGTCGAGGTCGAAGACGACGCAGTCGGGCGTGTCCTGGGACTCGGCCCGATGCAGCGCGGTGTGGAGCTCCAGGGCGGCGAGGTTGCCGAGCCACACGAGTGTCGGCAGGTCGTCGGCGAGCACGTAGTCGACCGTCCCGCGGCGGTTGCTCGGCACCGCGAGCGTGTCGACCCAGTCCGGGGTGTGCGAGGGCGCCTGCTTCTCGAAGAACGCCTTGCCGTCCACGCCGTCGGGGTAGCGCTTGCGCGTCAGCGGCCGGCGCTCGAGGTGCGGCAACAGCACCGGCGCGATGTCGACGAGGTAGGCGATGACGTCGCGCTTGGCAAACCCCGTCGCCGGATAGAGCACCTTCTGCAGGTTCGTGACCTTCAGGCTGCGCTCCCCCACCCGGACGAGCTGCCCGCCTTTGACCGCCTCGCCCGCGTCGAGGAACCCGGGCGTCGGCGCCGCGTCCTCGCGCAGCCCCTTGTACGAGGGCGCGCGGAGGACACCGTCCTTCGTCCAGTGGCGGAACGCGACCTCGGCCGTCAGGTCGGGCTGCACCCACGTGACCTCACGTGGAATCCGATCGTCCTCGACGACGCCGTGATCGATCTCCAGCGGCTCCAGCAGCGCGCTGAGGCGGTCGAGCTCCTGGTCGGTGAAGCCGGTGCCCACGCGCCCGGCGTAGCGCAACCGCCCGTCCTCCTCGACGGCCACGACGAGCGACCCGATCCCCTTGCCACGCCGTCCCTCCCCCGGCAGCCAGCCCACGATGACGGCATCCACCCGCGCGGTGTGCGTGACCTTGATCCAGCACGCCGAACGCCGCCCCGGCTCGTAGCGTGCGTCCCGGCGTTTGGCGACCACGCCCTCGAGGGACTGCTCGCCGGTGACCTCCAGCAGCGCCTCGCCGTCGTCGACGGCGTCAGGTGTCTGCCAGTGCCGGTCGTTGAGGTCGAGCAGCGCGAGCTCGCGGCGCCGCTCGTCGTACGTGCGATCCATGAGGCTGTGCCCGTCGAGCCACAGCAGGTCGAACGCGACGAAGACGACGGGCACGTCGCGCATGAGGCGCTTGACCTGCGCGTCGCCGCGGACGTGCATCCGGCGCTGCAGGCGCTCGAAGCTCGGGTTTCCATCGTCGTCGAAGGCGACGATCTCACCGTCGATGATCGCCTCCCGGTGCCCGAGCGCCGTCCGCATGCGGCGCAGCTCCGGGTAGCCGCCCGTGATGTCCAGCCGGTTGCGGCTACGCAGCGTCAGCCGGCCCGGCTGCGCGTAGGCGAGCGCCCGCACGCCGTCCCACTTGATCTCGAACGCCCAGCCGTCGGGGTCGACGGGCAGCGTTCCCGGCCGGGCGAGCATGGGCGCGACGTCGTCGGGCATCGGCTCCCGCGCGTCATCGCTCGGCGGGTCCATCCGGTGGATCATCCACTCGTGGCGTGACCCGCCGTCCCGGCTGAGCGGGAACAGGCCGTAGCGGCCCTCGACCCGCTCGCCGTGCAGCGTGATCTCGACCTTGTCGTCGGCGATCTTGTGCGGCTCGAACGTCCCGCGGTCGTAGATCGTCATCGTCCCGGCGCCGTACTGCCCGGCCGGGATCTCCCCGTGGAACTCGAGGTACTCCAGCGGGTGGTCCTCGGTCCGGACCGCCAGCCGGTTGTCCTTCTGCGTCGCCGGCACGCCGTTGGGCAGTGCCCAGGAGAGGAGGACGCCGTCGTGCTCCAGGCGCAGGTCCCAGTGCAGCCGGGTGGCGTCGTGCTCCTGGACGACGAACCGCGGCGCTCCGTCGCCGCCCTCAGCCGCGGGCCGGTCGCCCGCGGGCTCGGGGGTGATGCCTGCGTCGCGCTTGGCGCGGTAGCGGGAGAGGCGATCGGGGTCGGCCATCGCCCGGAACGGTAGACGGCGCGCCGGGCCGGAACGTAGGGTTCGTCGGGCCACGATGGCCCCGCTCACCGCCAGCGACGTCCACGCCGTCCTCGAACTCGTCGGCGAGGCCCACCACGCCGAGACGCTCGACCAGTTCCGCGCGAGCCTGCTTCCGGCGATCCAGCGGGTCATCCCGTGCGACTGGATCTCCTACAACGAGGTCGGCGCCGACGGGACGATCCACGCCGCGCTGATCGACCCGATCCCCGACGCGCGCTTGTACGCGGAGTGGGACAAGTACGCGCTCCAGAACCCGATCGTCGCGTACTACCAGGAGACGCAGGACGGCCGGGCGTACCGCTTCTCGGACTTCGTCAGCCGCGACGAGCTCCACGCCCTCGACCTCTACCAGCACGTCTACGGGCCGATGGGCGTCGAGTACCAGCTCGCCGTCGCGCTTCCCGGCCCGCCGGACCTCACGATCGGCATCGCGCTCAGCAACCGGTCGAAGGACTTCACGATGCGCGACCGCGGGGTCCTCGACCTCGCGCGACCCCACCTCATCCAGGCGTGGCGGAACGTCCAGCTGCGGGCGCCCGCGCTGCCGGTCGCCGAAGAGCTGCGACGCCGGCTCGCGGGCCTGGGGCTCACGGCACGCGAGGCGGAGATCCTTGATCTGCTCATGCGCGGCGGGTCGACCGCCTCGGTGGCCGGCGAGCTCGGGATCAGCCCGCGGACGCTGCACAAGCACTCCGAGCGCATCCGCACCAAGCTCGGGGTCCACACGCGCGCTGAGGCCGTCGCGGCGGCGTGGGCGGCGGTCACCGCCTGACGCGGACCCTCACCGTGAGCCGACGCGCGTTGCCCGCGGTGTCGGTCAGCACCAGCCCCATGCGCAGGACGACGGTGCCGCGACGAACGAGCAGCCGCCGGGCCCGGCGATCGAGCGTCACACGCAGCGCCGGCACGCGCCCGGCAGCAGATGACACGGTCGCCCGGCCGACGCGGCGACCTGCCGGGTCGAACAGCTGCGCCACGATCCGCGCCTGCTCGTCGAGGCGCCCGAGCCGGACCGTGACCCGCCCGCGGCGGTCGGCCCGCACAGTGCGCGTGCGCGGCGAGGTCATCTTCGGCGCGCGCACGTCGCGGACGAGCGGACGCGGAGGGACAGGGTCGGGTTCACGCGGGAGCGGCGGCTGCGGCGGCCCTCCTCCGCCGAAGAAGGGGACGTCGACGGACTCGCAGCCGGCAGCGCGATCCACGAGGTCGGCGACCAGTGTGTCGGTCCCCTCGCCGCAGTCGACGTCCTCGGCCACCCCGTCGCGGCTGACGATCGTGTCGTCTTCAGGTCCACCGGAGAACTGGTCCGGGCCGGGTCCGCCGACGAGGCGATCGGCGCCCGGACCGCCGTCGAGCAGGACGCCGGCGTCACTGAGGACGGTCAGGGCATCGTCGCCGTCTCCGGCCTCGATGCGCAGCGGGATCGCCGCCGGGCAGCTCGCCTTGCGTACGTCGACCCTGACGCAGTCACCGGAGGCCACGACCTCGTGGGCTGCGTCGAGGAGATCGTGCCGACGGTCGTGCAGGGCGACCGTCACGACGTTGGCCTGCCCGTCCTCGGCGAGGAAGCGCGCCGACGTCGCGTTTGCTGTGCCCTGCGTGGCCGGGCGGTACCGCGCCACGAACGCGGCGCCGCTGTCCGGAACCGCGATCGAGTGCGTCGCCGCCCCGCCGTCCGACCACGACGCGAACCGCAGATAGAGGCCGTCACGGAAGAACCCGGGCTGCGCGGAGATCGTTGTCCGGAAGCCGGGCGCCGCCGTGCCGGGGATCGGCGGGAACCCGGTCGTCGTCGCATCCGCGTAGGCCAAAGCCGCGCCGGGCGGGTCGCTGCGGACGGTCAGCGGCGTCGTGCGCGGGTGGATGTCGAACGTCGTCGTATCCGACAGTCCACCGGGATCGGTGACTGTGGCGGTGATGACGTAGTGCGAATCGGCGTCGTGGTCGTCCGCTGCGGTGAATTCGACGTCGCCGCCGGTGAACTCGCCGCGCGGATGGATGTGGTCGCGGTGATGGAGGTTCACGGTCCACCGGATCCGCGAGCCGGGGAAGGTCGTCTCCTCGTCGTCATCCCAGGTCGCCCGCAACCGGACCTTCTGTCCCACGCGGAACGTCGCGTCGGGAACCGGCTCGGCGACGTCCAACCGGGGCGGGGTGTTGTCGACGCCGATCAGCACGGTGTCCGTCGGGTTCCGGCCCCGGTCGTCGTCGACGATGAGCTTCGCGGCGTAGGTCCCGGGGACGGTGTACGTGTGGCTTGGGCTGACCGCGTTGGATGTCGCGCCGTCGCCGAAGTCCCACCGGTGCGTCAGCGGCTCGCCTTCGGGGTCCGTGGACTCCGACCCGTCGAACTGCACGGTCAGCGGCGCGCGCCCGGACGTGGGGGTCGCCTTGGCCTTCGGGATCGGCACGCCGTTACCGGGCGCGTAGACGATGCGCCGCACGGAGCTGCGCGCGCCCGCGAACGAGAGCGAGACGTAGTGGAGGTTCCCGTCGGGGCCCTGCTGGAGGTCGACGTGGCTGGCGAGGTCCAGTGCGAATGGCGTCGGCGTTGGGCCCAGCGTCTCCGGGGCGACGACCCGCAGCGCGGCCAGCCAGTTGCGCGCGTAGTCGCCGACGAAGATCCGGCCGCGCCACTCCGACGGGTAGTTCGACGACGTCAGCATCGGGCCCCCGACGATCGACGCGCCGTTCGACGTCCACCGCGGGTCGACGGGATCGGGGCGCAGCGCGTGCGACAGGCTCCACGCCGGCGGAATGGCCGCGAGGTTCGTGCCGTCGCGCTGGTAGAGCGGCTGGCAGGCCGGGTCCCATTCCCACGGGCTCTTGCCCGGCCCCTCGTAGCACGGCCACCCGTAGTTGCCGCCCGCGCGGACGAGGTTCAGCTCCTCGTGCGCGCCCCACCCCACGTCGCCGACGATCGGACCGGCGCCGTCGCGCAGCGTGAAGCGGAACGGGTTGCGAAAGCCCTTCGCGTAGACCTTCGTGCAGGGCTTCGTCAGGTCCGCCTCGCCGGGGCAGAACGGGTGTCCCGGCAGCCCGCGGCCGGTTCGGTCGACGCGCAGGATCTTGCCGGTCAGGACGTCGTCGCGCTGCGTCCACAGGTGGCTCGGGACCCGATCCTGGTGCGTGGAGTTGTCCCCCGAGCCCACCCACAGCGTCCCGTCGGGCGCGGACTTCACCGTGCCGATGGTGTGCGTGATCGCGTGGGCCGGAATGCAGTCGGCCGTGCTTCCGGGCGCGAACACCGGCGGAAGGCAGGCCGCGACGTCCTTGCCGAGCACGACGGTCTCCGGGTCGTCGGGATGCTCGAGCGTGTTGTCGGGGCGCACCGTGACGCGGGACAGCCGCGACGTTTTCGGGGCCTCGAATGTCGTGGGATCGCCCGGCTCGTGCTCATAGTTGTAGAGCAGCCACAGGTAGCCGTTGCGCTCGAAGTCACTGTCGACAGCCAGCCCGAGCAGGCCCCGTTCAACGGCGGTGTTGACGTGGTCGGAGATGTCGACGACCGGCGCTGGCAGCAGCGTTCCTCCCGCCGTGACGACCCGGACGCGGCCGGCCTTCTCCGCGATGAACATGCGCCCGTCGGGCGCGAACGCGACGGTCGTCGCCTGGTTCAGTCCCGATGCGACGATCTCCTCGGAGAACCCGGGCGGCAGCTGGATGGCATGCGCGCCGGGCGCGCAGACGGCGGTCGCCACCGCGGCGACGGCCGCGCACAGCACGCGCAGGGATCTTCGAGCACTCGACACCCGCGCCGCACAGTAGGTGCGGCCCGGCGTTCGGTCAAGCCTGCGGGACCCACCCCGCGGGCAACGCCCCCGCGGGCACGTCTCCGGGACGTTCGCCGAACCAGCGGGTCGCGAGCTGCGCGGCGGGCCGCGCGTCGATCAGCGGCCGGACGTCGCCGACGATCCGCAGGACCGCGAGCGTCGCGCCGATCTGGAAGTCCGCCGCGTTCGGGTCCTCCCCGCCGAGCACGCCGTCGGCGATGAGGCCGTCGATGTGATCGAGCAGGCCGGGCAAGGCCTGGAGGTCATCGGCCAACTGGACCGCCGTGAGGTTGTGGTACTTCCACGAGGCCCGGATGAACCTCATCGCGAAGTCGGTGCCCGCCGGATCGAGCGGCCCACCGCCGGGGGCCATCGTGCCCATCGCCTCGGGACGGAAGTGCAGCGCGCCCCACGGGATGCGCCGCCCCAGGTCCTGGAGCTGACCGTCGCCCCACGCCGCCGCGGCCCGGATGGCCTCGGCGCGATCGGCTGGGTACAGCGGCGGGTCGGGAGCGACCTGCTCCAGCCGCTCCATGATCGCGTTGGAGCCGTGGACGGGGTCACCGTCCACGAGCAGGCCCGGCACCGTCGTGTTGCCCTCGCCGTAGAGCTCGGCCATCGGCTCCTGGTGGCGGCCGATGGGCAGCTCGACGCGTTCGAACGTCAGGCCCTTGAACGTCAGCGCGGCCTCCGCCGTCGCACACGGGTGCGAGGGCGGCAGGACGTGCAGGACCAGCTCGGGCTGCGACACGCGTCAGCCGCCGGCGACGGCCGGGAGGATCGTGAGCTCCCCGCCCGCGGGCACGGCGGTCTCGAGGCCGTCCAGGTACCGGACGTCCTCGCCGGCGACGAACACGTTGACGAAGCGACGCAGCTCACCGTCCTGGAACAGCCGCTCGCGCAGCTCGCCGTGCACCTCGAACAGCGCGTTCAGCGCCTCACCCACCGTGCCGCCCTCGACCGCGACCGAAGCGTTGCCGTCGGCCGCGTCGCGCAGCTGGGTGGGGAGCTTGACCGTGACCGACATCTACGCCGTGACCTCCGTGGGAACCGTCGCGTTGAACGAGTCGACGTCCGCGTCGATCTCGAAGGACTCAAACGACCCGCGCACCGCGTCGAGGGTCTTCAGGCCGTCGCCGGTGATGACGAGGACGACGCGCTCGTCCTTGCCGATCTCGCCGCGGTCGGCGAGCTTCTTCAGCGTCGCCGTGGTGACGCCGCCGGCCGTCTCGGTGAAGACGCCCGTCGTCTCGGCGAGCAGCTTGATGCCCTCGCGGATCTCGTCGTCGGTGACCGCGTCGATCGTGCCGCCGGTCTGATTGGCCAGGTCGATGGCATACGGGCCGTCGGCCGGGTTGCCGATGGCCAGCGACTTGGCGATCGTGTCCGGCTTGACGGGCTTGCAGACGTTGCGGCCCTCGCCGAACGCGGTGGCGACCGGGGAGCAGCCCGCGGCCTGGGCACCGCTCATGATCGGCACGTCGCCCTCGATGAGGCCGAGGTCCAGCCACTCGCGGAAGCCCTTGCCGATCTTCGTGAACAGCGAGCCCGACGCGATCGGCGAGACGATGCGGTCCGGCGTGCGGAACCCGAGCTGCTCGGCGATCTCGTACGCGAGGGTCTTCGAGCCCTCGGCGTAGTACGGGCGCATGTTGACGTTCACGAACGCCCAGCTCTCGTGCTCGCCGGAGAGCTCGAGGCAGAGGCGGTTGACGTCGTCGTAGTTGCCGCGGATCTTCACGAGGTTCGTGCCGTAGATCCCGGTCGCGAGGATCTTCTGCTCCTCGAGGTTGCTCGGGATGAAGACGTACGAGTCCATCCCCAGCGCGGCGCTGGCGGCGGCCACGGCGTTGGCGAGGTTGCCGGTCGACGCGCAGGCGAGCGTGTCGAAGCCGAGCTCCCGCGCGCGGGCGGCGGCGACCGCGACGACGCGGTCCTTGAAGGAGTGGGTGGGGTTGTGGGCGTCGTTCTTGACCCACACCTCACCGAGGCCGAGGCGCTCGGCCAGGCGGTCGGCCTTCAGCAGCGGCGTGCAGCCCGCGGGCAGGCCGAGGATCGACCCGACGCGCTGCGACGGCGCCGGCGGCGCGGCGAGCGGCAGGAAGTCGGCGTAGCGCCAGATGTTCTGCGGACCGCCCTGGATGCGGCGGCGCGTGGCCGCCGGGTCGTCGCCGAGACCGGTGTGGTCGTAGGCGACCTCGAGCGGGCCGAAGCAGTTGTTGCAGACGAAGCTCGCCTCGAGGGCGTATTCCTTCGCGCATTCCCGGCACTTCAGGTGGGTGGCTCCCATGTTCTACTCCGCGTTGGTTGTGGCGGAGGCTCTCTGGAAGCTCCGGCCGCATCTAACAGGAATTGGCACCGTTCCCGTCGCGTACTGATGCGACAGGATGGTTGCCGGGGTTTCATCGGGCCAGTCCCTCCACCCCTCTGGATGTGTCCAGCTATGTGAGTCGGCAGCTTAGCAACGGACTTGACGGAGGTACACTTTCGTCCAACGCGAAGATGGACGAAGCACTGATGCCCACCCCGGACGAGCCTCCAAGTCGCCATGCCGAACCTGCCCAAGCCCCGCTTCGGCCGGCCCGTTCGCGCTCGCTCCCGCGGCATCCCTCCCGCGCGTCACGAACCTGAGTCGCAGACCCCGAACGTCGAGATCGTCGAGGCCCCCGGCCTGCGGTGGATCAACATCGAGCGCCCCGGCGCGATCGAGCGGGCGTGGCTCGAGGAGCACTTCGACTTCCACCACCTCGACTACGAGGACGTCTACTCGCGCAACCAGCGCCCGAAGGTCGACGAGTACGACGACTACCAGTTCGTCGTCCTGCACTTCCCGCGCTTCGACAAGAAGGTCGGCCGGCTGAACGCCGCGGAGCTCGACGCGTTCATCGGGCCCGACTACGTCATCACGCTCCCGAACGAGCCGATCCAGCCGCTGGAGTACCTCTTCGAGCGCTGCCGGGCGCGCGAGGACGTCCGCGACAAGCTCTTCGCCAACGGCGCCGGGTACCTGCTCTACAAGATCGTCGATGACTGCGTCGATGCGTCGTTCCCGATGCTGCGCAAGATGGGCAACAAGCTCGAGCGCCTCGAGGACGACATCTTCGAGGGCCACTCCGAGGCGATCGTGCGTGACATCTCCAACGTCAAGCAGGAGATCATCAACTTCCGCAAGATCGTCCGGCCGCAGCGCACCGCCCTGCGCGACCTCGAGCGGACCAAGCGCTACGTCGCCGAGGACCTCGAGATGTACTTCGACGACATCAACGACGCGAACGAGCGCATCTGGGACATGCTCGAGAACTACAAGGAGGTCATCGAGGCGCTGGAGTCCACCAACGAATCGGTGATCTCCCATCGCGTCAACGACATCCTACGCGTCCTGACGTCGATCAGCGTCGTGGTCCTGCCGCTCACGCTCGTGGCGAGCGTCTTCGGGATGAACGTGCACGTGCCGGGAGAGGGCGACGTCGCGGCGTTCTGGGTCGTCATCCTCGTGATGGTCGCGATGCTCGGCGGGATGCTCGGCTACTTCCGCCACCGAAATTGGCTGTGACCGGTAACGCCCGGCTCGTGTGGGTGTAGGACCCCCGATGGCCTCCCCCCACGCCGACCCGCTCGAGCGACTCGGCGAGCAGTTCGCGCTCACGACACCCACCGAGCGCAAGCGCCTGCTCGTCATCACCAACCCGTACGCGACCACGGTCTCCGACCGGCTGAAGAAGCTCGTCGTCTACGCGCTCGGCGGCCGCTACGACGTCGAGGCCGTCGACACCCAGCGCCGCAACCACGCGACGGAACTCTGCCGCGAGGCGGCGTCGGAGGGCTACGACGCCGTCGTCTCCTTCGGTGGTGACGGCACCGTCAACGAGTGCGCGAACGGCCTCGTCGGTTCGCCGACGCCGCTGACGTGCCTGCCCGGCGGCGCGACGAACGTCCTGTGCAAGATGCTCGGGATTCCCGGCGACATCGTCGACGCGACCGAGCACCTGCTTCACGCCGCCGACCGCTGGCAGGTCGAGCGGGTCGACATCGCCCAGGTCAACGACCGCTACTTCACGTTCTCGGCGGGCCTGGGCGTCGACGCCGCTGTGGTCAAGGAGGTCGACGCGCGGCCGCACCTCAAGCACCGCCACGGCCCGTGGTACTTCATGTACCGCGCGGTGCATGTCGCGGTGCGCGACTACCTGTGGCGTCCGCCCCGCTTCGAGGTCAGCGCCGGCGGCGTGACCGTCGAGGGCATGACGGCGATCGTCCAGAACGGCGACCCGTTCACCTACTTCGGCAACCACCCGCTCCACGTGGCCGAGGGCGTGTCCCTGGAGAGCGGCACGCTGGCGGGCGTCGTGCTGCACCGCGCCCGGGCGACCGACGTGCCGACCATCGCCTACCGCCTGCTCGTCCCCCGCGCGCGGATGATCGACCACAAGCACATCGAAGGCCTCCCGCCGAGCGACGAGATCGTCATGCGCTCGCCGGTGCCGATCCCGCTCGAGGTCGACGGCGACTACATAGGCGACGTGGACGAGGCCGTGTTCCGCGTGCATCCCGGCGGTCTGCGCGTCGTGCGCTGACCGACGATTCAGTTTCTGTAACGCCGGGTACCGCTGCCCTCGATCACCGTCGATCGAGGGGAGTTGACGATGTCGGACCCTGTCCTGGACCGTAGGACCTTCCTGGCCCGCGCGGGTGTGCTGGGCCTCGCCCTGAGTGCACCGCCGGGCTTACTGAGCGCCGCGCAGGCCAACCCCGCCGGGGATGCCATCGAGGCGCTCGTGCGGTGGCTGCGACCCGAGCTGCAGAAGCTTGCCGCCGAGACCCACGACGCGCTGGCCGCCTTCTGCATCCCGGGCGACGACAGCTTCTCCCGGCGTCAGCACCTGATGCGCGACGAGCCCGGCGGCGTCGCCGCGGGGTGCGGTGCCTTCCTCATGGACACCATCGACGGCTACCTCGCCCTGCCCGACGCGGTGTGGGTCCCGCCGATCCTGCAGGGGACACGTGCGCTGGGCAACGTCCCCGCGCCGCTGCCGCCCGAACTGCGGCAGATGGGACTCGCCGAAGCCCAGCGGCTGGACCGCGCGTTGAAGATCGTGATCGAGAACGACGAGACGATCCCCGCCGCCATCGTGGTCGCGCTGCTGCTGAACGTCACCGCGACGATCCTCACCCCGGCCGTGCTCTGGCGCTCGGGCGGCATCGCGCCGTTCGCGAAGCTGTCCTATCGCGAGAAGGCCGCCGTCTTCCGTGACTTCGAGAGCCGCGCGCCGAAGATCGTCATCCTCGCGCGCCAGTCCGGCGCGCTGGGCAGCCACGTCGTCGAGGCGCTCGACGGGCTCATCAGGTACCTGACGATGGCCATGCTCGCCCTGCCCTCCGACGGCATGTACAGCGAGCAGTCCACATACGACCGCGCGGCGAAGGCGGTGCGGTCCCGCCCGATCGGCTGGGACCAGGCCGGCTATCTGCCGGGCCAGACGGTGCCGCCCGACGGACACCCGGAATTCCTCGGCTACTACCAGGACCGACGTGAGGTGGAGGCATAGATGCGTGACGTGATCGTGATCGGGGCAGGCGGCGGTGGACCCGTCGTCGCCAAGGAACTCGCCGCGCGCGGCCTGGACGTGCTGGTGCTCGAGGGCGGGGCGGCGCATGACCGTCCGCGCGAGCAGTGGACGCACTTCGAGGACGACGCGTTCAACCCGGCCCACGGGTTCTTCCGCATCGGGCCGCAGAACCGCGACCGGCCGCCGTGGGTCCGCGAGCAGCAGCAGAACTCGTACATCTGGCAGGTCTCCGGCGTCGGCGGAACCACGCTGCACTACTACGGGAACAGCCCGCGGGCCTTCGCCGGCGCGTTCGCCGGGTACGACGGCGCCGACCGCGACCAGTACGACACCAGGCACCCGTTCCCGTTCGCCTATGAGGAGCTCGTGCCCTACTACGAGTGGACCGAGGCGACCCTGCCGGTGCAGACCGCCGCCATGGGCACGAAGGAGCGCGTCTTCTTCGACGGCTGCGAGGCCGTCGGTCTGCCGGTACAGACGACGCGGGACACGACCGAGCACTCGTTCCGCCCGCAGCAGAACGCGATCCTGCAGCCCGGCGGGACGGCCGGGCGCACCGGCGACCGCGACCAGCTGCGCCACCCCCAGGCCCAGGGCTGCACCTTCTGCGGCTACTGCGCGCAGGGCTGCATGAACCCGGTGGACGCGCCGCGCAACCTGTTCGCCAAGCGCTCGACGGACAACAGCTACGTCCCGATGGCGCTGACGGCCGACGCGTGGGCCCCGGGTGGGCGGCGGGCCGAACTGGTCACCGACGCGTACGTCACGAAGATCCACACGACCACCCGGGACGGTGAGACCGTCGCGACCGGCGTGACGTACATGGTCAACGACGACCGCGAGACCCGGCGCGAGGACGCGAAGGTCGTCGTGCTCGCCGCAGGGTGCATCGATTCGCCGCGCCTGTGGCTGAACAGCGACCTGCCCAACCCGAACGACTGGGTCGGGCGCGGCCTGACCGACCACTACCTCGACTGGGTCGTCGGGCTCTTCGACGAGAACACCGGGGCGACGAAGGGCGCGGCGTCGGCCGCGCGAGCGGACTTCCCCGGGTACGGCGGGATCGAGCAGGTCGGCCTGCCCCCCGCGCTGCAGGCGTTCTCGATGAGCTTCAGCGGCTCGGGCATCCGCGGGATGTACGACAACGGGCGCGGCAAGCGCGGCGCCTGGGACGGCGTGACCGGCCGCCTCACCGGACCGGAGCTCAAGGACGCGATGCTCAACGGCGCCGACCGGCTGCTGAGCATCCTCGTCCTGACCGGTGACGACGTCGAGGCCGACAACCGCGTGCGCCTCTCGAAGGTCTTCCCCGTCGACGAGCACGGGCCGGTCGCCCGCGTCGACATGCCGTACAAGGTGCGGACGGCGCAGACGGTCGCGCGCCGTGACTGGCTCGCCAACCGCGCCGCCGAGATCCTGCGCGGCGCCGGCGCGAAGAAGATCTACCGCATGGACTGGGCGCCGCTGATCCTCCACACGCAGTCCTCGATGCGGATGGGCCACGACCCGGCGGACTCCGTCCTCGACGACACGTGCGAGGCCCGTGCGGTCAAGCGCCTGTTCATCGCCGACAACTCCGCGTTGGCCAACGCGCTCGGCGGGCCCAACCCGACCCTCACGACCCAGGCGCTGGCCACCCGCACGTCGGAGAAGATCTTCGCGCGCTACTTCGGCGGCGACCCGTGGGTCGGGCGCGAGGAGCCGGTGGAGTCCACCGACGCGCGTGTCACGGAGGGCTTGATGCAGCCCGCCTGACGTGGTTTTCTCCGAGCATGGGGCTCGGCAGGTTCTTCGGTCGCGGCAAGGATCCCGATGACGGCGGCATCGGGATCCCGGGCGCCGGTGACGCAGAGGTCCACGTCACGACGCACACGATCGACGCGTCGGACAACCCCGAGGTCATCGAACAGGTCACGGACCTGCTCAAGGCCCAGGGCATCGACATCTCCGCGATGACCAGCGGCGCCACGATCCAGATGGGCCAGCCGATGGACCCCGAGGACGCCGAGCGCTTCCGCCAGAACATGCTTGGCATGCTGGGCTCGATGGGGATCGAGGCGGGAGCGGGACCGACCTTCGGCGCGGTGCCGCCGCCGGCCATCCCGGACGCGGGAGTCGACGATGTCGTGGAGTCCCTGGAGCGGCTGGTGAAGCTGCGCGACGCCGGTGCGCTCACGCCGGAGGAGTTCGAGGCGCAGAAGGCTCGGATCCTCGGCGGCCGCTAACGCCGCTGTCGCGTTGCCGGCGGTAAGCGCCGGAAAGTCGACAGGAGCGCCGCGCTACCCCGCGCCCGGCGTGATCCGGTACGCGTCGAAGACCGATTCGATGTTCCGCAGCCGCGTCACGATGCCCTTCAGCGTCTGGGTGTCCGCGACCTCGACGACGAACCGGTTGTGCACCATCGGGTGCTCCACCAGGCAGCGGGCCTCGATGATGTTCACGCCGGCCTCGGCGAACGTCCGCGAGAGGTCCTCGAGCAGGCGGTGGCGGTCGTAGCCGTCGATCGCCAGCTCGACCTTGAACGCCGTGGTCGCGTCGCCCTCCCAGCTGACGTTGACGAAGCGATCGGGGTCCTTGCGCAGCGCGGCGACGTTCGAGCAGTCCTCGCGGTGGATCGTGATGCCCCGGCCCAGGCTGATGTAGCCCAGGATCGGGTCGCCGGGAACCGGACGGCAGCACTTGGCCACCCGGAGCATGACGTCGTCGACGCCCTCCACGCGGATGCCCATCGCCGTCGACGCGGCCGTCGGCTTGCGGCGATCGTCGCGGCCTGTCGCCAGGCGCTCGACCGCGGTGTCGGCCTCGTCGGCGGCCTCCCCGGCCTTCAGCCGGTTCATGACCTTGTTGACGACGACCTTCGGCGACACCTTCGCCCCGCCGAGCGCGATGTAGAAGTCCTCGCCCTTGCGGAAGCCCATCTCGCGGATGACGTCGGCGAGCAGCGGCGAGCTGACGATCTTCTGCGCCGGCAGGCCCGCCTTGCGCAGGTGCTCCTGCAGCAGCTCGCGGCCCGCGTGCTCGGTGTCCTCGCGCGACTCGGCCTTGAACCACGCCTTGATCTTGTTGCGCGCCCGCGTGGTCTTCACCAGCGAGAGCCAGTCGCGCGACGGGCCGCGCTCGCGCTTGCTCGTGAGCACCTCGACGATGTCGCCGCTCTTCAGCTCGTAGTGCAGCGGCACGATCTTGCCGTTGACCTTCGCGCCCACGCAGCGGTGGCCGATCTCGGTGTGGACCTCGTAGGCGAAGTCCAGCGGCGTGGCGCCCGCGGCCAGGGACTTGACCTCGCCCTTGGGCGTGAAGACGAAGACCTCCTCGTCGAAGAGGTCGACCTTCAGCGTCTCCATGAACTCGCGCGGATCCTGGAGGTCCTTCTGCCAGTCCATGACGTTGCGCAGCCACTTGGTCTTCGCGTCGTCGCTGCCGCCGTTGTTCTTCGGGTCCGCCTTGTACATCCAGTGCGCGGCCACGCCGAACTCGGCCATGTCGTGCATCTCGCGCGTGCGGATCTGGATCTCGAGCGGCAGGCCCTCAGGCCCGATGACCGTCGTGTGCAACGACTGGTACATGTTGAACTTGGGCATCGCGATGAAGTCCTTGAACCGGCCCGGCAGCGGCTTCCACAACGAGTGGATGACGCCGACCGCGCCGTAGCAGTCCTTCACCGAGCTGACGATGACCCGCATGGCCGTGAGGTCATAGATCTCGTTGAACTCACGGTCCTTCTTGCTCATCTTCGCGTAGATGGAATAGAAGTGCTTGGCGCGGCCTGAGATCTCGGCCTCGATGCCCAGCGCCTGCAGTTCGCGCTGGAGGTAGTCGCCCGCCTTCTGGACGTAGCTTTCGCGCTCCTCGCGCTGCTGGTTGACCAGGCCCTTGATCTCGGTGTACTTGCGCGGGTGCAGCGCGGCGAACGCGAGGTCCTCGAGCTCCCACTTGATCGCGTGGATGCCGAGGCGATGCGCGATCGGCGCGTAGATCTCCAGGGTCTCCTTCGCCTTGTCGATCTGCTTCTGCTTCGGCATCGCGCCGATGGTCCGCATGTTGTGCAGGCGGTCGGCGAGCTTGATGAGGATGACCCGCACGTCGCTGGCCATCGCGACCATCATCTTGCGGTAGTTCTCGGCCTGCGCCTCGTCGCGCGACTGGAAGACGATGCCCGTCAGCTTTGTGACGCCGTCGACCAAGGACGAGATCTCCTCGCCGAACTGGTCGCGGACCTCCTCCAGCGACGCCGTGGTGTCCTCGACGGTGTCGTGCAGCAGCGCCGCGCACAGCGTCTCGGTGTCCAGGCGCATGCCCGCGCAGATCTTCGCGACGCCCACGGGATGGGTGATGAAGTCCTCGCCGGACTTGCGTCGCTGGTCGGCGTGGTGCTCGCAGGCGAACAGGAACGCCTGCTCGACCCGCGCGCGGTCGATGTCGACCAGCGACTCGGCGGCGTGCTCTTCCACGATCGCGAACAGGTCGCTGAGCAGCACCTGCTCGCGCTCGGTGAGGTCGGACCGCTTGATGCCGGGGTGCTGGTCCGGATGGGCGATCTGGTCGACCTGCACGCGCGGCGAGATCGCCGGTGTCGGCTGGTCCGTCAGGCTGCCACTGCTGTCGCGCTGCTCAGGAATGCCCGGCCGTCCTCGAGTTGCTGGGTGTAGCACCGGAAGGCCGCCGACCGCTCCAGCTCGGTGCGCTGGGCGGGCGGGACCGTCACGGTCCGCGTCTCCGAGTCGAGGCTGACGAGGCCGAGCTCCGTGAGGACCCGCATGGCACGCCCGGTCATGTGCAGCGACCGGTGAGCCTGCGGATCTCCGCGCAGCGCCGCCTCGAGCTCCTCTCCCGCCGCGCCGTTTCGGGCCCGAAGGTCCCGGTACAGCGCGGTGAGCGGGGCACGTAGATCGTACTCACGCTCGTGGATCCGTAACGCAAAGGTTAGCTCCGCCGGGCCCCAGGCAAGATGGACCATCTGTCGAACGGTCAGGGCTTCGAGCATGGACCGCTGTGCGGGGGTCGCCGGCGGGTCGATGACGACGACGTGATCGACCCCGTCCGCGAGGGCCGGCGTGTCCGCGAGCGCCGCGTGGGAGCAGAGCTCGAACCCGCCCAACATGGCCTGCAGCTGCCGGCCGCGCACCTCGGCGTCCGCGACCACGGCCAGCACCCGCTCACCGCTGTGCACGAGAGCGCCGAGCACCCCGGCGATCCCGCCGCCGCGCCGGTCGCGGGCCTCGGGCCAGGGCGCGTCGCAGCCGCCGACGACGCCTGGGACGCCCACCGGCAGCGCGCGGTCGATGCCCGCCAGAACGGCCGACCACGCGTCCTCGGGTTCGCCCACGGTCGTGACGGTGCCGCCCACGGCCGGGATGGCGCAGCGCAGCAGCACCCGCGGCTCGACCGCGCCGCGCCACGTGTGCAGCTCCAGCTCGGCGACGACGTCCACGGGCCCGTCGGTGGGGACCGACGCCATGCCGAACCCCACCGCCGACGCGGGATAGCCGCCGCTGGTGACCGTGCAGCGCACGTGCTTGCCGCTGTCGCCGAGCGGGCGGCAGTCGCTCACGCGCGCGGCGGGCAGCAGCAGCCGCACGACCGGGTTGCCCATGCCGAGCGGCTCGAGCTGCTGAAGCTCCTCGGCGAGGGCCAGACCGAGCTCGTCCCCGGCGACCACCGCGTCCACGCGCTCGCGCGGCAGGAGGTCCTCCTCGCTCAGGACGGCGGTCGCATGGGCCTCGAAGGCGGCGCGGAACGCGGGCAGCGCCGTCGCGGCAACCTCGCAGCCCGCGGCGGCCCGGTGGCCGCCGTGGCGCAGGAGATGCTCACGAGACGCCTCGAGCCCGGCGAGCAGGTCGAACGCCGGGATCGACCGCCCGGAGCCGGTGCCGCGGTCGCCGTCAAGCGCGACGAGGACCACGGGCCGGTGATGACGTTCGGCGATCCGTGACGCGACGATGCCGATGACGCCCTTGTGCCAGCCCTCGCCCCAGAGGACGTAGGCGCGGCGATCGCCCAGGTCGCGGACCTGCGCCTCGGCCTCGAAGAGGATGCGCTGCTCGGCGTGGCGCCGTTCGGCGTTGATGCGGTCGAGTTCGTCCGCCACGGCCGTCGCACGGTCGGCGTCCTCGGTGAGGAGCAGCTCCAGCGCGGCGTCGGCCCGGTACATCCGGCCGGCGGCGTTCAGGCGTGGCGCCAGGCGGAAGCCGATCGCGCGCGCGTCCACCCGTGCGGGCTCGACCTGCGCGACCCGCATGAGCGCACGCAGCCCCGGCCGATCGGACGCCCGGATGGCCCGGAGTCCCGCGCGGACCAGCCGCCGGTTCTCGTCGACGAGCGGCACGCAGTCGGCGACCGTCGCCAGCGCGACGAGATCGAGGTCCGCGTCCGCACCCGCGGGGTCCTCCCCCGCGCAGGTCAGCAGCGCGGCGACGACCTTGTGGGCCACCCCGGCCGCGCAGAGCTCCGGGCACGGGTAGCCCCCGAGCCCCGGATGCACGATGGGCGCGTCGGGCAGCCGGCCGTCGGCCCGTGGCTGGTGGTGATCGGTGACCACCACCTCGATGCCCGCGGCACGCGCCGCGGCCACCTCGTCGACCGCGGTGATCGCGCAGTCCGCGGTGATCAGCAGGCCGGTCCCGCGCTCGGCGAGCCGGTCGACGGTGTGGCGCGCCAGCCCGTAGCCGTCCTCGGTCCGGCTGGGCAGCACGGCGTGGACGTCGGCCCCCATGCGCCGCAGCGCGGAGACCAGGATGGCGGTGGAGCAGACGCCGTCGACGTCGTAGTCGCCGTGCACCGCGATCCGGGACCCGCCGCGGACATGGCGCAGGATGATCTCGCAGGCCTCGCGCATGCCGCGGATGAGGAAGGGATCGTGCGCGGCGTCGGCCGCGAGCCACGCGCGCGCGGCGTCGGGATCGGTCAGGCCGCGCCGGACCAGCACCTGCCCGACGACGTGCGAGACCCCCAGCTCGGCCTCCAGCCGGCAGACGGCCCGGATGTCGCAGGCGGGGATATCGAGCAGGGCTTCTCCCACGGCCACCACCGTACGACCGGGTGTGGACGGACCTCCCCCGCCCATCATCCGCTGAGACGTACCGGGCACAGTGTCAAGTTCTGAACTTCCTGCACCGACGGAGGAACCATGACGTACCCCTCCGTGGAAGGCGTGGCCGTGGGCGCGCCCGAGACCGGACCGACGGCTGGACCCGCCGCGCCCGCAGGCGCCCTGCTCATGGGCAGCACCTGCGCGCTCATGCTGCTCACGTGGCTGACCACCCTCGGAGGCGGCAGCGTCGTCACCTTCTCGCCCGCCATCGTCGTGATGCTCGCGAGCATGCTCGTGTTCGCGCCTGTCCTCTACCGCTGGGGCGGGGACTGGCCCGCGTGGACCATCCACGCCATCTGCGCCGGATGCACCGCCGCGATCACCTTCGGGCTCTTCGAGGTCACGATGCTCGCCCCCCAGGTCGCGGGCCTGTACGTCCTCGTCGTGCTGTTCGCGTCCTACTACCTGTCGCGCGCCGCCGCGCTCGGACATGTCGGGCTCTGCACCGCCTGTTTCTTCCTGGCACTGCTCTCCGTCGCGGCGCCCGCGACCATGCCCGCACCGACCAGCATCGAGAGCTGGCTGCCCATCGTCGGCACCATCGCCATCGCAGGCGGGTTCCTGACGAGCGTCCGGCGCCAGCGCGAGGGACTGGTCGAGCAGCAGCGCGTGCTGCAGGACCAGCTCGCCGTGACCGCCCGCACCGACGGCCTGACAGGCCTGCTCAACCGCCAGGGCTTCGAACAGCGCACGTCGACGCTCCTCGGCCACCCCGACATGACGTCGGCCGCCCTGATCGTCGGCGACCTCGACCTCCTGAAGAGCATCAACGCCGCATACGGGCGGCTCGCGGGCGATCGGGTGCTGCGCGGCGCCGCGCGGGTCATGGCCGAGCGCTGCCGGCGCCTGGATGTCGTCGGGCGCACGGGCGGCGAGGAGTTCGCCATCTTCGCCCCCGCCTCCGAGGTCGCGGACGCCGTGGCGCTCGCCGAGCGGCTGCGACGCGACGTCATGCTCGCTTTCGGCGACGAGCCGTTCTCGGCGACCATGTCCTTCGGCGTCGCGATCTTCCCCGACGACGGCAGCACCGTTGACGAACTCCTCGTCGCGGCCGACCGGGCGCTGGGCACCGCCAAGCGCAACGGCCGCAACCGCACGATGCTCGCCGTGCAGGCCGGAGGTCCGATGGCGGCGCCCGGACCGGACACCGCCGCCGACGACGACGAACGCGCGCGGCTGATCACCGCGATCGGCCTCGCCGAAGCGCTGGACCTGCGCGACACCGGCACGGCGTCACACTCCCAGACCGTCGCCCGCTACGCCGCGATCATGGCCCACGAACTCGGGCTCGACGCGCGCGATGTCGAGCGCATCCGCGTCGCCGGGCTCCTGCACGACATCGGCAAGATCGGGGTCCCCGACTCGATCCTGAACAAGCCGGGCAAGCTCAGCGACGAGGAGTACGCCGAGATGCAGCGCCACCCCGAGATCGGGGCCCGCATCCTCGGCAGCGACGTGCTCGACGACGTCCGCCAGTGGGTTCTCGCCCACCACGAGCGCCCTGACGGCCGCGGCTACCCCTACGGGCTGTCCGGCGAGCAGGTCCCCCTCCAGGCTCGCATTCTGGCCGTGGCCGACGCCTACGAGGCGATGACCGCGGACCGTGTCTACCGCCGAGCGCTGGGCCCCGCAGCCGCGCGGGAGGAGTTGCTCCGCTGCCGCGGCACGCAGTTCGACCCCGACGTCGTCGACGTCTTCCTCGAGATCCTGGACCGGACCGCGAGCAGCGCGCCCGACGTACCGCGCCTGGCGGCCTGACCGGCGCTCAGGACGACGAGCGCTGCGGCGTCATCATGGTCGGGTCCTTGCGGTCCCGCGACAGCCCGATGGCGTACACCGCGCCGAGCCCGAGCAGCGCGCCCGGAACCGACTCGAGCACCGTGAGGACCGACGTGTCGTCCTGGCTCGGCAGGCCGAAACCGCTCAGGACGTAGCCCGTGATCACGGCGCCGAACAGCGCGCCGAGGAAGGCGCCCACGATCCCGCCCCAAAAGTGATCAGGCACGAACACCGTGAAGTGCCAGATCGCAAGGCCCATCATCACCCAGGCGAACAGTGCCATCAGCGGCCCCCGCGTCCGTGTCGCTTGTTCCGTGCGCGCTTCTGCTTCGCTGCGCGCGTCTGCTTGTCGGTCTCCGGCATGACGACGTCCGCCGGATCGGCGTCTGCCGCCTCGTCCTTCACCGCGGTTGCCGTCGAGGGCGACTCCACGTGCAGGTCCTGCACCATGGCGTCGAACTCCTCCTTGGAGACATTCTGCGGATCGTCCGGCGACGTCAGGCGACGCGCCGGGCGCTTGCGCTCGGTCGGCGCGACATCGACGGGGCCGCCGGCAACGGACGTGGCGTACGCCGGGACCTCGCCCAGCTCACCCTCGATGACCTGGCGGCGGCGACGCCACACGCGCTCGCGCTCCTTCCAGTGCGTGAGCACCGGCGAGGCGATGAAGACCGAGGAGTACGTACCGGAGATCGTGCCGACGATGAGCGCCACCGCGAACTCGCGCAGCGTCTCGCCGCCGAAGGCGAACAGCGCGAGGACCGGCAGCAGCGTGCAGAAGGACGTCGCCAGTGACCGGACGATGACCTCGCTCATGGAGCGGTTGACGATCTGGCTGAAGGCCGCACGCGGCATGCGTGGGACGTTCTCGCGCACACGGTCGAACACGATGATCGTGTCGTACAGCGAGAAGCCCAAGATGGTGAGCAGAGCGGCCACGGTGGCGCTCGTCACCTCAAATCCGAACAGCGCGTAGATGCCGGCCGTGATGAGCAGGTCGTGCATCACGGCGATGAGCAGCGGTACCGCGTATTTCCACTCGAATCTGATCGCGATGTAGGCCGCGATGACGAGGAACGACGCGATGATCGCGATGATCGCCGTGCGCGCGACCGTCTCGCCGAACGTCGGGCCGATCGAGCTGTTGGAGAAGTCGTCGCCGACGCCGAACTCCTCGTCGAGCGCGTTGCGGACCTCGGTGACGTCGGCCGGCTCCAGGGAGGGCGTGGAGATCTGGAAGACGTTGGCTCCCAGCTCCGGCTCCTGGACGCGCTGGATCTTCGCGTCGCCGTAGCCCACCGAGGACATGACCTCGCGGATGCCGTCCTCGTTCGTGGGCTTCTCCACGGCCGTCTTGATCCGGGTGCCGGACTCGAAGTCGATACCGAAGGAGATCCCGTTGGCGCCGATCGCGAGCGCGCCGATGGCGAGGATCACGCCGGAGCCGGAGAAGAACCAGCGCGACGCGCCCATGAAGTCGAACGTGATCGGCCGCGCCTGCTTGCCGGCGCCCAGCGCGGACGGCCGGGCGAGCACCCGCGAGCGGCCCATCGTCCCGAGGATCGCCCGGGTGAAGACCACCGCGGTCAGGAACGACACGATGGTGCCGACGCCGAGGGTGAACGCGAAGCCCTTCACGCCGGCGGTCGCCAGCACGAAGAGGATGAACGCGACCATGACGGTCACGACGTTGGCGTCGATGATCGCCGTCAGACCCTTGCGGTAACCGGCGGCGATGCCCGCCTGGATGGATTTGCCCGCACGGACTTCCTCTTTGACGCGTTCGAAGATGACGATGTTCGCGTCCGCGGCCACGCCGATCGTCAGCACGAGACCCGCGATGCCCGGGAGGGTCAGGACGATCGGGATCAGCTTGATCAGCGCGAACAGCAGGATCGCGTAGATCACGAGGGCGAAGACGGCGATGACGCCGAGCACGCGGTAGAAGACGAGGAGGAACAGCGCCACGATCACCATGCCGACCGCGGCGGCGATGAGGCTCTGGTCGAGCGCCTGCTGGCCGAGTGTCGCCGAGACCTGCGACTGGCTGATGAGGTCGAGCTTGACCGGCAGCGCGCCGGTCTTCAGGAGGTTCGAGAGCTCCTGCGCGGTCTCGATGGTGAACCCGCCCTCGATCTGCGAGCCGTTACGCCCGTCGATGCCGTCGGGGTTCTGCTGGAAGTCGATGAAGGGGACGCTGATGAGCTCGTTGTCGAGCACGATCGCGAAGTGCTGCGCGGCCGTCTGCGGGTCGGATCCCGGCGCGAAGCTCTCGAGGCCGCGCTGAGCGATGCCGCGCGTGACCTCCTCCCACGTGTCGCGCCCCTCGTCCGTGAACTCGAACGTGACGATCGGCTGGCCGCTGCCGCCGGCGCCCTGATCGAACTGCTGCTCGGGGTTCTTGATGTCCGTGCCCTTGAGGGCGACCCGGTCGCGCAGGACGAACCACTGGGCGTTGTTCGGGTCCTGCGCCTCGGCCTGGCCCTCGGCCGTCTCCTGGCGCACGATCGTCGTGCCGGGCTTGACCTCTGCGACGCAGAGCGCAGCCTCGCCACCGGTCTCGCACGTGGGTGCGTCGGCGTCATCGGGACGGTCCGTGAAGAGGTCCTCCTTCTCCTCCTCCGGCCCGGCGACGACACGCTCCTTGTCCTGGTCGAGCAGGTAGTAGAGCCCGTTGTGGCTGACGTTCTTCGCGGCTTCGCCCTCGGCGGCCGGCTGCCCGGCCGCGCGGGTAACCGCGTCGAAGTACGAGATGCCCCCGACCCGGCCGGCGCTCGGGCCGCCCGTCACCTCGGGGTTGTCGGGCTCGACCTCGCCCTCGGGGCCGATGACGTTCGGCTCCCAGTCATAGAAGAAGAGCTGGGCGACCTGGCCGACCTGGCGCTGCGCCTTGTCGGCGTCCTGGACGTCCGGCAGCGCGACGGAGATCTGGTTCTCGCCCGACCGCTGGATCTCGGGCTCAGCGACGCCGAGACGGTCGACGCGCTCGCGCATGACGTCGATCGCCCGGTCGAGGGACTCCTGGTCGACGACCGGCTGCTGCGGCGTGGGACTCGCCTCGTAGACGAGTTCCACACCTCCCTGCAGGTCGAGGCCCAGGCGCGTCTGCTTCGTCGCGAGGACGAAGATGGACGCGATCATGAGACCCGCGACGAAGAGCAGGATGAAGATGTTGCGGCGACGTTCAGTCATGCGGGGACCGGTGGAATTGCAGAGGTGGCTAGCCGCGAGGCGTCAGGACGAGCAGCAGGCCGCCATCGTCATCGTACGCGGGGAACAGATCGGCGGTCGCGTTGGCAGGTAGATCTCCCTCCGCGTGGACCCGAACGGGCTTGTTGAGAGCCCGCACGCCCCATTCCAGCACGGTTGCGACAGGATCGTCGCCACCGTCGAACTCCAGACCCAGAACCTCGCCCACCGCGCGGCCGATGACCCGCTCGGTCGTGAGGCCCGTCAGCTCGGTCGCGCCGCGACCGCAGCCGATGATCCGGCCCTCCTTGTCGCAGACGAAGAACGCCGCGTTCGGCGCCGGGTAGTAGTCGTCGAGCAGCTCGAACAGAAACCCGAAACCGCACTTGCTGCAGCCCTTCGCGTGGCTGCGAAAGCCCGCGGTGCGTTCGGTTTCAGCGCTGCGGTTGCCGCAGTTCGGACAGATGAAGAGATGAGCCATGACCCGGTGCTGGAGGGTAGTGCAGGGATGCTGAAGCCCGGTTAAGGGCAGGTGCGACGCTCGGCGGATGCCGCGTGGCGCCGTGGCATCATCGCGATCGTGCCCGACGTCTTGCCGCCGACCGCGCCCGA
>JAEMQS010000119.1 GCA_016463765.1 Solirubrobacteraceae bacterium | reverse complement strand
AGGCCTACCACTGCCTGGCCGAGGATCCGTACGTCGAGATCGCGCTGTGGTTCGAAGCGAAGGACCGCGCGCCCGAGGACACTGAGCTCACCCGCTACGGCCTGCGCCGTCCGGACGGCAGGGACAAGCCGAGCTACGGCGCGTTCAAGGACTTCGCCCGGACGGGCGACAAGCTCACCGGCCCGTGCGGCGACTTCAGCCCGCCGAGCGTGAAGATCGTGTCGCCAGGCCCGAACCGCAAGCTCTTCGACCGCATGATCGTGCGCGCCGAGACGCCCGACAAGGACGTCGCGCGCATGAGCTTCCTGATCAACGGGGCGATCGTCGAGAACTTCACGCCGAACCTGCGTGCGGGCGAGAAGGTCCGCGACTACGTCAAGCAGCCGCTCCTGCGCGACTGGCAGGGCATCCGCAAGCTGCCGTTCGGCCAGCACACGCTGACGGTCGTGGCGAAGGACGTCAGCGGCAACGAGACCGAGCAGTCGCTGCAGTTCACGCGGGTCGACCCCAAGACGCTGCCGTGGACGAAGACGAGCTTCTCGAAGATGAAGCTCACGACGAAGAAGGGCCGCCGGGCGACCTACAAGGGCACGCTCGTCGCGCAGGGGCTGGACTTCGGCGTCTCGGGCAAGGTCCAGGTCGTCTGGCAGACCAAGCGCAAGGGCAAGTGGAAGAAGATCCACGGCGGGACGAAGAACGCGAACAAGCCGTTCGCGTTCAACCAGAAGCTCCGGTTCAAGGGCACATGGCGCGTGCGGCTTGAGTACAAGGCCAGCAAGCCGTACCGCAAGTCCGTGACGAAGTGGAAGCGCTTCACCGTCAGGTAGCCTCGCGTCGCGATGCGCCTCATCGTCGCCCGCTGTGAAGTGACGTACACCGGCCGGCTCACCGCCGTCCTGCCCGAGGCGCTGCGCCTGCTCATGCTCAAGGCCGACGGCTCGGTGATGGTCCACGCCGACACCGGGGGCTTCAAGCCGCAGAACTGGATGACCCCGCCGACGGTCATCGAGGAGGCCGACGGCCACATCGTCGTGCGCAAGTTCGCGGGCAAGACCGAGGACCGCCTGGACATCCGGATCGCCGAGGTCATCAGCGACGTGACCCACGACATGGGCGAGGCCGCCGAGCTGGAGAAGGACGGCGTCGAGGCGCACCTTCAGGAGGCACTCGCCGCCGCGCCGCACTGGTGCGGCGAGGGCTTCCGCCTCGTGCGCCGCGAGTTCCCGACCGACATCGGCCCCGTGGACCTCATGTGCCGCGACGAGGACGACGGGTGGGTCGCGGTGGAGATCAAGCGGATCGGGACGATCGACGCGGTCGAGCAGCTCACGCGCTACCTCGAGCGCATCCGCCAGGACCCGCAGATGGAGGCCATCCGCGGTGTGCTGGCCGCGCAGGTGGTCAAGCCGCAGGCGCGAGTCCTCGCCGAAGCACGCGGGATCGGCTGGGTCGAGGTCGACCTCGCGGTGGTGCGCGGCGACCGCGAGCCGGACCTCACGCTCTTCGGCTGAGCGGCCCGGCGCCAGCCGCCGGGACGGAACGGGGGATAGACGCTCGGTCGATAGAGCGACCGCGGATTCCCGCCCGCAGGTCGAGTGATGCGTGGCGATGCCAGGTCTACGGTGCCCGGGGCTCTCCAAGGGGCTCCATCGCCGACGCTTCGGCGTGGCGAAGCAGGAACAGACAGAGAGGAACATCGTGGACAGCGGTCAAATCGCCTGGTACCTGGTTGCCGGCGTCATCGTCCTTTTCATGACCCCGGGCGTCGCCTTCTTCTACGGCGGCCTGGTCAAGTCGAAGTCGGTCATCAGCATGCTGATGCTGAGCTTCGGCGCCATGGGCATCGTTGGAGTGCTGTGGGTGCTCTACGGCTTCAACATGGGCACCATGGCCAGCGGGGATGGCAACCTCATCCCGCACTTCGCCGGTAATCCGTTCTCGGACTTCGGGCTCTCGGACATGGCGAAATCCGGGGAGAACGACTCGCTCCTCGCCGTGTTCTACGGGTCGACCTTCGCGATGGCGACGGTCGCGCTCGTGTCCGGCGCCATCGCCGACCGCGCACGCTTCCTCCCGTGGGTGCTCTTCGCCGGCCTCTGGGCGACCTTCAACTACTTCCTCGTCGCGGGCTGGGTGTGGAGCCCCGGGGGCTGGGTCTTCGACCTCGGCGAGACGCTGGGCTTCGACGTCTCGACGATCGACTACGCCGGTGGCACCGCGGTCCACATCAACTCGGCCGCCGCCGCGCTGGCGCTCGCGATCGTGCTCGGCAAGCGTGTCGGGTTCGCCAAGGGCGCCGACAAGGCGCACAACGTGCCGCTGACGCTCATCGGCGTGGCGATCCTGTTCATGGGGTGGTTCGGCTTCAACGGCGGCGCCGCCGCGCTGACGGAGTTCGAGGGCCTCGGCCTGATCATCGTCAACACCTTCTCCGCGGCGACGGCGGGCATCCTCGGCTGGATCGCCATCGAGCGCATCAAGGAGGGGAAGGCCACCTCCATCGGCGCCGGCTCCGGCGCGATCGCCGGTCTCGTGGCGATCACCCCGGCGTGCGCGAACGTGACCCCGCTGTGGGCGATCGTCCTCGGCCTGCTCGCCGGTGGCCTGTGCTCCCTGGCGGTCGAGATGAAGTACAAGTTCGGCTTCGACGACTCCCTCGACGTGGTCGCCATCCACGGCGTCGGCGGCTTCGTCGGCTGCTGGGCGCTCGGCTTCTTCGCCACCGACACCGGGCTGTTCTTCAGCGGCAACTTCGAGCAGCTCATCGTCCAGGTGCTGGCGTCCGTCGGCGTGGCGGTGTTCTCGGTGATCATCACGTTCATCATCGGGTTCGGCATCGAGAAGACCATCGGGTTCCGGGTCGAGAACGAGGCGGAACTCGCGGGCGTGGACCTGGTGGTCCACGGCGAGGAGGCGTACGCCTTCGAGACCGATCGCGAGCCGGTCCCGGCCTGACCTCCCTACGGGGTGAACATCGGGCCGTCCCCTGTACCTCAGTCGCAGGGGGCGGCCCGTTGTGTTTCTCCGGCTGGCCTAGCCTGAAGGTATGCCGGACATCGAGACCCGCGACGACTGCGAGCGCCTCGTGCGCGAGTTCTACGCGCGGGCCTTCCAGGACGAGATCATCGGCTGGCTGTTCACCGACGTCGCCAAGCTCGACCTCGAGGCGCACGTCCCGCAGATCACGTCGTTCTGGGAGACCGTGCTGCTGAACACCGGCACGTACCGCGGCAGCCCGTTCCCCCCGCACGCCGACCTCCACGCGAAGGTCGGGCTGCGGGAGGGGCACTTCGGGCGGTGGCTCGCCCTGTGGATGGGGACGGTGGACGACCTCTTCGAGGGCGAGCGGGCCGAGCAGGCCAAGGCGCACGCGCTGCGCGTCGCCCAGGCGTTCTACCGGCGCCTGCAGAGCTTCCCGTCACCGGCCGACGAGCACCAGCCCGGCGGCCTGACGGTCACGCAGCACGGGCCGGACGCGGCCTGACGCCGTCGCGTCGCAGGTGCGACAGGGCGTGGTCGATGGCGTCGGGCGTGTGCGCGAAGACGTGGTGCTCGTGGCGCAGTCGATCGAGGACGCCGAACGCGTCCAGCAGGTGCTCGTGCGCCGGCTGAAGCCCTGAGAGCAGCACGGTGACTCCGCGGTCCTCCAGCGACGTGATCGTGTCGGCCAGCAGTGCCGCCCCGGTCGTGTCCAGCGACGTGAGATGCGCCAGGCGGAAGATCACGACGCGCACGTCACCGCGCACCGCCGGGTCGATCAGGCTCGCGTGCGACGCGGCGAAGAACAGTGGGCCGTCGAAGCGGTAGGCGATGACGTGCCGGTCCAGCAGCGCGCGCTCCTCGTCGCCGTGATCGGTGGTGTCGAGCGGGAGCTCCTCGACCTTCGAGATCCGCGCGTAGGCGCGCAGGGCGATGACGACGGCGACGCCGAGGCCGATGAGTACGGCGGTCACGAGGTCGAGCGCGAGCGTCGCGGCGGCGGTGACGGCGAGGACCGCGGCGTCAGCGGGGGCGGCGCGCCACATCGCGCGCACGGAGGAGACGTCGACCATGCGCGCGGTTGTCGCGAACAGCACTCCGGCGAGCGCCGCGAGCGGGATCCACGCGACCAGCTGCGCCGCGCCGAGCGCGACGACGAGGAGGGCGACCGAGTGGGTCACGGCGGCCAGCCGGCTGCGCGCGCCGGCCCGGACGTTCACGGCGGTGCGCGCGATCGCGGCCGTGGCCGGCACACCGCCGAACAGCGGCGTGACGATGTTCGCCAGGCCCTGGCCGGCGAGTTCGCGGTCGGGGTCGTGGCGGCGGCCAACCGACATCGCGTCGGCGACGCTCGCCGACAGCAGGCTCTCCAGCGCCGCCAGCGCCGCAACCGCCAGCGCGGCGGGCAGCAGCCCCGAGAGGTCGCCCACGCCGATGTCCGGGAGGCCCGGCGCGCCGAGCGGAGAAGGAAGTGCGCCGATCCGGGCGATGTCGAGCCCGAGCACGCGGCAGGCGACCGCCGACGCGGCGACGGCGCCGAGGGCGACCGGCAGCCGGGGCCAGCGGCCGCCGAGCACCAGGATGCCGGCGGTCACGAGGACGGCGATCAGGGGCGCGGCGACGGCCGGGTCGGCGAGCCAGCCCGTCAGCGCGTCGAGGGCCACGAGCGCCGGGCGCTCGCCCTCCGCGGCGACGCCGAGCGCGGACGGGACCTGTTGGAGCGCGATGACCGCCGCGATGCCGATCGTGAACCCCTCGATGACGGGCAGCGGCACGAACCGCATCGCCCGCGCCGCGCCCGACCACGCGAGCACGAGCAGGATGACGCCGGCCAGCATGCCGACGGCGAGTACCCCGCCAGGGCCGTGCTCCGCGACGATCGGCACGAGCACGACCGTCATGGCGCCGGTGGGTCCGCTGACCTGGACGTGGCTGCCGCCGAAGACCGCCGCGACGATCCCGGCGACGATGGCGCTGGTCAGCCCCGCCCCGGCGCCGAGGCCGGTCGCGATGCCGAAGGCGAGGGCCAGGGGCAGCGCGACGACGGCGACCGTGAGGCCGGCGACGATGTCCGGCCCCGGGTGCCGGCCCATCGCCGCGAGGTCGTCGCGGCGCGGCAGCAGCGCGCGCCCGCGCTCGCCCGCTGCCGCTGCGGCGCTCATGACCGCAACTGGGCGCGCAGCTCGGCCTGCTCGTCGATCAGGCCCGAGAGCAGTTCGCGCGCGGACAGCAGCAGGGCACGAACCTCCGGGAGGGCGATGGCGTAACGGACCTCTCCGGCCTCGCGGTGCTGGAGGACGAGGCCGGCACGCCGCAGGACACCGAGCTGCTGGGACAGGTTGCTGGGCTCGATCTCGATCTCCGAGAGCAACTCGTGGACGGCGTGGTCGCGTTCGCTCAGCAGCTCGAGGATCCGGATTCGCGCGGGGTGGCCGAGCGTGCGGAAGAACTCCGCCTTGGCCTGGTAGAGCGGAAGTCCGGGTGTCAGCATATGAAGAAGTATAGACATGAAGAAGTCTTCAAGTTATGGACGCACCGAATCGACGCGCTGCGCTGCCCCGTCTGGACTATGCGTCCCAGGCCGCCCGCGGGTCCGGCAGCGGGGTGAGCTGCTGCTCGATCGCGGCCCGCTGCGGCTCGTACCAGGGCGGCAGGATGATCTTCGTCCCGAGCTCCTCGACCGGGCCGTCCACGGTGAAGCCAGGGGCATCGTCGGCGATCTCGTAGAGGATCCCGCCGGGCTCGCGGTAGTAGATCGAATGGAAGTAGTGGCGGTCGACGATCCCGCTGGTGTCCACGCCCGCGCCGCGCAGGTGCTCCTCCCAGCGCGGGTGCTCGGCGGCGGTGGTCCCGAGCGCGACGTGGTGCACCGTGCCTCCGCCCTGCAGGCCGCGCGCGTGCGGCGGCGGGTCGAACGCGATCGTCCCGCCGCGGCGCTCGCCGCGCAGCTCGAAGACGTCGTCGCCGAGCGCGGTCGCGCCCATGATCTCGGTCAGCATGCGCGCGCTCTGCTCCGGGCGCATGCTGAACATCCGCACGCCGTCGAAGCCGCGCAGCGCGTGCTCGGGCGGGATCTCCGGGTGCCGGGCGCTGAGCGTCCCGTCGGCCTCGCTGACGACCAGCTCGTGGCGCAGCCCCTCGGGGTCGCTGAACTCCAGCGCGTTCTGGTCGCGCACGACGTACGCGTCGTCGAGCGCGCCGAGCCGCTCCTCCCAGAAGTCGATCGCCTCGACGCTCCCGACGCGCCAGGCGATCCGGTGCACCATGCCTCCACCCGCGCGGCCCCGCGGCGCGCCCGGGTACTCGAAGAACGTGATGTCGGCCCCGGCGCTCCCGACCTCGTCGCTGTAGAAGAGGTGGTAGACGGTCGGCTGGTCCTGGTTGACCGACTTGGCGACGAGCCGCAGGCCGAGGACCCCGGTGTAGAACGCGACGTTCGCGGGCGCGTCGCCGGTGATGGCGGTGACGTGGTGGATGCCCTCGAGTCGCATCGCGCTCAGCTCAGCTCTTTCGCGGCGAACGCGCGGAGCTTCTCGGCCGCGCCGGTGATCGGCGGCCCGTGGCCCAGCAGCAGCAGCGAGGGCTCCAGTTCGACGAGACGGCGCTCGGACTCCCGGTTGCGCTCGGGGTCGAACGTGAACGGGCCGAACGGCTGGCGCAGGCCCGGCATCGTCGTGAAGATGTTCATGTTGAAGAAGACGTCGCCCGCGACCAGAACTCGGTCGCGCTCGCGCCAGAGCGAGATGTGGCCGGAGGAGTGGCCGGGCGTCTCGAGCACGGTGAAGTCTCCGACGGTGTCGCCCTCGGCCAGTTCGGTGTCGACCTCGACTCCCGGAAAGCCCGCGGTCACCCGGCCGAACGCGCCGAGCTTCGTCTCGGGCACGCCGGTGCGCGCCGGCTCGGCATCCTTGGCGCCCACGAGCAGCGGCACGCCCAGCGCGTGCTTGAGGTGCTTGGCGCCGCCCATGTGATCGCCGTGCGCATGCGTGATCGCGATGCGCTGGATCCGGCTGCCCAGCTCCTTGGCGAGCTTCTTGCCGCTGGGCGGGATCCCGGTGTCGACGAGGGTGTCGCCGAGGAGGTAGGCGTTGATCCCGTCGCGCGGGATGAGGGGAATCTGGAAGACGTCGTCTGCGAGCTGGCGCATGCGCGGAACCTACCCGACCGCCTGGTCTAGGATTTGCACAGGAGATGTGGCCCTTTCGCTCACGCAAGCAGTTCGACGCGTTCGGCCGGCCGGTGATGCGACGCAACGCCTCCGCGTCGCCGCCCGCGCGGGACACGCACTACCACGCGCCCGACGCGACGCCGGATGAGGTGCCGAACCCCGTCCGGATCGGGTTTGACGGCTACGAGCTCGAACCGGTGCGGGGACCGCTCTCGGGGTTGGAGCACGGTGGTTCGCCACCGTGGCACTCGGGCACCGGGGCGTAACGTCGGCGTTAGGGTCCGAGGATGTCCCAGCCGGTCCTCACCGAGCGCCGCGACGGCGTGCTGCTCATCACCCTGA
>JAEMQS010000009.1 GCA_016463765.1 Solirubrobacteraceae bacterium | reverse complement strand
TGTAGATCCGCTGCTCGTACCGGTCGTAGAGCGTGGCGAACGCGGCGCCGTCGCCCTCGGCGGCACGGCGTGCGAGGCGCGCCTCCTCGGCGCGCAGGCGTGGGTCGTCAGCCTCGCGTGCCATCTCTCCGAGGGTACCTCGCCCTTGTCCAGGCTCCAAACGCCGGCCACAGGCTCACCGCTTGGCGATCCTCAGCGACCGGGTGACGACCGTGGCGGCTCCGGCCTTGTCGGTGGCGCTCACGCGCAGCGTGTAGCTCCCCCGGGCGTATCGATGGGTGTACGTGCCCTTGAACGACTTCGTCGTCGTGGTCGTGCCGTCGCCCCACTGGATGCGCACGCGCGCCAGGCCGGAGGCCCGCGGATTCTGGACATCGGCGGCGCTGACGGACACCTTCAGGGCGCGGCCCGCCTTGCGCTCGCCGCTGACGCGGACCGTGAGCCGCGGCGGGGTCGCGTCGACGCGCAGGATCCGCACGCGGGAGCTCGTGACCTGCCCGCGGCGGTCGATCGCCTGGACCTGCCAGCGATGGACGCCGTCGGGGATCGGCTGGACGGGTGTCCACGACGTCCGGCCGGCGAGCTCGGTGACCTGCGCGCCGTTGAGGAAGACCCGATAGGTGATCGGACCCCACAGGTCGACGGCTTCGCCCCACGCCAGCCTCGGGCGCGACAGCTTGCGGTACTTCGTCGCGGTGTATCCGGCGAAGGCCCTCGGCGGCCGGTCGAGGTAGCCCGCCACGATCGAGCGCGCGCCGGGCGTGGCGGCGTTCTCCTGCACCCAGGCCACGACGCCCGAGCCGGCGCGGTCGGCGACCACGTCGAACCCGCGCGACGGGTCCACCGCGCCGAGTTCGGGGCGGGAGAGCTGGACCTCGGGCTGCGGGTTGAAGTCGTCGAACGGACGCAGCCGGACGCCGGGCGCCTCGGCGCCGGGCGACTGGACCCACGCGAGCAGGCCGTCGCTGTTGTCCGCGACCGCGGCGGCCGTGGCGGCCGGGAAGGTGTTCGAGGTCCCGTAGCGCTGCCCGCGCGTGAACGCGTCGTTCTTCAGCAGCGCCGCGATCGGCTGGTTCGTCGCGGTCCCGGAGAGCGTGGCGATGCCCTCGCCGCGCCCGTTGAGGGCGATGCCGGGCCCGCGGGTGTCCTCGTCGGCGGGGACACCGAAGCTGTCGACGACCACGGGCGGGTCGAACTCCGTGCCGCGCTGACGGCGGGCGACGGTGCGCAGACGGGGTGCGCCGTTGCTGTCGACGATCGCCTGGCGGAAGACCACCCACGCGAAGCTCGAGTCGTCCTCGGCCTCGACGTCGGGCAGGTCCGCGCTGCCGGCGGGCCGGCCCTCGAGCTCGTTGAGGGTCAGGTCCTGGGGGCGCGTCGACGGGTTCGTGCCGAACACCTTGCGCGCGTAGACGTGTGTGCGCCCGTCGGCCCCGTCCTCGCCCCAGACCACGACGCCGGTGCCGTCGGCGCTGATGGCCATCTTCGACCGCTTGTTGCCGGTCCCCGCGTCACGGGGCTGGTCGACGTCGAACGCGGTGGGGATCAGCGTCCACGCGTTGCTGCGCCGGTCCAGGCGCACCACGTAGACGTCGCCGTTGCTCGTGAAGCTCGCGTACGCCGTGCCGCTGAGCGACATGGCGACGGACGGCGCCGTCCCGCTGGCGATCGGCACGGGTGCCGTCCACGGCTGGCCGCCGTCCGGGCGCAGGGCGCCGTAGATCACGCCGCCCGCGGAGAACACGACGGCCACACGGCCGGCGTTCGTCGCGGCCAGCGCCACATCCGAGACCCCCGGCAGGCCGGCGTCGACGCGCTCGGCGCCGATGAAGGCCCCCGCGACGAAGCGTGAGATGAACGCGCGCGGCTCGCCGCCCTCGTTCGCGATGAACGCCAGTGCCCCGGTGCCGTCCCGCGCCATGTCCATGTCGGCGAGCCGCTGGATGTCGGCGCTCGGTCCCGCGATCGGATCACCCTGGAAGACGCCCGCGGATGCCACGGGCGCACCTGCCGCCAGGACGGCGGCGGTGGTCAGGGTGGTGAGGGTGATCCGGGTGCTCATGCGGCGCATGGGGTCTCGTACGGCTCCAAGGCGTTGGGGACAGCTGGAAATGCTCGTCTCCGGGGCTTCAACCGGGACGGACGGGCAAAGTTACGGCGTGGGCTGCAGGCCGATGCCCTCGAGGGCCGCTTCCCGGCCCCACTCCTGCAGTTCGGCGGCGATCCGGGCGTCGTCCCAGCCCAGCTCCGCGGCCACGGCGCGGGCGACGCGCTCGGCGGCCGGCGCGCCGGCGTCGACCTCCTTCGCGGCCAGCAGTCCCAGGCGGGTGCGGCGCAGCAGCACGTCGCCCAGCGACCCCGCCTGCTCCGCGCGCGCGGAGAACACCGCCTCGGCCAGCAGGTCGGGCAGGCCCTCGACCACGGGCTGGGCCAGCTCGCCGCGCTCGGCCGCGATGGCGAGCACGTCGTGGGCGGTGTGGCCGTACCGTGCCGCGAGGGCCTCGTAGGATGCCTCGGGGACCCCCTCGACGCGGGGGAGCTCCGCGGCGTCGATGGCCTGGCCCAGCGGGATCTCGTGGGTGCGGCACGGCGCGTCGAGCGCGTCGCGTTCGACGAGGCGGTCGACGGTCATCTTCGCCATCCGCCGCCAGGTCGTGAGCTTCCCGCCGGTGATGGTCACCATCCCCGACGACGTCTCGTACAGCTCGGCCTTGCGGCTGATGTCGACGGACTTGCGCGGGTCGCCGGTCGAGATCAGCGGGCGGACGCCCGCGTACGCGCCGGTCATGTCCTCGACCGCGAGATCGGTGCCGAAGAACGCGTTCGTCGCCTCCAGGATGTACTCCAGGTCATCCTGGGCGGGCGCGATGTGGTCGAGGTCGCCCTCGTAGTCGGTGTCGGTCGTGCCGATGAGCGTCCTGCCCTGCCACGGCAGCGCGAAGAGGAACCGGCCGTCGCCCACGGGCACGATCGCGCCGGAGACGAGCGGGATGTCCTCGTGGCGGAACGTCACGTGCGTGCCGCGGCTGGGGCTGATGCGCGGGACCTCCGCCTCGTCGTGGAGCTCCTCGGGGCGCAGGCGGTCCGCCCACACGCCCGTCGCGTTGATGACGTTGTCGGCGAGCACCTCGAACTCGGCGCCGTCGACCGCGTCGCGGACCTTCACCCCGACCGCCCGTCCGCCGTCCTCGACGAGCTCGAGCACCTCCACGCGGTTCGCGCACACCGCGCCGTAGCGCTCGGCCTCGGCGAGGACCGTGAGGACCAGCCGGCTGTCGTCGGTCTGGCAGTCGTAGAACAGGTAGCCGCCCGTCGGCTCGCGCGGCCCGAGCGCGGGGATGTGCGCCACGACCTCGTCGCCGGAGATCGAGCGGTGGCGGTCCGGGCTCCAGCTCGACGGCGCCTGCAGCGCCTCCCCGCGTCCTGGACGGCCCAGCCGGCGCGCCAGGCGCCCCGGGCGCCGCTCGAAGGTCATGACGTCGTAGAGGTTTAGGCCCGCCCCCATGACGCGGTCCGGCGCCTTGCCGTCGAAGGCGGCGATGACCAGCGGCAGCGGCGTGACGAGATGCGGCGCCAGCGCCACCATGAGCTGGCGCTCGACGAGCGCCTCGCGGACGAGCCCGAGGTCGAAGTTCTGCAGGTAGCGCAGCCCGCCGTGGACGAGCTTGCTGGACCGGCTCGACGTCCCCGACGCGTAGTCGGCCTTCTCGACGAGCGCGACGCTGTAGCCGCGCGAGGCGGCGTCGAGCGCGACCCCCGCACCGGTGATGCCGCCGCCGACCACGACGACGTCAAAGCGGTCGGCCGCCAGGGATCGCAGAGCGGAGGCGCGGTCGAGCACCCGTCCAGTCTGCCAAACCGTCCTGAGGGATCAGCCGCGCGCCGCGATCAGGCGGGCCGCGCGGGTCGCCAGCGCCATGATCGTCAGCTGCGGGTTCACACCCGGGGACGACGGCACGACACTGCCGTCGGCCACGAAGAGGTTCGCCAGCCCGTGGACGCGCAGGTCGCCGTCGACCACCGAGCGCTCGGGATCGGCCCCCGCCCTCGCGGTCCCGAGCGGGTGGAACGCCATGAGCTTCAGGTCGCGCGGACGCACGCGCGCGCGAAGCAGCGGTTCGACATCGCGATCGCGCAGCGCGGGCAGGCCCGAGACCGGCACGATCACCTCGCGGGCACCCGCCGCGAAGAAGATCTCGGCGAGATGGGCGAACCCCCGCTGGAAGCGCGCGGCGTCACCGGGATGCAGGTCGTAGCGCAGCACCGGCCGCCCGAGGACGCTGTGCACGGCGCCGCGCCCCTCGTCGGTGACCATGACCCCGAACGACGCGCTGCGGCGGACGTCGAGCATGAGGTCGCGCAGCACGGCCCCCGCCCGCGGGGTCGCCATCGCGGCCTGGTCGGGCGGTGCGGCGATGCCCTCGAGCATGATGCCGTCGGCCGCGTACGCGTCGACGTAGTAGGACTGGGGCACGCCCTCCCACATCCGGACCTCGTGGTCCATCCGCGCGCGCACCGCGCTCGCGGGATGGATCGACAGGTTGCGGCCGAGCTGGCCCGACGCGGTCCCGAGGCCGTTGCGGCGCAGCAGCAGCGGCGTGCCGATCGTGCCGCACGCCACGACGAAGACGTCCGCGCGCACGCGCAGCGTCCCGCCCGCGCTCGTGGAGGCGACGACCTCCGTGACGCGGTCACCGCGCCGTACGAGGTCGCGCACCGTGGCGTCGGTGAACAGCACGGCGCCGTGCTCCCACGCGCGGGGAACGAACGTCACGCCGGTGTGCTGCTTGGCGCCTGCGGGACAGCCGAACGCGCACACGCCGGAGCCCACGCACCCGCGGGCGTTGCGCCGCAGGTAGCCGCCGGAGAGGCCGAGCCGCTCGGCGCCGCGACGGACGATCGCCGCGTTCTCGCCCGCCAGGTCCGCCGGCACCTCGGCGACGCCGATGGTCGCCTCGACGTCGTCGAACACCGGCGCCAGCTCCTCTTCGGTGAGGGCGCTCAGGCCGTCGTCCTCGCGCCACCGTTCGAGCACGTGCGCGGGCGTCCGGAAGCACGTCCCGCTGTTGATGAGGGTCGTCCCGCCGACGCCGCGGCCGGTGGGCAGGACGATCGGCGGGTCGCCGATCGTCACGCTCTGCCCGCCGTCGCGGTACAGCCGGGGGGCCATGTCGCGCGGGCGGGCGGAGAAGTCGTCGGCGTCGTGCCAGGCCCCTTCCTCGAGCATCGCGACCCGCAGGCCCGCCGCCGCGAGCTCGGCCGCGACGGGCGCGCCCCCGGCGCCCGTGCCGATCACGCACGCGTCGAACGTGACGATGCGCTCGCCCGCCAGCTCGGCGCCCGCGACGGTCTCCCCCGCGACCTTCACCAGCGTCCCTCGGCGTCGCGCAGCGCCCGCCCGCGGGCGGCGTTCATCTCGGCGTCGTAGCCCAGGCGGCGCATGACCTCGGCGTCGCCGAAGTACGAGAACGCCAGCACGGCGTCGAGGGCCTGCATCGCGCCCGCGAGCGGGCCGCGACGCAGGCGGTCCAGGACGACGATGCGGCGGGCGGCCGTCAGCCGCCGCATCCGGGCGCCCTCGCCGAGGGCGAGTGGGACGAGCTCGAGGCCCATCAGCAGGGCCCGCAGGCCGAGCCGCGTGATGGCGGGGCCGCTGGACAGCGTGGTGTCGAGCGCCGCGATCGCGTCCGTCTGCGCGACGGGCGGCAGACCGCCGGCCGGCGCCACGACGGTGTCGCACAGGCACGCGGCGATGGACGCCTCGCGGCCACTGAGCGCATTCATCCGAGCAGCTCCAGGACGCTGAGCCGCTGGCGCTCTGCCAGGTCCCACGCCGCGCGGCGCGCCGCGGCCGGGTCGCCCGCGGCGACGGCCCCCGCGACCTGCGTGTAGAGGGGCGCCAGCTCGGCGTGGCTCGCCGCGACCGGAACCGCCTGGGCCTGCGGCAGATACACGTCCCCGATCGCGTTGAGCAGCAGGACGAAGACGATGTTGCGCGAGGCCTTCGCCAGCGCGGCGAAGAACGCGTAGTCGGCCGCGGTGGCCTGCGCCATGTCCTGCGCGGCGGCCACGTCGTCGGCCAGGCGGGTGAGGAGCCGGTCGTCGTTGGCGTCGCCGCGCGTGGCGGCCAGGCCGGCGATCTCACGCAGGGTCAGCGAGCGCGCTTCCAGCACGTCGCGCAGCACGTCGGCGTCCAGGCCGCCGGAGCCGAGCAGGAGGTGACCGAGCACGTCCAGCGTCCCGTGCTCGCGCCAGTCGCGCACGTACGTCGCGTCGCCGTGGCGCACGTCGAGCAGGCCCATCTGCTCGAGCCGCTTGAGCGCTTCCCGCAGGGAGGACAGCGTCACCCCCTGGTCGGCGGCGAGCTGGCGCTGGGTCGGCAGCCGCTCGCCCGCGAGGACGTCGCCCGTCAGGACGCGGCGCAGGAGATCGTCGAAGACCCGATCGGAGACCAGGCCAGAGTTCGGAAGACTCATGGAGGTTGGTCACAGTACCAGAGACTTCCGAACTCTCGTCCTACCGCCGCGTCGCAAAGGTCATTACGCTGCGCCGGTGCTGCAGGTCCTCCGTCCCGTTCCGGACCGCGCGATTCTCGAAAGGCCCTTGACGTGACCACACTCCTGACCGGGTTCCCCGGGTTCCTCGGGACGCGCCTCGTGGCGCGTCTGCTCGACGACCGCGCCGACCTGCGCGTCGTCTGTCTCGTCGAGCCGCGCATGGCGTCCCGGGCCCGCGAGGTCGCGAGTGGCCTGCCCGGCGGCGACCGCGTCGAGATCCTCGAGGGCGACATCACCGACCCGAAGCTCGGCCTGTCCGCCGACCGCTACGCCGAACTGGCGGGCGAGGTCGTGGACGTCTTCCACCTCGCCGCGGTCTACGACCTGGCCGTGGGCGAGGAGATCGCCCGCAAGGTCAACATCGAGGGGACCCGGCACGTCATCGCGTTCTGCGAGCAGTGCCCGAACCTCAAGCGCCACAACTACGTCTCGACGTGTTACGTCGCCGGCCTGCGAAATGGGCTCGTCCTGGAGTCCGAGCTCGACCAGGGCCAGGAGTTCAAGAACTTCTACGAGTCCACGAAGTTCGCCGCCGAGGTCCTGGTGCGCGAGTCGATGGACCACGTCCCGACCACGGTCTTCCGGCCGGGGATCGTCGTCGGCGATTCGCGCACGGGCGAGACGCAGAAGTTCGACGGCCCGTACTTCATCCTGCGGGCGATCAGCTCGTTCGCGCGCTACGGCCTCCCGCTCATGAAGATGGGTCGCGCCGACGCGCCGTTCAACGCGGTTCCCGTCGACTTCATCATCGACGCCCTCGCCGTCGGCTCGCAGATCGAGGAGACGAAGGGCGAGACGCTCCAGCTCGTCGACCCCCAGCCGCTGCCCGCCGCGTCCCTCGTCGAGCTGCTGTCGGAGGTCTACGCGGGCCGGCCGCCGAAGCTGCCGACGTGGCTCCCGAGCCTGGAACTCGCGCTGTCGGTCAAGCCGATCCGCGCGATCGTCGGCGGCATTCCGCCCGAGTCCCTGCGCTACCTCAACCATGCGGTGCGCTACGACGGCACGCGCACGGCGGAGCTGCTGGCGCCGCACGGCGTGTCGTGCCCGCCGTTCAGCTCGTACGTGGGCGCGTTCGTCGACTTCTTCCGCCAGCACGAGCACGATCCCGCGTACGCCCCGGCGCACTGAGCGTCCAGCTGCCCTCAACTCCGCCGCCGGCGCGTCGAAGGTAGAAGCGTGGCCCGTCGTCTCGCCATCGTCTCCGCCCTCGCCGCCGCGGCGCTCTCCGCCGTCCCGGCATCGGCCGCCGAACTGCGCGTCGTCCGGGCCAAGGCGGGCGACGCCGTCGCCCGCGCCAGCGGCGGCCCCGGACGCGACCTGCTGCTCGGGACCTCCGGTCCGGACCGGCTGTGGGGCCGAGGCGGCAGCGACAGCCTGCGCGGCCAGCGCTCGCGCGACCACCTGCACGGCGGCGCCGGGAACGACCGCCTGCTGGGCGGCTCGGACCGCGACCGCCTGAGCGGCAACAGCGGCCGCGACCGCCTCCACGGCGAATCGGCCGACGACCGCCTGTGGGGCGGCCACGGCAGCGACCTCCTCTCCGGCGGCACCGGCGACGACCGGCTGCGCGGCGGCCCGGGCGACGACGTGGTCCGCGCCGGCCCGGGCAACGACCGCGCGCGGGGCGACAACGGCCGCGACCGCATCTCCATGGAGTTCGGCCACGACCGCGCCCGCGGGGGCCCGGGCGACGACTGGATCTCCGGCGGCAACGCGACGGACCGGCTGTGGGGCGACGGCGGGAACGACGAGATCCTCGGCGGCAGCGGCAGCGACATCCTGCGCGGCGGCCCCGGCGACGACCGCGTGGTCGCCAGCAGCGGCAAGGACTCCCTGCGCGGCGACAGCGGCAACGACGTGCTGGCCGGCGGCCGCGGCAACGACAGCATGCGCGGCGGCACCGGGAACGACCGGCTCGAGGGCGGCCCGGGTCGCGACACCTTCATCGCCGGTGACGGCGACGACGTGGTCAACGCGGTCGACCTCGTTCCCGCGCCGACCGACGGCGACGCGTACACCGCCGACGAGCACGACGAGCTCGCCGACGCCCGCATCGACTGCGGCCCGGGCGACGACACCGTCCTGCTCGACGCGGCGGACCTGAGCGGGACGCCGGTGCGCGGATGCGAGCGCGTGACGGTTGCCGCGTCTCCCCCGCGCGACCCCGGCTACGACGGCCTGCGCCTCATCACGGGCAATCGTGCACCCCAGAGGATCCTCGGGACGAACGGGCCGGAGAAGATCATGGCCATGGGCGGCGCCGACTGGGTCTACGGCCGCGCCGGCGACGACAAGCTCCTCGGTGGGTCGGGCAACGACCGCGTCTTCGGCGAGGAGGGCGACGACGTCCTCGAGGGTCAGGCCGGCGCCGACGCGCTGTCCGGCGGGCCGGGTCGCGACGTCATCGCCGGCCGCAAGGGCAACGACCGCATCTACGGCGGCAGCGGCGGGGACCGGATCACCGGGGACCGCGGCCGGGACGTCATCAAGGGCGGCCCGGGGAACGACCGCATCTGGGGCGGCATGAACCGCGACCGCGTCAACGCCGGCCCGGGCAACGACATCGTCAACCTCGTCGACGGCACCCGCGACCGCGTGCGCTGCGGCAGCGGGTTTGACACCGTGCACCTCGACCGCTTCGACGAGGTGCTGGGCAGCAGCTGCGAGCGGATCACCCGCTGACGGTGAACCGCACCGTCCTCTGCCCGAAGCGGCCGCTGAGCCGCACGCTGTAGGAGCCCGGGGAGAGCTTCGGCACGACGAGCGCGAAGCTCGTCGCCCCCGCTTCCACGGTGCGCAGCTTCGTCGTGCGCAGCGCTTTGCGCCGGCCGCGCTGGAACACCCGGGCGCGCACCCGGTCGCCCGCGCCGCTCAGCTCGAACGTCACCGTGAGGACCCGCGTGGCGCTCGTGATCCGCCGGGGGCCGATGGCCAGCCGGGCGAGCTTCGGCTTCGGCGCGACCGCCTGGCGCTCGATCTCCGCGGCGACCGCGGGGTCGGTGCCCACCGTCGGGTCGATCGCGCCGTTGGTGATGCTCGTGGTCTCCGGCACCCCGGGGTTCGGCGTTTCGAAGTGCGGGGTGCCGAAGTCCACGTTGGGCGGGACCTGCGCCGCCGCGAGGATCGCGTCCACCGTCGCGGAGTACGAGGCCGCGCCGCTCTCGTTCGTGACGCGCCACACGGCGAGCTGCGCGCCCGACACCTCCTCCAGCAGCCGCTGCTGGAGGCTGTCGACGTGGCGCAGCACCCGCGCCAGCTCGGCCATCCCGGGCTCGGGGCGCTCGGCGGCGTTGCCCAGCACGTCGAAGACGTCGCCCACCGCGGGCCCCTTGTCCTGCAGGTCGATGCAGTAGGCGACCATGCCCTCCTTCACCGCGGGCTTCCCGGGCTTGACGCTCATGTCGAACGCCGCGCCGACGCCGAGGTTCTGGTGGGCGGGGTTCTTGTTCAGCAGGATGTCGCCGGGCTCGCCGTGGATGTCGACCGTCTTCGCCGACAGCGCCCAGATCTTCGCCAGCGCGCCTTCCGGGACGTTGAACCCGGCCTGCGCGCTGCCCATCAGGTCGTTCTCGTGGCCCTTGTGCGGGATGGAGTGCAGCTTGCCGGCGTTGACGTCCAGCCCCTTGGACTCCGCCCACTTCTTCAGCGCCTCCCTGTCCTCGCTGTTGACCGACGAGGGCACCGGGTACTCCTTGCCGCCGACCTGGAAGAAGTCGCGGTACTGGTCGTCGAGCCCCGCGAGGTGCATGGTCTCGTGGGCCCAGCTCACCGCGTCGTTCGCGCCGCCGTAGTTCCACTGGCCGCCCTGCGGCTGCGGGTTGGTCAGGCCGTCGAGCCCGTCGACGTAGTCGCGCACACCTCGCTCGGGGTAGAAGTAGATCTGGTGGAAGCACGGGGTCGGCGCCTCGGTGCTCGAGCGCCGTTTGGCGACCACGTCGACCTTGACCGGCTGCCCCTTGAACTTCAGCTTGCCGTTGAGCTGGCCCTCGATGGCGCCGGCGACCGCCGACGGCGTGGGGGCGCCCGGGTTCGGCCCGCTGTCGATGAACTCGATGTTGAAGCGCAGCTTGACCGGGGCCTTGATCGGCTTCCACGTGCCCTCGACCTTCACGCCGTCCCCGCTGATCTTGCCCTTGCTGGCGAGCTTGACCATCCCGGCCTTCGCGGCGTCCTTCAGCGAGACCTCACGCGACGCCGTCGTCGCCGTCTCGCCGGCAGGGCACTTCGCCTCCGGCGGAGAGAAGGCCGCGGTGGCGACCAGCCCCTCGGGCACGGGCAGCTGGCGCGCCGGCGGCAGCACGACGTTGAGCGCGTCGAGCAGCGCCTTCATCTGCGGCGAGATCCCGTGCATGCCCAGGGCCGTCCGCTCCTTCGTCCCGATCTTCACCGTGACGGCCGCGTACATCTCTCCGCGGACCTTCGGGACCGTGACCTTCGCGTTGGCGTAGACGCCCTTCGCGGCGGCGCGGATCGCGGTGAGCTGGGCGGGGTTCGGGGTGAAGGTGCCGACGGTCTGCACCTTCCCGCTCGCACGGTCCTTGCCGGGTGCGACACGGACGATGACGCCCTTGCCTGCGGCGTTGACGCGGGCGCCGCGCAGCTCTTCGGATGGGATCTTCGCCCCGACGAACACCCGCACCTCCGGCTGGGGCGCCGCCAGGGCGGGCGCGGCGCCGGCAAGCACTGCCAAAAGCGCGAGAACGGGCAGGACGCGGCGCATGCGCTCAGTGTCCCACGCTCGACTACAGGAGGGCGCCCTGTGGCGGCCCGGCCGGCGGGCCGGGGTCCTGGCCCAGCAGGATCCGCATCCGGGTCGCCGCCTGGGGCGCGAGGTCGTCCCGGTTGTTGTTGAACATCATCCGCACCTGGCCGGTGTCCTCGGCCAGCGCCCTCGCCCGTTCGGCGAGCGCCTGCAGCTCGTCGTCGGCGTAGTCCCAGTCGAAGCGCTCGGCGACGCTCTTGCCCTTCAGGTAGCCCTCGGCGTTGCGTCCGTGCATCCGCAGGTACGCGATCTGCGGGCTGGTCACGGCGTCGACCCGGGGCATCATCGTCGGGGCATCGCCCTGCGGGCCGTCGGTGCAGACGAACGCAGCGTCGTGCTCGTCCAGCCAGGCGAGCGTCGCCTCCAGCCGGTCACCCTCGACCCACGACCGGTGGCGAAACTCCACCGCCACGGCGCGCGGCGCGAACGACTGGAGCATCGGTGCGAGCTCGGCCAGCTCGTGGTGCTTGGGCGAGAACGACGGCGAGAGCTGCAGCAGCAGCGCGCTGAGCTTGCCGGTCTCCTCCAGCGGCGCGATGGCGTCCTTGACCGCCCCCACCATCGCCTCCTCCAGCTCCTCGGACAGCTTTGCGCGACCGCGGGACGTGACGTCGGCGAGGTCGCGCAGCTGCGGCGGCAGCGACTCGATCGGCGCGGCATGGCGGCTGAGCAGCCGGTGCAGCTTCACGTCGAAGGTGAAGTCCGGCGGCGTGATCTGCGCCCAGCGCTCGACGGTCTTGACCTCGGGCACCGCGTAGAAGCTCGCGTTGACCTCGACGCCTTCGTAGCGCTCGGCGTAGAACTGCAGCCGGTCACGGGCCGGCAGGCCCGGCGGGTACCACGTCTTGATGAAGCCGGGATCGGCCCAGGACGAGGTGCCGACGACGATGCGACCCACCGGGCAAGCCTAGATCACCGGTTGTCCCGCCGCTGGTTGCGCGCAGTGGACTGCAGGGCGGTGAACGGCCGGTTGCGGCGCGCGAACCGGGCGGTCCGCGGCTTGCCCCAGCGGCCCAGGGCATCCTGCGCGGCGACCGTCACGGTGCCGGCGTAGTCGCGCGGCACGCCCGGGATCGTCGCTGCGCGCACCCCGGCCCCCAGGCGCCGCGTGCGCGACGGGCCGTTGGCCGACTTCAGGGTGACGCTGTACGCGCGGGCCCCGGCGACCGCCGCCCAGCCCACCCGGACACCCGTCCCGCGCCGACGCGCGGTCACGCTCGCGGCCCGCTTGGGCGTCGTGGTCGGGCCCACGCGGTACCGCGTGACGACCTGCTCGGGGATCGGCACGCCGTCGATCGTGGCCTGCGCGACGATCCGCCGGGAGATCGCGCGGCCCGGTGCGGGCGTGAAGCGCAGCGTGCCCTTCCCGCCGCGTGAGGTCCCGATGATCTGGTTCACGTCGGCGCCCTGCTCGACGAAGGTGACGACCTGGCCGGCGGGACGACCCGTGTCGTACTGCAGGGTCCGCGTGCCCGTCGCCGCGGCGCGTGCCCCGAGCACCTCCTGCGACGGACCGGTCGCCCTGACGCTCGCCTTGTACGCGCTGGAGTAGTCCGGGCGCGTGGCCTCCAGCCCGGTGATCGGGACCGAGCCGGGCAGCGGCTCGATGCGGTAGCGGCCCGTCGGGCCGTTGTCCACGCCGGCCCAGGTCACGTTGCCCTCGGGCTGGCGCAGTCCGGCCAGGGCCTTGTCCTGCACGTTCGCGTCACCGGAGATGTCCAGGCTCTGGCCACCGGGGCCGGTGATCCGCACCATCGGCGCACCGCCGGCGCCGGCGATGCGGAGATTCTTCGCCGTCTCGCCCTTCGTGACGGTGAAGGACAGCTCGCCGGGGGCGTCCTGGGCCGCCTTGGCCCGGGTCCGCGACGACACCGTCCAGAAGCGCGAGGGCTTGCAGCCGTCGATGAGCCAGATCGTCGGCCACGGGTCGGCCCACAGCAGGCCCGCGCCGGGGTTCAGGCCGCCCTTGAACGATCCGTCCTTCTGGCGCTTGCCGCCGATGTTGCCGCACGCCGACACGCCGCGGCTGCCGACCAGCACCTGCGCGCCGATGCAGGCAAACCGGAAGCCCGCGATGCACGCCTGCGCGCTGCCGCCGAGCGAGAAGCGCCTGGCGTCGATCTCCACCCACCCGTTCAGGCCGCCCTCCACGGACAGCCCGGGGAGCACGACGCGCACCGACCCGCCGAACGCGACGAAGTCCGGGTAGGAGTACATGACCGCGCCGTTGCCGAGGCCGAGCTGCCCGAACTTCGGCACGTTGACCTTCACCGCCCCGCCGGCGGCGACCGTCGTGCTCTGGAACACCCGCCCCTCGAGCGCGGCGAACTCCGCCCCGGCGTCGCCTGCGCTCAGGCGGTACGGCTGGGACGGGCTCGCGAACGCGACGAGGAACGCGCCGTCGACCTGCGCGACGTCACCGACCGACAGGCCCGCGCCGCCGCGCAGCAGCGTCGGGTCGAGCTGCATCGCGAAGTTCAGCTGGCTGAGGAAGACCCCGGGGAAGACCTGCGGCCGGACGGTCTTGCCCAGCTCCAGCCGGAAGCCGGCGTGCTTGAAGGCCCCCCGGCAGAACCCGATGCCGTTCTGGCTGGGCTGCGGCGCCATGAGGATCGCGGTGGCGTTGGGATTCCCCGGCTGCCCGCCGATGTAGAGGTTCGCCTGCGCCTTCCATTCGTGGCGATCACAGGAGGTGCCGGCGTTCGTGTCACCGTCGATGCCGCCCGCACGCGCGTAGCGGAAGCGCACGTCGCGCAGGTAGGCGGCGCCGAGGTTGGCCTCGGGCAGCTGGAGGTCGAGGTTGTCGAGGTTCGGGCCCGGTGCCGCGTTGGAGGAGCTCAGACGCACATCACCGGTCGGCGGGGCTCCCCCGAACAGGTTGAACACGGACGGCAGCTGGACGTGGACGTTCGCCGTGGCCGCGCGCACGCCGTTGACGGCCTGCAGTGAGAGCTCGGCGGTGCCGTTGAGCTTGAACCCGCCGATGGACGGGACGCTCTTTGCCGCGTCGAAGTACAGGAGGCGCGCCCGCCCGTTCGGCGGCACGAGGCCGTTCGGTCCCGGCCTGCCGGCGGGAGAGTCGCTGTAGCGAATGCCGTCGATGCCCTGCTGGCGCTCGAGGTTCATGTCGATCACGCCGGACTGGATCGTGAAGCTGCCCCACGTCAGCGTCGCGTTGCTGGCGATCAGACGCTGCTGCTTCGGGTACATCGCGATCGACGACCCGTCCTTGGGCACGAGGCGCATGCCGTTCAACGTGACCGGCCCCTGGGTCACGTAGACGTCGAGCTGCCGCTTGGCGAACATCGCCTTGGCGTCCTCGCACAGCTGCTGCGGCCGCTCGCCACGGGCCGCCAGGTTGCAGATGGTCTGGGCCAGCTGCGGATAGCGCTCGGAGTCGTAGTGACGGCGCACCACGTCGCGGACGTCGTCGGGCACCTCGTCCAGGTTCGCGGTGCGGGCAAAGCAGCTGGTGGCCTCGACGAGCCCGAAGGTCACCGTCGTGGGCTCCACGCACGCGCCGCGCAAGATCTCCAGCTGCGTCCTGATCGTGCCGAACGGGTTGACCTTGGACGGCGACGACCCTGCCGCGGTGATGAGCAGCGGCTTGACCGCCTTCAGCGCCGCGGCAGAGAGGCTCGGCCCCCCGACCGTGACCGCGGACGTGACGCTCGACGTCGCGCCGCCCGCGCCGACGGCGGTCAGCTTCACGCGCGTGGGACCAGGGCTGACCGGGCGCACGCTCAGGTACGGCTGGCTCGCCGGGGTGATGACGTCCTGCTTGCCGTTCCCGTCGAGGTCCCACTGCAGCGTGGTCGCGCCCCGCGTGGCGCTGGCGTCGAGGATGAACGGCCGCGACACCGACGCGGTCCCGGCGGGGGCCGTGAGGCGCGCGACGGGCGGGGCCGCGGGCTCCGCCGGCGGGGTCGGTGACGGCGACGGCGACGGCGGGGTGTCGCCGCCCGGCGGCGGCTCGGCCAGATCCGGCGGCGTGGTGGCCGACGAGTCGTGCAGCTTGCCGACCTGCGCCGCCGTCAGCGCGCGGTCGTGGACCCGGACCTCGTCGATCCCCCCGGGGAACTGCGACGGGTCCGGGCATCCGGGATCGGCGTAGCGCCCGACGGTGAACGCGTCGGCGATCGACCCGGAGTACAGGATCGGCCCGCTCGCGGGGTTGCCGGTCCCGACCTCGGCGCCGTCGACGTAGAGGCGCACGCGCGCGCCGTCATAGGTGCCCGTCACCGCGTGCCAGGCGTTGTCGGTCCAGATCGGGCTCGTCGAGGGCAGCACCGGTGAGCGGACGCTGCCGCCCGTGGACGTCCACACGTAGAACGTGAGCCCGAGGAAGGGGTTGCCGGGCGTCGAGACGCCCGTGTACAGCGCGTAGGAGCTGCCGTTGCAGCTCGGCAGCGACCCGAAGTTGCCCTTCGACGCGATGTAGCGCAGCGCGCCGGGAAAGCTCGACGTCTTGATCCACGTCGTGACGGAGACCTGCGAGGTCGGCTCGAGCGGCCAGGCGCCGCCGGGGTTGCCGACGCGCATCCGCTGCGGGCTGGCGACGAGGTTCAGCGCGCTGCCGAAGCGACCGGCCTGCAACGTCGGCGTGTTCTCGAAGCCGCCGGTCTGCGCGTTGCCCGAGATGTCGGCGGTCGTCGCACTGGCACCGGTGCCGGTGATCGCGTCCATCGGCCACTGGCCGAGCAGCCCCGGGTCGCGCGCGAGCGCCCCTGGCGCGACCACGAGCAGCGCCGTGATCGCAAGCGGTAGGGCCACCCGCGCGCTGAGGATCCATCGCCCGGTCTGACGCATACGCTCCAACTTAGGTCCCGGTACGTCACCGCCGCAACCCCTGCGGCCCCCCGACGGCGAAAGTTCAGGGTGCCTCCCTGAGCACCTCGGCCAGGCTGGCCCGAGCGCCCTGTCCCCCGATGCCGAGCTTCGCGTAGGCGCCGGAGAGGTGGGTCTCCACGGTCTTGACGCTGACCCACAGCTCCTGCGCGATCTCCGGGTTCGACGCCCCCGCCGCCGCGAGCCGCACCACCCGATCCTGCGTCGGGGTCAGCGCGCCGACGCCGTGGCGCGCCGGGCGCCGAGGCCGGGCACCAGCGGCGAGGAGTTCCTCGGTGGCCCGGCGCTCGAGACGCTGCGCTCCACCGCGATGGGCGATGTCGAGGGCCTGCGCCAGAGCGTCCCGCGCCGCGGGCACCCGCCCGGCCCGACGGAGCGCCGCGCCGTACGCGGTCAGGGACCGAGCATGCTCCAGCGCGAGATCGTCGCTCGCGGTACACCGGACCGCCTGCTCGAGCAGGTCCAGCCCGGCCGGACCACCCGTCAGCTGGCCCACCGCGCGCAGCGCGATGCCCTCCCCGCGCGCGAGTCCCGTCCTCTGCGCCATCTCGAGCTCTTCCCGCGCGAGGCCGAGCGCCTCATCGCGCTCATCGGGCCCCAGCGCCAGCGCGAGTTCCGACCGGGCCACGCTCGCCGTCGGGGCGATCCGCAGGCCACGGTCGACCGCCACGGCCGTCCGCAGGTCGTCGATGGCCGCAGCGCGGTCGCCGCGCAGGAGACCCAGGCGCCCACGCAACTCCGCGAGCTGGCCACCGGTGGTCGAGTCCGAGAAGGCCGGACCGATCTCCAGCGCCTGGACGGCCGTCGCGCAGTCGTCCACGTCCTCGCGCTCGACCAGGACGTCGACGCAGAGGTGCAGCACGTTGATCGTCCACATCGCCATGCCGGTCCCGGCGATCATGTCCATCAGCGCCCGGACGTCGACGGCGGCGGGCCCGACCATGCCCGATCGCGCGAGCAGCGCGGTCTCGATCAACCGCGCGGTGCCCGATGCGATCAGCGAGCCGCTTTCGCGGCCCCGCGCCGCCAGTGTCCCGGCGAGCCGGCGGCTGAGCGCGACGTCGTCGAGCAGCACCGTGCCGAGGGACGCGGTCACCGCTGCCCATGGGCTCATCGACCGGTCGCCGAGGAGGACGCCGTCGTCAAGGGCGCGTCCCGCGAGCTCCCGTGCCTGTGCGACGTCCCCGCGGAACGTCGCGGACGAGCTCATCACGGCGGCCAGCGCGCGCGGGCTCGACCCGTCCCCCACGGTCAACGGCAGGAGTCGCGCCGTCTCGGCGTCGAGCGTTGCGGTGAACCTCGGATCGTGGATCATCATCGCGAACCGGAGCATCTGGATATCGGCGGCACGATCGTGCTCGTCCTCGGGCAGCGTGTGCAGCTCGCCGAGCACGGCGTCCATGGCATCCCACAGTCCCGCGTGGCTGAGGACCTCGGCGAGCAGGAAGCCGACATCGGCCCGCCGGCGCACATCGGCTTCACGGTCATACGCCCGGCGCAGCGTGACGACGCACGCCGGATCACGGGTCGCCACCTCCGCGCGCCCGAGCTCGATCAGCAGCGCGTTCGGGACCGGCCCGTCCCCGTACTCGGCCACCGCGCGACGTAGCAGCGCGATGGCGGCGTCCGGCGCGGCCCGGGCCATGGCGAGATCGGCCGCGTCGCGTAGGCCCTGGGCGACGCGCTCGTTCCCGGCGGGCCGCAGCACGGTCAGATGCACCGCGGCCGCGAGCGCATCGTCGCGCAGCACGTCGGCGGCGCGCGCATGGAGGCGGTCGCGCTCGGCTGACGGGATGTCGTCGAGCAGCGAACGGCGGACGAGCGGATGGCTGAACCGACACGGGTCGTTGCCGGCGAGCACGTCGATGCCGGTCAGCGCCCGGAGCACGGTTTCTGCTCGCTCCTCGGTCGTCTGCCCGAGCCCTGCGACCTGCACGTGCGTGGCTCCGTCACCGAGAATCGCCGCCGCCCGCGTGATGGCCGCCGCATCGTCGCCGAGCGTGTCGACACGGCGCAGCACCCGCTCGGCCATCGTCGGGAGCGCCACCCGTTGCACGGCGTCCGCCCCCTCGACGTCTGCTCCGTCGGCCGCCAGCGCACGGACGAGCTCGTGCACGAGCAACGGATTCCCGGCGGTCTCGGCGTGGCATGCCTCGCAGCCGGCGTCAGACGCCGCCGGCAACCGCTCTCGCACGACGTCGCGCACCCCCGCGACGCTCAGGGGCCGCGGGGTCAGCACCTCCACGCCGGGCCGGTGGCGCAGCTCGTCGAGCACCGCGTTGGGCGCGCCCGGCTCGGCGGGGCGCGTGGTCAGCACCAGGCCGACGGGCAGGTCGTCGATGCGGCGCAGCACGTGGTCCAGCGCCCTGAGCGACGGGAGATCGGTCCAGTGCAGATCGTCGACCGCGATCATCAGCGGTCCCTCGTCCGCCAACGCCGAGACGAACCAGTACACCCCGTTGAGGAGCGCGAAGGTTGGGTCGTCGTGCTCTTGCGCGCTGTCGTCGAGGATCCATCCGACCGGGGCGGCAGCGCCCTCCGGCACGCCGCCGCGCGCCCGGATCACGGGCTCCACCAGCTGGCGCAGGACCCCGTGGGCGAGCGGCTGCTCGAACTCGCTGGCCGAGGCCCGGAGCACCGTGATGCCGCGCTCGCGCGCGCGGTCCACCGCCTGCGCAAGCACCGTGCTCTTCCCGATGCCCGCGGCACCCTCGAGCAGCAGGGGATGCCCGGCGCCGGTCCCCAGGGACGCCAGCAGCCGCTGCACCGCGGCCAGCTCGTCGTCCCGTTCGACGATCAGCATGGCCGAACCCTAGCTCCGCGCCGAACGGCAGATCCACGTCGCCATGGCAACGGCGACCTGCCGGTCACCACGGGTACGGCGGCGTCATGCCACGTGCTGCGGGGGCCGCGGCTGCGACCCGGTCCGGCCCGCCCAGGCCTCCCGCTGGCGGTCGAACTGCTCCCAGTCGATCGGCGACGGGCCGGTCGGGTGCGGCGGCCGGCCGCCGCCTCCCCCGCCGCTGTCGTCGTCGCCCTCGTCACGGGGCACACCGCGGGCCAGCCACACCGTCGCGCACAGGCCCTCGACGGCGAGCGCCATGAGGATCGCGGCCTCCGAGCGGCCGAATGCGACGGCCAGCGCGGCCGCGCCGTAACAGGCCACGCCGAGGGAGCCCGTCCAGACGACGGCACGCACCGACACCGTGCGGCGTGGTGCCCGGCCGAAGAACGCCCAGACGATGGTGGCGGCCAGAGCGGCCGCCAGCAGACACCGCACGAGGAGCGGAAGCTCACCCATGGCTGCATGATCGGCCGGACGGGCCGATCATGCAACCCCCAACGGACTACAGGTTGCCGAGCTCCGACGTGATCTCGGTGATGCTGCCCTTGGCGTCGCCGAAGAGCATGGCCGTCTTCGGGTTGACGAAGAGCGGGTTGTCGATGCCGGCAAAACCGCTGGACATCGAGCGCTTCAGGACGATCACCGACGACGACTCGTCGACGTTCAGGATCGGCATGCCGTAGATCGGCGAGTCGGGCTTCGAGCGCGCGTCCGGGTTCGTGACGTCGTTCGCGCCAATCACCAGCGAGACGTCCGTGCGGCCGAACTCGCCGTTGATCTCGTCCATCTCCTTGAGCTGGTCGTACGGCACGTCGGCCTCCGCGAGGAGGACGTTCATGTGCCCGGGCATGCGGCCCGCGACCGGGTGGATGGCGAACTTGACCTCGACGCCCTTCTCCTCCAGCGCCTTTGCCATCTCGCGGACGGCGTGCTGCGCCTGCGAGACCGCCATGCCGTAGCCGGGGACGACGACGACCTGGCGCGCGTACGCGAGCTGGATCGCGGCGTCGGCGGCGCTCGTGGAGCGGACCGTGCCGCCCTCGGCGCCCGTGGGCGCGCCGGCGGGAGCCTCCACGCCACCGCCGCCGAAGCCGCCGAGCAGCACGGACGGGATCGTCCGGTTCATGGCCTTCGCCATCTGGTCGGTGAGGATCGTGCCGGACGCGCCGACGATCATGCCGGCCACGATGAGCGCGGTGTTGTCGAGCGCGATGCCCGCCGCCGCAGCCGAGAGGCCGGTGAACGCGTTGAGCGTCGAGATGACGACCGGCATGTCCGCACCGCCGATGGGCAGCACGAAGAGGTTGCCGAGCACGGCGCTGAACACGAGGATGCCGATGAACAGCAGCTCCTCGTTCTCGCCGGCGAGGATCGCCACGCCGCAGGCGATCGCGGCAAGGAGCAGCAGGACGTTGAGGACGACGCCGCCCGGGACCTTGATCGGGCTGCCGCCGATGAGCTCCTGGAGCTTGGCGAACGCGATGTTCGAGCCCCAGAAGGACACGGAGCCGACGATCGCGGCGAAGACCAGCGGGATGCCGATGGCCAGCTCGTCGCCGAGGCCGACGCCCAGCTCGGCGTACTCGCGGTACTCGGCCCACGCGATGAGCGCGATCGCGCCGCCGCCCACGCCGTTGAACAGCGCGACCATCTGCGGCATCGCGGTCATCTTGACCTGGCGGGCGCTGGGGATGCCGATCGCGGTGCCGACGATCAGGCCGATCGCGATGAGGACCCAGTTGCCGGCGCCCTCGATGAGGAGCGTCGCGACGATCGCGACGACCATGCCGTAGCCGGCGATCCGGTTGCCGCGCACCGCGGTGAGCGGGCTCGTGACCTGCGAGAGGCCGACGATGAACAGCGTGAACGCGACGATGTACAGCGCGTTGATGAACGCGGTGTCCTGGTAGAAGGAGGTGGCGAGCATCAGAATCGTCAGTCCTTCTTCTTGAACATCTCGAGCATGCGGTCCGTCACCAGGAAGCCGCCGACGATGTTGATCATCCCGAAGATGATCGCCACCACGAGCATGGCCTTGGTGAGCGCGTCATCCGCGCCGAACATGGCGATGAGGCCGCCGAGCAGCACGATGCCGTGGATGGCGTTCGTGGCCGACATGAGCGGGGTGTGCAGCGTGTTCGGCACCTTGCTGATGACGAAGAAGCCGACGAAGCCCGCGAGCACGGTGATCGCCAGCAGCGTGATGATCGGTGTGCGCTCAGCGGTGCTCGCGGCGAGAGTCAGGAAATCCATGAGGTCTCTCCGGGTGTCAGGCGGTCGCGGCCGCCGTCTGCTTGGCGCCCTCGTTCACGATCTCCCCGTCGCGCGTGATGCACGAACCGGCGATGATCTCGTCCTCGAAGTCCAGGCTGACGCCCTGCTTCTCCTCGTCGAGGAACAGCTCGATGAGCGCCTGGATGTTGCGGGCGTACAGCGACGAGGCGTGCTCGGCCATCGTCGAGGGCAGGTTCAGCGGGGCGGCGATGGTGACGTCGTGCTTGACGACGGTCTGCCCCGGCTCGGTCAGCTCGCAGTTGCCGCCGGCGATGCCCGCCAGGTCGACGATGACCGCGCCGGCCGGCATCTTCTCGACGGCCTCGGCGGTGATGAGCTTCGGCGCGGGACGGCCCGGCACGAGCGCCGTCGTGATGACGATGTCGAACCCGGCGATCGCGTCGGTCAGCTCCTGCTGCTGCGCGGCCTTCTCCTCGTCGGTGAGCTCGCGGGCGTAGCCGCCCTCGCCCTCCGCGCCCTTGCCGGCCTCGAGCTCGAGGAACTGCGCGCCGAGCGACTCGACCTGCTCCTTGACGGCGGAGCGGACGTCGTAGCCGACGACCTGCGCGCCCAGGCGGCGGGCGGTCGCGATGGCCTGCAGGCCCGCGACACCGGCGCCGAGGATGAGCGCCTTCGCCGGGCGGATGGTGCCCGCGGCGGTCATGAGCATCGGCAGGAAGCGGCCGATCTCGGTCGACGCCAGCAGCACGGCCTTGTAGCCGGCGACGTTGGACTGCGACGACAGCGCGTCCATCGCCTGCGCCCTGGTGATGCGCGGGACGGACTCCATCGCGAACGCGGTGACCTTCGCGTCGGCGAGAGCCTTGATGACCGGCCCGTTCGTCAGCGGCTCGAGGAACCCGACGAGCAGCGTGCCGGAGCCGAGCTTGGCGATCTCCTCGCTCGTCGGCGGCGCGACCTTCACCACGACATCGGCGCTCCACACGTCGTCGGACAGCGTCGCGCCCGCCTCCGTGAAGTACGCGTCGGGGATCATCGCGCCGGCGCCTGCACCGGGCTGCACGACGACCTCATGGCCGCCGGCGGAAAGCTTCTTGATGACCTCGGGAACGAGCGCGACCCGCTGCTCGCCCTCCGCGGTCTCCTTGGGGACACCTACTCGCATGGGGCGGGAAACCTACCGGACCGATGGGTTTTGATGACGTGCGGTCCGGCACGATCCCGCCGGGCGGCCCGTCATCGGCGCGGAGGCCGGATCGGGAGGGGCCGGATCGCGAGGCCGGTGAGCGCCTGCGCGGTCACCCAGACAGGCGTCTGCCCGCTGGTCCGCGAGTACCTCACCGCACCCGACCCGGTGGTCAGCGACCGCAGGAAGGACGTCGGGTTGCGCGCGCCTCCGCGGTGCTGGGCGTTCGGGTTGCGCCCGGCGGCGCGCAGGCCCTGGATCGCCCACGCCGTGCTCTGCGCGTTGGACCCCTGGCGCGGGTTCAGCGGGTAGCCGCCGTCGGGATTCTGCTGGCGGGCGAGGAACGCCCCACCGCGGCGCGCGGCCGACCGCTGGCCCGCGACGGCGAGCGCCTGCACCGCGGCAGCGGTGTCATCGATGCCGCTCAGCCCACCCCGGCGCGCGAAGTTGAAGCCACCGTCGCGGTTCTGCTGGCGCGCGAGCCACCGCGCCGCGGAGCGGATCGTCCGGTCCCGTGCCGACCGGCCGGACGCCCGCAGCGCGAGGATCCCGAACGCGGTCTGGTTCACGAGCCCCGTGAACGACCCGTCGGAGCGCCGACGCCGGACCAGTTCGCGCACGAGGTCGCGCCCGCGCACCGACCGCGGCGACCGTCCGCCGGCGACCAGCGCGAGGATCGTGCGCTCGAGGTCCGCGGTCTGCCGCACGCCACCGATCGTGGCGACGAGGTAGTCCACCCCCGACCGGCCGCCACGGCGCACCCGCGCGGGATGCCGGCCCGACGCGGCGAGGCCCATGACCGCCCACGCGGTGTGCATCGACGACGACGCCTGTCGCGGCGCGGCGCCCCATCCGCCGTCGGCGTTCTGGGTGCGCTGCAGGTAGGACGCGGGCCGGTCGAACGCGGCCTCGGCGGCGGGCGCGGCGACGAGGCTGCCGGCCACGGCCACGACCGCCACCAGGGCGACGGCCAGCGGCGCGGCGGCGCGCGACGGCAGCGGGTGCCAGCGCACCTCGAACCGCTCGCGGAACCGGTGCAGCGTGCGGACGAGCAGCGGCCCGAACGCCAGGCAGAAGACGACGTTGCCCAGCGCGTGTGCGATGTTGAACGGCAGGCCGCGGCCGAGCACCACCCACAGCTCGGTCAGCGTGTGCCCGGAGTACAGGACCCACATGTGGACGTCCATCACCAGCCCGTAGCCCAGGCCCGCCGCGCCGCACGCGGCGGCCAGCGGCCAGCGGCCGAGGTCGCGGCCGACGAGGCGGGCGAGCAGCGCCCCGAACACCCCGACGAGTCCCCACGACACCATCTGCCAGGGCGTGAACGGGCCCTGTCCGAAGAACATGTTGCTGACCAGCGCGGTGAGCGCGCCGACGACGAACCCGGGCGCGCCGCCGAGCACGTAGCCGGCGATGAGGACGATGTCGGTCGTCGGCTTGACGTTGGGCAGCGGTGCGAACGCGATGCGCCCGATCGCGGCCAGCGCCGCAAGCGTGGCGACGAGCGCGACGACCTTCGCCGGCGGCCGCGAGCGCTCGTACCACCAGAACCCGCTGGCGAGCGCGAAGGCGAGGATCGCGAAGGATGCGAGCTGCCAGGTCATCGAACGGGGACCTCCGACGTGGACTGCGTACGGGCGGCGAGCAGCGCGGCGCCCTCTTCGGGCAGCAGCGCGCCGCCGGCGCCGCCCAGGATCCGGGCCGTCTCGGTGGCGAAGTACCAGCCGCCGCTGAGCACCTCGGAGGCGGGCGCGTCGGCAACGATCGCGCCGTCGGCGATCAGCACGACGCGATCGGCGACCTGCGCCGCGAACTCCGGGTCGTGCGTCGCGACGACGATCGCCGGGGCACCTGCGCGCAGGCAGTGCGCGAGCTCGGCCTTCTGCGCGCGGTCCAGCCCGCGGGTCGGCTCGTCGAGGCAGAGCACCGCGGGCGGCGGGCCGTCCCCGGTGACGATCGTCATCGCGAGGCGCTGGCGCTCGCCGCCGGAGAGGTCGCGCGGATGGCGGTCGGCCAGGGCGCCGAGCCCGGCCCCGGCCAGCGCGGCGGCGGACACCTCGTCGCCGACGCGTTCGTGCAGCAGGTAGTCGCCGGGGTGCTGGAGCAGCAGCGCGACCCGGCCGGCGGTGTCGACCTTCCCGCGCGTGGGCTCCTCAAGGCCCGCGGCGTGGCGCAGCAGGGTCGACTTGCCGGCGCCGTTGCGGCCCATCAGCGCGACGCGCTCGTGCGGGCCGACGCGCAGGTCGATGCCGCGCAGCACGGCCCGGCCGCCGTCGTGCTCGGCCCAGACGCCGCGCAGGTCCAGTGCGGCCTCAGGACCGGCACCAGAGCGGCGGAAGCGGCGGCGCCGCGGCGGCGTGCTCTCGACGGTGGGCGGCTCCGTGGCGTCGTCGAGCAGCCCGGCGTCGCGCAGGGCGCGGCGGGCCTCCTTGACCCCGGCGGGCGCGGGCAGGCCGGCGGCGGCGAGCAGCCGCGCACCCGGCGTGGACAGCAGCGGCGCGGCCGTGCCCGCCCAGTCGAGGAACGCACGCGGAGACGCGTCGCAGGCCAGCCGGCCGTCGGCGAACGCCAGCACGCGGTCGGCAGCCCCGAGGCAGCGCTCGAGCCGGTGCTCGGCGAGGACGACCGTCGTCCCCCACTCTTCGTTCAGACGCCGCAGGAGCCAGACGAGCTCGTCACCGGCGACCGGGTCGAGCTGGGACGTCGGCTCGTCGAGCAGCACGATCCGCGGACGGCCGGCCAGCGCGGCGCCGAGCGCGACACGCTGCAGCTCGCCCCCGGACAGCTCGTGGATCGCGCGGTCGAGCAGGCCCTCGATCCCGAGCGCGAGCGCGACCTCCTCCACCCCGCGGGCGGTCGCCGCCGGGCCGTGGCCGCGGTTCTCCAGCCCGAAGGCCAGCTCGGCGCGCACGCTGGTGAGCACGGCCTGCGTCTCGGGGTCCTGCCGGACGACGCCGACGACGCGGCCGAGGTCGGCTGGACCGTGGTCACGGGTGTCGAGCCCGGACACCACGACGCGCCCGGCGAAGTCGCCGCCGTGGAAGTGCGGGACGAGCCCGCAGGCGGCGCCGAGGAAGGTGGACTTGCCCGACGCCGACGCGCCCGCGACGACGACGAACTCGCCCTCGGCGATGTCGACGCTGACGTCGTCGAGCGCGGGCCGGTCGGCGCGCGGGAAGGTGGCGGTGACGCCCTCGAAGCGCAGCGCGCTCATCGCGCCACCCCCCGGCGGGCTGCCAGCGGCGCCAGGGCCACGGCGACGAACGCGACGGCGAGCACGACGCCCACGGCGCCGCCCTGGATCGTCAGCTCGGGATAGGGACGCAGGTGCGGTGTCCCGGCGGCGACGGCCAGCGCGAGCAGGGCGACCATCCCGGCGGCCGACGCCGCGAACCCGAGGTCATGGCGCGACCAGGGGCGGACAACCCGCGCGGGCCGGGTCGCGGTGGCGTACCCGCGCAGCTCCAGCGTGGCGGCCAGGTCGACGGCCCGGTCCAGCGCGCCGGTGGTCACGGCGCGGACTACGGCGACCCGCTCCCGGGCGGTGGGCGTCGGCGGCGCCGCCGCGCGCGACCGGCGGGCCAGCGCCATGCGCTTGCCGTCCCGGGCGAGGACCGGCGCGATGCGCATCGCCAGCGCGGCGGTCAGCGCGCCGCGGAACGACACGCGCCGCATCGCGCGCAGCAGCTCGTCGCCGTCGACGACCGCGGCCACGAGCGCGACCGAGGTCACGATCAGCACGGTCCGTACGCCGAGCACCAGGCCGGCGACCAGCGCCTCCAGCGTGATGTCGACCTGCCCGAACGGCGGCAGCTCACCGAGCCGGTAGACCACGGTCAGGCCGTCGCGGACCAGGAACGGGTTGATCAGGGCGATGAGCAGCGCGACCGGGACGGCGAACAGCGCGGCCCGCCGCACCGTGGACCCCACGCCGCCCCGCCAGGCGGCGACGGCGACGATCACCGCGATGGCGCCCAGCGCGAGCGGATGGCTCGCGGCGAGGGCCGCACCGCAGAGCACCGCGCCCCAGGCCAGAACGACCGTGGCGCGCGCGGCGTGCAGCGGGGTGGCGCCGCTCACGGCGCCCGTCCCTCGCGCTCGGGCAGGGGGACGCCGCGGTCCTCGGAGATCGCCAGGGCGTACTTCGCCTCGAGCGCGGACTCGTCCAGCGCGGCGATCGCGCTCTCGACGCCCGCGTCGTCGGTCCCGGTCACCAGCCATGTGGGCGGGAACTCGCCGTCGCGGCCGGCGGCGATGAGCCCTGTGCCGGCGCCGAGGCGCTGGACCTCGCGCCCGCGGTCGTCGAGCGTGACGAGTGTGCGGCCACGGTCCTCCATGCGGGCGAAGATGCCGTTCACCCGGGGCCCCTCGCTGAGGGACCGGGCGACCGTGTCGCGATCGCGCACATCGCTCCAGGGACCCACGACCACGCGGATCGTCTCGTCCCCGCCGCTGGTGCCCAGACCGCCCCGCGCGGCGACGATGCCGAGTTCGGTGAACCGCTCGTAGACCTGCGCGCAGGCGTCGCTCTCGAGGTCCGAGCACTCGATGCGCACGGGGAACCGCCGGCCCTTCTCCCCGGTCCGGAACGGCTCGGGGAACGCGCCGACCACGGCGGGAACCCGCTGGGCGGCGCCCCAGTCGCGGCGGTCCCACCAGACCTTCGCGCCGTCCTCGACCTCACGGGAGGCCGCGCCCTCCTCGGCTTCGATGCCGTTGACGTAGAAGAACCAGTCGACCGAGCGGCCGTCCTCCTGCCCGCCGGCCAGGCCGTCGATCGCCTGGACGAAGCCGCCGCCGTATCGGGTCTTGACCTCGGCGTTGCGCTGAAGCAGCCGCATGACCGTGTCGTCGCCGCGCTGCTCGGGCTCGGGCAGGCGCAGCAGCTCCTGCTCGCCGTAGTCGCGCGTGACGAGCAGCTCGACGTTGCCGGCCTCCTGCCCGGGACCCGCGCCGCAGCCCGCGGCGACCATCGCCGCGAGCACCACGAGCGTGAGGAGGGAACTCCTACCGGACACTGATGAACGCCCGGTTCCGGCCCCGCTCACGGCGGTCGTCGCGGTTGTAGGCCTTGTCGATGGCGTTGACGTCGACGACGTAGTCGCCCTTGGGCAACGCCGACGGCAGGAGGTAGCTCCAGTCGGCGCGGTCGCCGATCTTGAACCACTTCGCGTTCGCCACGCCGCAGCGGATCGGCCGGAACTTCTCCTGGCGGCCGCTGAAGTACGAGCACTTCTCGCCTGCGCGGCGGTGGATGCGCAGCTTGACCATGAGCACGCCGGACGTGTCGGCGATCGTGCCCGACAGGCGGCGCGGTCCCTTGCCCGCCGGGAAGACCTGCCGGTCCTTGATCCCCGCCAGGGTCAGCAGCGGCGCAAGACGGTCGCGCGTGCCGCACAGGCCGTCGTTGCCGGTGGTCGCGCACGGGATGCCTGCGGCGACAGCCTCGGCCTGCGCCTGCGCGATCGCCGCGGCCCCGACCGGCACCTTGCGCACCGGAGCGCGCTGCTTGCCCTTCACGGCGCGGACGTCGAACGTGCCCTCGGCCGTCGGCGTCAGGGTCGCGGTGCCGTCAGCCGCGGTCACGGCGGAGACGGAGCCGACCGTGACGGTCGCACCCGCCAGCGGGCCGCGCGTCCCGTTGCCCGACGTCCCGTCGGTCGTGACCTGCTCGACCTTCACCGTGAAGCTCTGCCCGAGGGTGATTCCGCCGGTCGGCACACCGCTGATGTACGTCGGCAGGACCGTCGGCGCAAACGTCGCGGGATCGAAGGCGTCGGCGATGAGGAGGACCTCGCCGCCCTCGGTGACGATGTCGGAGCACAGGCCGTTGCCGTAGGCGCCGTTGTGCCACTGCCCCCAGTAGACGGGGTCGTCCGCCGTGTAGACCAGCTGCTCGCCGAGGATCGTGTCGGTGAACGTGCCTCGTGCCCAGTTCCCGTTCGTCGCCTTGTCGAGCGCCTCCGCGGCGGAGTTCGGGCAGCCCACGCCGGGCACGCCGCTCCCGTCGACGTTCACGACCGTCTCAGGCAGCAGCGTCGCGTTGCGGCCTTCCACCCGAACCGTGACGTTGGTGGCATCGGCAGCGGGTGCCGCGCAGGCGAGCGCGAGAACTGCGGCAACCGTGCCGCGAGCGAGGAACTTCATGAGAGGGGCCATCCCTTTTCCGCGAGGATTCGTGGCTGTGGTCGGAGGCAGGTCTCCTGACTTCCGGGCCTACCGTCCGCGCCTTCCCAAGATCCGGCGGATCCCAGTGGCAGCGCTTGATGCGCGGGCGAACGGCGTCCCCGGTCACAGTGGCGGGACCGTGTCGGATTCGCACCGACTTCCCTTCACCACCGACCGATAACACGCGCCATTCTGCCACACTCGGCCGACCGTGACCGTGAACCTCACCCGCATCTACACCCGCCTCGGTGACGGCGGGGAGACCCACCTCGGCGACATGAGCCGGGTGCCGAAGACCCATCCGCGCATCGAGGCTTACGGCGAGACCGACGAGCTGAACGCGCATCTCGGCGTCGCGCAGACGCTTCCGTCGCTGCCCGAGCGCTTCGGCCCGTGGCTGCGCCGCATCCAGAACGACCTTTTCGATCTGGGCGCCGACCTCTCCGTGCCCGAGGGCCAGGAAGGTGGCCGCGAGCGGCTGCGCGTCGTGCCCGAGCAGACCACGTGGCTGGAGGAGCGCTGCGACGAGGTCAACGCCGAGTTGCAGCCGCTGCGGTCGTTCCTGCTGCCCGGCGGCACCCCCGCCGCGGCGCAGCTGCACGTGTGCCGCACCGTGTGCCGCCGTGCCGAGCGCCGGGTGCTCGAGGTCGAGGGCGCGAACCCCGAGGTCGCGAAGTACCTCAACCGCCTGAGCGACCTGCTGTTCATCCTCAGCCGGGCCGCCAACGACGGCGCCGAGCCGCTCTGGGAGCCCGGAGCGAGCAGGTGACCGCGGGCGCGGACGCACACCCCGCGCGTCCCGCCATCCCGATCCGCCCGCTCGACGCGGCGGCCATGGCGGCCGCCCGCGCGAGGCAGCGCGAACTCGTCAAGCCCGCCGGCGCCCTCGGGCGCCTGGAGGACCTCGCGGTCTGGCTCGCGGGTGCGACCGGGAACGCCCGTCCGCAGGTCGTCGCCCGCGTCATCGTCGCGGCGGCCGACCACGGCGTCGCGTCCGAGGAGCACGTGTCCGCCTACCCCGCGGCCGTCACCGGCCAGATGCTCGCGACGTTCCTCGCCGGGCAGGGCGCGATCACCACGCTCGCCACGGAGGTCGGCGCGGGGCTCGTGCTCGTCGACGCGGGGGTGCAGCCGGGCAGCGCGCCCGACGACGAGTCGATCGTCCGGGTCGGCATCGGACCGAGCGCGAACCTCGCCGCCGGGCCCGCGCTGACCACCGCGCAGGTCGCGGCGTGCGTGGACTGCGGGCGGGAGCTCGCCGCCGCCGCGGCGCGCGACGGGGTCACCGTGCTCGTCGGCGGCGAGATGGGCATCGGCAACACGACACCTGCGACGTGCCTGGCGGCGGCGCTGACCGGCCGTGACGGCCCGTCGCTCGTCGGCCCGGGCACCGGCCTCGACGCCGCGGGCGTGCAGCGCAAGCGCGAGGTGGTCGCCCGCACGCTGACGCTCCACGCCCGGCACGCCCACGGTCCCCTCGGCTGGCTGCGCCGCGTCGGCGGCGGCGAACTCGCGGTGCTGTGCGGACTGGCGCTCGGCGCGGGTGAGCACGGCCTCGGCTACGTCTGTGACGGCGTCATCGCGACCGCCGCCGCGGCCGTCGCGGTTGCCATGGAGCCCGACCTTCAGCCGCGCCTGCTCGCCGGCCACCTCTCCCCTGAGCCGGCGCACGCGGCGCTCCTCGAGCATCTCGGCCTCGAGCCGGTCCTCGATCTCGGGATGCGCCTGGGCGAGGGCAGCGGCGCAGTGACCGCCCTGGCGATCCTGCGCCTGGCGTGCGCCGCCCACGACGGGATGGCGACGTTCGGCGAGGCCGGCGTCGCCGGACGCGCGTGATGCTCGCCGACGCGCGGGTCGCGGTCTCGTTCCTGACCCGGATCCCGGTCGACGACGGCCGCATGCTCGATGCGCGGGCGATGAACCGCGCCGCCGTCTGGTTCCCGGTGGTGGGGCTGCTCGTCGGCGCGACGGTCGGTGGGGTGCGGCTGCTGGCCGACCTCGCGCTGCCCGCCGGTCCGGCGACGGTGCTCGCGCTGGTCGCCGGCATCTTCCTGACGGGCGCCTTCCACGAGGACGGGCTGGCGGACATCGCCGACGGGGTCGGGGCGCACGTCGACCGGGAGCGCAAGCTCGAGATCCTGCGCGACTCGCGGGTCGGGACGTACGGGGCGCTCGCCGTCGCGCTACCGCTGCTCTTCGCCTACGCCTGTCTGACCCCGCTCGACGGCGACGCGTTCCTCGCCACCGTGATCTGCGCGCACGTGCTCGGACGCTGGTCGGTCCTGCCCCACTCGCGGCTGGCGGATCCCGCGCGCGCCGACGGGTCGGGGTCCCTGGTGCGCGCCAGCGGACCGGGTCTGGCGATCGGAACGATCTTCACCCTGGCGGTCCTCGGGGTGGCGCTGGGCCCGGCCGACGGCGCGATCACGCTCGCCGTCGCCGTCGCGGTGCTGCTCGCCGCCGGCCTGGGCCTCGCCCGGGTGCTCGGCGGCGTGACCGGAGACAGCTACGGCGCGGTGAACAAGCTCGTCGAGCTCAGCGTGTACGGCAGCGCGGCCGCACTGCTGCTCTAACTAACCAGTCCATTCGATCAGCGTCGACGCCCACAGCGCGCCCGCACCGACCGTCCCCAGCAGGATCCGCTGCCCGGGCTCGAGCCGCCCCTCCGCCTCCGCGCGTTCCAGCGCCAGCGGAATCGACGCTGGCCCCGTGTTGCCCACGAGCCGGATGGCCTCGATGACCTTCTCCTGCGGCAGATCGAGCGACCGGACCACGCGGCGCAGGATGCGCCCGTTGGCCTGGTGGTAACAGAACAGATCGACGTCGTCGATGGTGATGCCGCACATGTCGACGACCTCGTGGGACGTGTCGACGAGCGCGTCGATCGCCTGCTTGAAGGTCTCCATGCCCTCCATGCGGAAGATGCGGTCCTTGCCCGCGCGGACCAGGTGGGCGTACGACGCGTCGGCGCCCCGCACCACCGTCTGCACGTACCCGTCGCCCTCGACCGCGGTGATGATCCCCGCGCCCGCGCCGTCGGCCATGACAGGCACCGTCATGCGGTCGGTCGGGTCGAGGTACGGGCTGATGACCTGGCAGCCGATGAGCAGGATCGTGTCGGCGCGGCGGCTCTCGATGAGCCCGCTGCCCATGTCCAGGCCGTAGAGCCAGCCGGTGCACGCGGCGTGGATGTCGAACGCGCCGGCGTTCGTCGCCTCGAGATCGCGGGCCACGAGCGGCGCGGTCGGCGGCAGGTAGTCGTCGGGCGTGTCCGTCGCGACGACGACGAGGTCGATGTCCTTCGGGTCGATCCCCGTCTTCTCCAGCACCCGGCGTCCCGCGTCGGTCGCCAGCTCCGCGTTGGTCATCCCGTCCGCGTAACGGCGCTCCTCCACGAGCGTGCGCTTGTGGATCCAGTGCGCGTCGACACCCAGCTGGACGCCGAGCTCGTCGTTCGTCAGCACCTTGTCCGGAAGCCGTCCCGCAACCCCCACGAGCCGGACGCCCCTGCGTTCGCGCGGCCTCGGCCGCAGCGCGGGCCGCTCGAGCGCGACCGCGTTTCCGTTATCCCCACCCATTGCAGGGATGATAGGTGCGGCCACCGGGCGCGTCTACGCAGCCGAGGGAAGCGCCCACGCGGCGACGACGGCGAACTGCAGCGCCGCCGCGGCGATCACGAGGGCATGGAAGATCTCGTGGTAGCCGAAGATCTTCGGCGCCGGATCGGGCTTCTTCGTCGCGTAGACGATGCCCCCGAGCGTGTAGAGCGCGCCGCCTGCGGTCAGGAGCACGATCGCGGTGAGGCCGAGCCGGTCGGCCATCTGCGGGATCGCCGCGATGGCCACCCAGCCGAGTGCGATGCCGCAGGTGCTCATGACCCACTTGGGCGCGTGGATCCAGACGAGCTGCGAGATCGCGCCGGCGGCCGCGCCGACCCAGACCACGACGAGGATGACGATCGCCAGCGGCCCCTCGAGGACGAGGAGGGCGAACGGCGTGTACGTCCCGGCGATGAGCATGAAGATCATCGCGTGGTCGAGACGGCGCATCCACAGCCGCTTCGACAGGGTGCTCCAGTTGACCCGGTGGTACACCGCGCTGACGCCGAGCAGGCCGGAGAGGGTCACCGCGTAGATCGCGGCGGCCACCGTGGCCTTCGCGTGCGGCGCGGCGATGATCAGCCCGGCGCCGGCGATCAGCGACACCAGGAACGCCCATTGATGCGAGACGCCGCGAAGCTTCGGCTTCAGCTCTGTGGCGATCCCTTGTGGATCGGCGGCCATACCTGCAGTCTACGCACGCCCGCCGCCGCGCGCCGTACCGTGAGGGTGTGTCCCGCCGCAACCTCCGCCCGCTCTTCGATCGCGTGATCATCAAGGAGCTCGAGCCCGACCGCGTGCGGCAGTCCGGGCTGCTCGTCCCCCCGGGCTCGCGGGAGCCGCCGCCGCACCACGGGATCGTCCTCGCAGTCGGCCCGGGCCTGGACTGGTGGGGAGCTGCGGGCGTGAAGATGCCCGTCAGCCCCGGTGACCACATCGTGTTCCCGGCGAGCGCCGGGGTCTGGGTCGACGTCGACGAGGAGCGGCTGCTCGTCCTCGGCGTCACGGAGATCCTCGGCGTCCTCGAGAACGCCGAGGACTGCCCGGTGTGCCTCGGCCGCGGCGGCACCGACGGCGAGCAGTGCCCGGTGTGCGGGCGCGTCTCCTCGCGCTGATCAGCGGCACGACCGGGCGCCGGCCCGGCACCACTGGACCGCGCCGTCGGGTCCTGCGACGGTGCGGAACACCGTCCGGACGGTGCGGGTCCGCCCGACGCGGTCGCGAGCCAGGACGCGCAGGCGCAGCCGGGTCCCGAGCCCCGGACGGGTCCGCACCCGGATCGACGCCGTCTGGAACGCCTCCATCCGCACGGCGTATGACCCCTCCGGATCGAGGGCCGCCGCGGGCTGCCAGCGGCTGGGCGGGCGGCCCGGCCGCTCGACCCGGACCCGCACGCGCAGCGAGCACGTCTCGTCGCACCACACCGGCAGCTGGACGGCGCGCGTCCCCGGCTCCGAGCGTTCGCCGAAGGTCACGCGCGGCGCGCGGCGGTCCGCGATCGCCGGCCCCGTGCCGTACGGGATGACGAACATCCGCCCGCCGGGCAGCTGCGCGCCGGGCGCCCCGTCGGTGTCGACGCCGGCGAAGTCCACGCGGCCCGGCGTGCCGCCCCACAGCGGCGCGAGCCAGGGATTGACGCTCACGAGCCGCGGGCGGATAAAGCTCCCGTCGGCGCCGACCTGCGCGACGTGCCACTGCCAGGACTGCGCGGGCGCCGGCGAGGAGATCAGGATTGCCAGCCGCTGGGAGCCGTTGGGCCAGACGAAGCGGTGCGGCTCCGCGCACCCCGCTGCGCCCATCCGGCACCGGTTGCGCAGCGCGGGGCCGATGGCGATCGGCCCGCCCGTCGCCTCGGCGCCGACCAGGGTCACGCGTCGCGTCCCGCGCGGCAGGCGGCGCATCGTCTCGGCGGACAGGTCGTCGACCACGACGGCGTCGTCTCCGACCGGCTCGTGGCCGGGGTCCTCCTGCCAGGTCGACGCCACCGGAGAGGTGAAGGGCGCACCCATCGCCGGGCGCTGCGCCGCGCCACCACGCCACTGCACGGTGATCGCGCCACCAGCTTCGACGACCGGCGCGCGGACCGCGACGTCTGTGACCGGCAGCGTGGCGACGGCCTGGGCCGCAGCGAAGCCGTCGGCGACCGCGGGGTCGCGGACCGCCGCCTGCACGCTCACGCGCCCGCGCCGTTCTGCACGCAGCGCGACGATGGCGACGGTGCCGCTGCCGTCCGAGCCCAGGCCCCAGTTCGGAGCCTCGGGGTCGGCGACGAGGACCGGACGCACGTTCTCCAGCGCGGCGAACGGCCGGTCGACCCGACCGTCGGCGCGCCACCGCTGCACGGCGATGCGATCGCCGTCATCCCACGCCGCAAACCCGTCACCACCTTCGAGGAGCGCCAACCGGACCTGCTGGATGGGGTCACGGGGCGGCGGCAGCTCGAACCGGCGGTACCGGCCGTCGGTTGCGCGGAAGACCACGACGTGTCGTAGCGCGCCACCGGAGGTCCGCTCGGCGACGACCACCGCGCGGTGGGTCGCGTCCGACGCCGACTCGAGGACGCGCGCCTGGCCCTCGAACACCGACACGACCCGGGGCTCACCCAGGCGCGGTTTCGGCGCACCCGCGGCCGGGGCGGCTGCGAGCAGGACGACACCCACGGCGACCCCGGTGATCCTCATGGACACACCCATGCCCAGTGGACGCTCGGCGCACGCAGGAGTTGCGGTCGCAACACCCACCGGTGCCGACGTATGCTGCGCGGATGACCGACCGCGAGTACGACGTCGTCCTCTTCGGCGCCACCGGGTTCACCGGCGGCCTGACCGCCGAGTACCTGGCCGCGCACGCCCCGGCGGGCACCCGGTGGGCGATCGCCGGACGCAGCCCCGAGAAGCTCGAAGCGGTGCGCGCTCGGCTCGGCGGCGACGTCGCCACGCTCGTGGCCGACGCCGGCGATCCGGCGAGCCTCGCCCGCGTCGCGGAGTCCACGAAGGTCGTCGCGACCACCGTCGGTCCCTACATCCGCTACGGCGAGCCGCTGGTCGCCGCGTGCGCCGCCGCCGGCACGGACTACGTCGACCTCACCGGCGAGCCGGAGTTCGTCGACACCATGTACCTGCGCCACCACGAGACCGCCGTGGCATCGGGCGCCCGGCTGGTCCACGCGTGCGGCTTCGACTCGATCCCGCACGACCTCGGTGCGCAGTTCTGCGTCGAGCAGCTTCCCGAGGGCGTCCCGCTGCGCGTGCGCGGGTTCGTCGCCGCGGGCGGCCTGTTCTCGGGCGGCACCTTCGACTCGGCCACCACGGCGATGGCCCGTGCCCGGCAGACCTTCGCGGCCGCCCGCCAGCGCAAGGAGCGCGAGGGCCGGCCGTCGGGCCGCAAGGTCCACGGCGAGACCAAGCCGGGCTACGACAAGGCCCTGGGCAAGTTCGTCGTGCCGATGCCGACGATCGACCCGCAGATCGTCCTGCGCTCGGCCGCCTCGCTCGAGCGCTACGGCCCGGACTTCACCTACGGCCACTACGCCGCCGTGAAGAACCCGCTGATGGTGGTGGGCGGGGTCGCCGGAATCGCGGCGCTCGTCGCGGCCTCGCAGATCCCGCCGCTGCGCCGCAAGCTCGTCGAGATGCGTCCCCCCGGGACCGGCCCGTCCGAGGCGCAGCGCGCCAAGGCCTGGTTCACCGTGACCTTCCATGGCGAGGGCGGCGGCAAGAACGTCGTCACCAAGGTCTCCGGCGGGGACCCCGGCTACGGCGAGACGGCGAAGATGCTGGCCGAGTCGGCGCTCTGCCTGGCGCTCGACGAGCTGACGCCGACGGCCGGTCAGGTGACGACCGCGACGGCGATGGGCGCGACGTTGCGCGAGCGACTGGTCCGCGCCGGCATGCGGTTCGAGGTCGTGTCGGGCGGCTGAGCCCTACCAGCCGACCCAGCCCGGTCCGAGGGTCACCGGCAGCTCGTCGGTATCCAGGGGAAGCCGGTACTTGTCGGGGTTCGTATGGTCGTACTGGATCGTCGGGAAGTTCACGACCCGCGTGTCGACGAGGCCGGGATTGCGCTCGGCATGCCAGACCCCGCGCGGGATGATGAGCAGCTTGCGGTGCAGCGCGGTCAAGAAGATCCGGGACTCCAGGCCCACGGTCGGCGAGTCCTCCCGCGCGTCGTAGAGGACGAGCTCCAGCTCACCGTCGAGGAAGGCGTACCGGTCCTCGTGCTCGCGATGCATCCCCCACCCCTTCGCCTGCCCGGGGCGAATCGTGAACATGTAGGCGAACACGAGATCCGACGGGTCGACGCCCCACCGCGGGTCGTACAGCTCGCAGACCGTCCCCCGCTCGTCGGTGTGCGTGATCAGGTCGCGCAGCACCACCCCGTCGGGCAGCGGCGCGAGCCGGCGTCCGTGCGCGTCGACGGTCTGCACGTCCCTGCGTATCTCCGTCATGGTCGGCGATCCTAGGACGATGCTCCGTTTCTCTGCCAGCTCGGCGCCCCGCGTCACCGTGGTCGTGGTCAGCGCGAAGGACCCGGAGCGCCTGCTCGCCTGCCTCGCGGCGGTGGCAGCCGAGACCGAACGCGTCGACCTCGAGGTCGTCGTCGTCGCCAACGGGGCGGCTCCGGAGTTCGCCGACGCGGTCCGCGCAGGCGTCGGCGGCGTGGAGCTCGTGGTGTCGGGCGTCCCTCTCGGGTTCGCCGGCGGAGTCAACCTGGGTGCGGCGCAGGCGCGTGGGCGGTACCTCCACGTCCTGCACGACGACGCGGTCGTCGAACCGGGTGCGATCCAGGCCCTTGCGGACACGCTCGACGCCGAGCCTCGCGCCGGCGCGGCCGGGAGTCTGCTCCTGCACGCCGGCGACGGCGCGGTGCAGGGCGCGGGCTACGTGCTCTGGCGCGACGGCCGCACGCAACCGCCATGGTCGGGTCCTCCCCCGCCACCCGAGACCTTCGACGTCACGCGCCCCGTGGACTATTGCGCCAGCGCGTCGGTGATGGTGCGCGCCGACGTCTGGCGAGCGATCGGCGGTCTCGACGACGAGCTCCACCCCGGGCAGTTCGTCGACGTCGACCTGGCGATGCGCGTGCGGGCCGCCGGCTACGTCGTGCTCTGCGCGCCACGGTCGGTGGTCCGTCACGCCCGCGGCGGCAGCGCATCGGCGGCGGTGCGACGTGTGGCCTGGCAGCGCAACCGCGCGCGATTCCTCGCGACCTGGGAGCACGACCTGCGCGCCCAGGAGCCCTTCGCCGACGACCCCGAGGCGCTGGCCCGCGCGGCGGAGGCCACCCGCCGGCGCGCGGAGCAGGTGCTGGCGTCGCCGCCTGCACCCGCGCCGCGCGCCGCGCTTCCCGTGGTGCCCGCATCGGAGCGCGAGCACCGGGCCCTGCTGCGCGATCTCGCCTTCAAGGACGCGTGTGTCCAGGAGCTGGGCCGGGTCGACGAGGCGGCTGATGGGCTGCGCGCTGACGTCGCCGCGCGCGACCTGGAGCTCCATCGCGTCCACACCGCGTACGCCGCGGAGAGGCACGCGCGCATCGCCGCGGAGATCGGGCGCGACGAACGGGAGCGCGAGCTGCGCGCACGCGACGACCGCCTCGCCTACCTCGAGCACCGCTCCGGTGTCCTGGACGCGATCGTCGCGGGGCGCTGGTGGCGCCTGCGCCGGCGGTTGCGCTTCGGACGCTCCTGACGGGCGGCCTCTGTCGCGTTCGTGACAGAGGGAATGGGCCCGCGATCGACGCCGTCCTTGGGGGTGCACGTCAACCCCCCGCAAGGAGTCCGGTATGTCCATCCGCACCGCCCTCACCGTCCTGGCCGTCGCCATCGCGGCGACCGCCGTCTCGCCGGCCGTCTCCAGCGCCGCCCCCAACACCGGCGCCGGGCCCGCCGCCGGCGACAGCGAGTTCTGCTCGACCCTGCTCGATCGCCTGAAGCGCTTCAACGACCTCGCGAACGACCCCCGCGAGCCGAAGAAGGTCCGCGACTTCTACAAGGCCCGCGCCTCGAGCGTGCTGCTCCGCGCACAGCAGGCCGGGTGCGGCTGGGCGGCCATCCAGGGCCAGGCCCCGCCGACGGTCTCCCAGCCCGGTGACGTGATCGCGCCCGGCCTCGCCGGCGCCCGCACGACGTTCGACCGGCTGACCGCCTCCCGCGGGAAGCGCACGCAGTCCTCCAAGCGCCGTGCGGGCAGCGGCGGCTCGACCCATGTCCCCTCGTCCCAGTCGACGGCCGTCGCGCTGAAGGCGACGACCACCGGCAACCAGCAGCACGACGAGTACTGCGCCAGCGTCGCCAAGCTGATCGCCGAGGCGGAGGCCGAGGGCGACCGTCAGTTCGGCCTTGGGAACGGCGACGAAGCTCAGGCCTGGTGGGATCTGGCCGACGACTTCATCGACCGGGCGACGCAGAACGGCTGCCGGTTCACGCTCGCACTGCGTGCGCAGGCGCAGCTGGAACAGGTCAAGGTGCCGGTGGCCGCGCGCCGCTGATCGGCCGAGGCGCTTCCGCGGAAGCGTTTCCACGCAAAACGACGAAAGCTCCCGGATATCGGGAGCTTTCGGAGTACCGCCACGGGGATTCGAACCCCGGTTTCCGCCGTGAGAGGGCGGCGTCCTAGTCCCCTAGACGATGGCGGCTCGGGCAGAGGAATGTAGCAGGCCCCCGTGCGCTATCGTCGTCGCCCGCACGTCACGCGGATGTGGCGGAATTGGTAGACGCGCGGCGTTCAGGTCGCCGTGGGGGCAACCCCGTGGAGGTTCGAGTCCTCTCATCCGCATCGAGACGTTCTGCTGGCCGCGGCCCCCGAGAATTCGGGGGCCGCAGTCGTTTCGGGGGGTGTGTGCATTGCGCGTCCCCACACGGCGCGAAATGCGCACACCCCCTCTGTCGTGCCTATGGTTCGGCCCGTGAGCGCCGACGACTGGTACCGCTCGGCCGACTGGGACGCCGAGGCGCAGGCGCTGTTCGAGCGCAAGCTCTCCCGCGCGACCGCACACAACCGGCCGCAGTACCTCCGGATCAAGGGCCTCGCGTTGCTCGAGGCCGACGACCCAAGGCTCCACGACGCCGGGGAGGCGCTCATGCGGCGTGTGGTCAGCGAGTACCCCGACTCGACATTCGACGTGAGCGTCGCGAACAGCACGCTCGCCCAACGCGCCGCAGCCGCCGGAGACGTCGACACGGCACTCGAACTCTTCCGCGCATCGCTGCGCGCGGAGATCGGGACGAACATCAGCGGGACGTCCGAACTCGAGCTCGCCGAGCTCATCCTGCGCGAGCGCCGCACCGACCTGCTGGCTGAAGCGGAGATGGCGCTCGACACGCTCCTTGCCGACGACCCGCTGCTCGGAGGTCTGCGGTTCCGGTACGCCGTCGCTCGCGCGCGGCTGGCGGCGCTCACCGACGAGCCGGACGAAGCCGCCGCGTTCGCCCTCGGTGCCCTGCACCTGGCCGCCGTCGACGCCCCGATCTCCTCGGCGCATCCGACGTTCGGGCGCGTCGAAGCCGACGACCGGCTCTTCGCGGAGCTCGAGGCGCTCGCCGAGGAGGGTGACGCCGAAGCGGTGAGCCCGCTGATCGACGACTTTCGCGGCATCGATGGAGAGGTGGTCTGGGATTGGCTGCTCATCCAGCGGCTGCGCTGGACCGCCGACGATCCGCTCATCGCGCAGCAGGACGCGTCGCGGCTGGAGGCAAAGCCGATTGTTGAGGAGCTCCAAGCCGCGGGCTTCGACGTCATCGACCTGGAAGCGTTCAGCCTGCGTGCGCTGCCGTCGACCGCCGCCGCGCGAACAGCCGCGCCCATCCTGCTGCGCGGCATCGAGCAGGTCAGCGACCCCGACCTGCAGGCCAGCCTCGCCATGGCGCTGGCCGACCGCCGGGTGCGGGCGATCGCCGCCGCGCCGCTGCTCGAGATGTTCGGCGCCATGCGCGACCCCGCGCTCAACGGGCACAACCGTCCGTCGGAAGCGGTTGGCGCGCAACGTCGCTTGAAGTCCGGGCTCGGCAGCGCGCTTTCCACCCTCGCGCGGGACGAGCATTTCGACACCCTCGCCGCGCTGCTTAGGGATCGGGCGCATGGCTACCACCGCGTCTACCTGCTGTGGGCGCTGGAGCACGTCAAGCACCCCGGCGCGGTCGACGTCGCGATCGAGCTCCTTGACGACGAGGACCTCGACCTGAACGCGTTGCGCACCCTGGGCGACCTGCGGTCCGAGCGCGGCGAAGCCGTCCTCACTGCGATCGCGGGCAGACCCGTGCCCAGTGGACGGAGCGAGGAGGCCGAAACTGCCCGCGCCTGGATCAAGATCGCCGAACGGGGACTGGAGAAGCTCGCGAAGGCACGCGCCGCCGGCAAGAGCCGACCCTGACCCTCTGTCGCACACCCGACACAACCAGCGTCACGACCCGCGCGGACACCGAGCGCCAGGCAGAACAGGCTGCGGGCCATGCTCAAGCGCACCGCAGCCCTCCTCTCCACGAGCGCCGCCCTCACCGTCGCCGCGTTCGCCGTGACCACCGCCCCCGCACACGCCGGCCCCACCGGGCCGGTCGGCGATTCCGCCTCCGCCACGCTGCTGCTCGGGTTCGCGCCGAGCGCGGTCACGCTGCCGGAGGGCAGCAAGAGCGTCATGCGATACCGGACCGCCACCTGTCGTCATGTCTGGTGCGAGTACACGCTGCAGACCGTCGACGGATCGGCGACCTTCCGCAGCCCCCGCGACTACCGCCGCCGCAAGGTCACCAAGACGGCCTTCAAGGGCGAGAAGATCGAGGTCGCGATCCCGCTGTTCGCCTACAAGGACGACCGGCCCGAGTACACCGAGCGCTTCACGGTGCAGATGAAGGCGCGGCTCTCCTCCGAGACCGCGATCACGGAGCGCACCGCGTCGGCGCAGGTGACCATTCCCGGCGAGCTCATCCGGGGCCTCGAGACCCCGTGCCGCGCGTGCGTCGACGTCCCGCCGCAGCAGGAGCTGCCGACGGGCCCGCCGATCCCCGATCCCGGTCCGCAGGTCGTGCAGACCACCACGACGGTCGATCCCGCCCAGCTGCCCGAGACGGTCGCCCAGCCCGCCCCCACTGAGCCCGAGCACACGCCGGATCCGGCGGCGTCGTACGACGCGAGCGCCATCCTGCATGCCGGCATCACCGCCGGCGCCTGCGTGAGCTGTGCCACGCCGACGGGCCCCGTCGTCCGCTGACCATCACCCGCGACCCCGATGGTTCGAAGCCCCGCTCCGGCGGGGCTTCGTCGTTCTGTCGCGCACACGACACACCGCAAGTCGCGCAGTGAGCGGAACGCGGACCGCCCCACCGGCAAGCTTGATCCATCACCGCAGCACTCCCCCATATGAGCTGCGCCACCGCACCGGGCCCGGACAGCCCGATGCCGTCGCCCGGCCCCGACCTCGCTCTGCGCCCCGTGCGCACCTACGGCATCCGCTCGCGCGGGGCCGCACCGCGAGGTCCGGCCGTGCGCTGACGCGGGTGGGCGGCGTCGCGTGTCCCCCGCGCGACGCCGCCCGCACCGCTTCCCCTCGCTAAGTTGCACTGCGTGCTCGGCACCGTCGAGGGCCTGGACTTCACCTACACGCTGCACCCGATGCGACCGGGGCGGATCGCCCTGCGCCGGTGGCGGTGGGAGCTGTGGCACGGCAGCCGGCTGCACGCCGCCGGATGGCGGCTGAGCGAACGGGACGCGCAGCGCGCGCTGCGCCAGCACGGCGCGCGGGTCGCCAGGAGCATGTTCGGCCTGCCCGCACTCCCGCGCGAGCACCGGTCACGCACCGACCCGGCGTTCGTCCCCGGGTCGATCGTCAGCGTCGACGAGGCGGGCGTGCGGTTCCGCCTCGTGCCGCGGCTGCTCTCCGAGGAGCAGACCGCGGCACTCGCGCGCTAGGCGGTCAGCAGAACGAACCGGAGCGCGTCGCCCCGCCGGCCTGCGGCGTGATCTTCAGCTGGCAGGTGTCGATGCCGTTGGCCGTGAGGATCGACTTGATCTCCGCGATGACCGGCTCGGGCTGCGTTGGGGTGCGCGAGAGCACGAAGGCCGAGCGCCGCGCGGGGTCGGCGACGATCGCCCACGAGTAGTCGTCGGCGAGGCCGATGATGACGTAGTTCACGCCGCTGTAGATCGGCCCGCCGATGTTCAGGAACGTGACCTCGAGCTGCGCGTTGGTGTCCGTGTCGGCCACCCGGGCACGCCCGGTGATCGAGATCGGGAAGTTGAACGGGCCGCTGCAGCGGTTGGCCACGCGGACCGTGCCGTCCGGGTTCAGCGAGTACACCGCGGTCGTGTTCGCCAGGCACCCGGCGTCGAACCACTGCGGCTTCGCGGCCAGCTGCTTCCACGTGCCGAGGTAGCGGTCGATCTCCACCCGCTCGACGGGCTGGATGGGCTCCGCGGCGGACGCCCCGGCGGGCAGGGCGAACATGGCGGTGGCGGCGAGCAGTGGGATGGACAGGCGGCGTAGAAGATTGGGCATGCGGTCTCCGGGACAGGGTCGAGGTCGGTCAGCGGGTGGTACGACCGCGATCCTCGGAGTGGTTGCCGACGCGACGAGTCAGGCGCGTTGGCGCTCAGCGCAGGCGCAGCGGCGGCCGGATCGCGCCGGTGAACGGGCGGCGACCGAACGCGAACGTCAGCGTGGTCGCGCCACCGAGGGCCTGGTCCAGCGCCGCGTGGTAGAAGCGCTGGTCCAGGAGGCCGACGCCCAGCCCGCGCGCGCCGTTCAGCGGGGCGGCGTGGTCGGCGAACACGAGCGGCCAGCCGCGCAGGTCGGTGCGCGCCAGCCATACCTCGCGCGACGGGGCCGCGGTGAGCTGGTCGGAGAGCGTGGTCGCCTGTGCCGGTGGGGCGATCGTGTCGCGGTCGCCGGTGAGCAGGAAGACGGGCACGTCGACGTGCGGAGCGAGCACGGCGATGTCGATCGGCGTGATGGAGACCGGCACGTCGGCTGGGATCTCGGTGGCCGTCGACGGGTTCGCCAGGACCGCCGCACGGGCGCGTGCGCCGCCCGACGGGTTCCACGCGGCTGCGAGCAGCCCGCCGAGGGAGTGGCCGTAGACGACCAGGTCCTCCCGGTCGACGGCGCTGCCGAGCCGGTCGAGGGCGACGTCGGTCGCGTCGATCGCCCGCGCCAGGAACCGGTTCTGGTCGGTGTCGGTCAGGAACCCCGCGTCGGCGCGCTGAAACTGGGGGTACACGACGGCGTAGCCGCGCCGCCAGAGGTGCTGGATCGTGGCGCCGTAGAGCACCGGGTCCAGCGCGGCGAAGCCGTGGAGGACGACGACGACCGGCGCGGGCCGCCCGTCGGGCCGGTCCGGCAGCCACCACGTCACCCGCGTGCCCGCCGCCGGGGAGCCGGTGGCGCCCCGCGTGACCGACGTGCTGGGATCGGGCCCGGAGGACGCAGGCGCGGCGGGCGCGACGCTCAGCAGGGCCGCTGCGCAAGCCAGAACGGCGAGCAGGATCGATCGACGGGCCGTCATCGCGCGCAACGCTACCCGGGTCAGCGCCGCTGCACGAACAGCGACTGCGCGACCGTGCCGATGCGGCCGGTGTCGTCGAACAGCGTGCCCGCCGCAAGGCCGGCGCCCGCGTCGCCGAGGTCGCTGCGAGCCGCCATCGCGATCCACTCGCCCACCGGGTCGCGCGACAGGTGGACGGTGAGGTCGCAGTTGACGAACACCCACTCGGTGAACGGCACGCGGAAGCTGACGCCGTTGGCGAAGTCGGCGGCGGCGACCGCCCGCTGCAGCGGGGTCGGCTCGCTGCCCGGTACGACCGGGACGCGCAACCGGAACCAGGCCGTCGCCGTGCCGCTGCCGGGCGCGCCGTCGACGATGCGGATCTCCATCGCGTCAGGGAAGAAGCCCGGCGGCCGGTCCGCCGCGGGATCGAGCGTCAGGCCGGGATGGTCGGCGAAGGCGTCGCGCGGAGGCGGATCAGCGGGACCCGGCGACGGCGGCGTGTCCTGCGGCGCTCGCGCGAGCCGGACGGCCTGCGCGCGCATCAGGTCACGGTCGGGACCGCGCAGCACGGCGTCGACGAGCTGGAACCGCCTGCCCGGCTTGACGACCGCGGTCTCGACGCGGAGCGGGACGTCCAGCGGCACCGCGCCGAGGAAGTCGTAGGCGATCCGCGACACCGCGAAGTCCCCGTCAAGCGCCTCGATCGCTCCCGCCAGCAGTGCGGCGGGAGCGCCGCCGTGTGCCTCGGCGGGGTTCCACGGGCCGCGGGCCAGACCCGTCGCCACGTATCCGCCGTCCTCGTGCGGCGCGAAGACTGCGCCCTGCTGCTCGCTCATGCTGCGCGGCGATGGGTCAGGGTGCCGCGGAGCTGCGCAGCAGCGTGGAGCCCGTCTGCCCGTAGGGGCCCTTCAGCTCGCCAAGGTGGTTGACGAAGCCGAAGTACTCCTCGCGATCGGGCGTCGCGCCGACGGGCGCACCGTCGCGGGCCCGGTACAGGACGACCATGCGCAGCCGGGACTTCAGCTGCTTGCGCATGCTCTGCACCGAGCGGCGCAGCAGCGCCGACGCCTGCGAGTACGTCAGGTTGCGCGGGAAGCCGTAGTTCGTGTCCAGCGTGCGGCCGTTGGCGGACGCGAGGCCGAACTCCGTGATGTCGATCGGCGTCTTCGACGACGCGCCGGCGGCCTTCAGCTGGCGGACGTAGTTCGCGATCTTCTGGCGGAAGGTGTTGCCGTACGGGTGGATGACCCAGCCGTCGACGTACTTGTCGAGGTTCGGGACGGCCTTGAACATGTCGGCGATCCAGCCGTCGCCCGTGTTGCCGTCGTCGGCCTGGCAGAGGATCTTCACTCGCCTGTTGGCGCTGCGGATGATCTGGCTGGCCTGCTTGCAGCGCCGGGCGTACTCGCCGCCGCGCCGGTTCGTGCGGTGGTAGGCAAAGCCGGTTTCGTTGCCGAACTCGATGTGCAGGACCGGCTTGTTGCGCAGCTCGCCACCGGGGCCGAACGCCTTGGCCCAGTCCTTCAGGTTCTGCACCTCCCGGGGCGTGGCCACACGGAAGGCGAACCCGGCGAGCAGCAGCACGCGGATGTTGCGCTGGTCGTACATCTGCATGGTCTCGCGCATCTTCGAGACGGGCGTGCGCAGGTCGAACTCGACGCGGACGAGCTTCGCGCCCAGACGCCCGGCGATCTCCGCCTCGCGCGGGTCGGCGCTGCCCTGCAGCGCGTACCACGGTCCACGCTTCTTCGTCGCGGCGTCGGCGTCGGGCACGGCAGCGACGGGGCCGCTGACGGTGGCGAGCGCGATGGCGATGAGGGCCGCTGTCGCCAATGCTGCGAGCAGCAGAAGCTGAGGCCGGTGAAGTCGGTCCATGAAGTGGGTCAAGGTAGCACCGCGTACGCTCGGAACTGTGACTGGTGGTCGCGTGTACGCGCCAATCTCCCTGGTGATCGCCCTCGCGGCCCCAGGCTGTAGCGCCGATTCCCCGCCGGCGCCGCCCCCGCCCGAGCGGGTGCGGCTCAACGTGACCGCTCCGGCGGACAACGCCATCGTCCGCGACGACACCATCCGTCTGACCGGCCGGGTGACTCCTTCGACGGCCGAGGTGCGAGTCCTCGGCGACGACGTCCCGGTTCAGAACGGCTCGTTCGAGGCCACCGTCCCCCTCGATGTCGGCACCAACGTGGTCGACGTCCTCGCCAGTCAGGGCCGCCGCCGGCCCGCGATGGCGGCGATCCGCATCACCCGCCAGGAGCAGGTGCGCGTGCCCGATCTCATCGGCCTGTCGGCCGACGAGGCCCGCGACCAGCTGGCAGAACTCGGCCTGCGCCCCCGCATCGAGGAGGGCGGCAGCATCCTCGACGACCTCCTGCCCGTCGACACGACGGTGTGCTCGACCTCGCCCGACGCCGGGACCGAGGTCGACGGCGGCACCGAGGTCGAGGTCGTCGTCTCGAAGCTCTGCTGACCGGCGCTACGCCCGCGGCTCGGCCGCGATGAGCGCCACACGTGCCCGGCCGTTCTCCCGGCGGACGCCCAGGACGATGTCGCCCTGGATCGGCGAGCCACCGGCGCGCGTCACGACGTAGCGGCCCTCGGCGCGGCCGGCACGGCCGCCCTGGGCGTCGAGGTCCTCGAAGCGGTAGTCGCGGACCTCCGTCCCGGCGAACTGGCGGCGGTACTCGGCGACGACCGCCTGCCGTCCGATCTGCTCGTCGCCGGGGGTCACGCGCTTGACGTCGGTCGTCAGCGCGCGCCGCAGCGCCTCGGCGTCCTCGTTGGCGTAGGCCTCCGCGAAGCGCTCGGCGGCCGCGCGCACGTCGTCCTCGCTCATCGGCCCCGGGTCGGTGCGGACGGTCTCCTCGCCGCGGTCGCGTGCGAGCAGGAGGCCGCCGCCCGCCACGGCGACGAGGAGTACGAGCGCCAGGACGCTCAGTGGTCGCCGCACCCTGCCTCGCCGGCGCGGCGGCGGAGGGGGCGTCGGAGCGACGCGCGTGCCGCCGACCGGCGGACGCGGCGGTGGCGTGGCCGGCGGAGCAGGGTCCGCCCGCGGAGGCTCGAGCCGGGTCGCGGCCGTCGCATCAACCGGCGCGGCCGCCCGCGCCGGAACGATCCGCGTGCGTCCCTCCCCCGTGTCGTCGAACAGCCCGCCCGGCGCAGCGGGGGCGGGCACCGCGGCGACGATGCGCGTCGGGGGGTCGGCGCCCTCAGCCGCCTCGCCCCTCGCGACGCTCCCGCGCCCCGGGGGCAGCGGCGCATCGACGATCGCGGCGTGGACCGCGCGGGCCAGGTCACCGGCCGACGCGAACCGGTCATCCGGGTCCTTCGCCAGCGCCCGGGCGATGACCGCGTCCATCGCCTCCGGGACCCCGTCGGTCTGCGACGGGCGCGGCGGCGGATCGTGCAGGTGCGCGGAGATCGTCGCCGGGACGGTGTCGCGCCGGAAGGGCGGCGTGCCGGTCAGCGCGGTGTGCAGGACGCACCCGAGCGCGTAGACGTCGCTGCGCGCATCGGTCTTCTCGCCCCTCAGATGCTCGGGCGCCATGAAGTCGACGGTCCCGACGAACTCGCCGCTGTCGGTCACCCGCGTCTCGGCGTCGACCAGGCGCACGACGCCGAAGTCCGTGAGGTAGGCGTGCTCGCCGCGCGCGCCGGCCGCAAGCAGGACGTTCGCGGGCTTGACGTCGCGGTGCACCAGGCCGGCGGCGTGCGCGGCATCGAGCGCCGCGGCGACCTGGGCGATGAGCGCATCGACGCGCCGGACCGGCAGCGGACCGTGCTCTCGCAGCAGGTGGCGCAGGTCCGTCCCGTCGACGAACCGCATGACGAGGTAGAGCTTGTCGTCCTCCTCCCCCGCGGCGTACACCGGGATGACATTGGGGTGATCGATCGACGCCGTCAGCCGCGCCTCGCGCTCGAACCGGGCACGAAAGTCCGGGTCGGCGGCGCGGTCGCCCGCGATGAGCTTGAGCGCCACCGGGCGGCCGAGCTGGAGCTCCGTGCCGCGATAGATCACGCCCATGCCGCCGCGGCCGACCTCCGCTTCGATGCGGCAGCCGGCGAACTCGGTCCCTGGGCGGAGTTCGGCCATCACCACTGATTGTGACGGGTGCGCCACCGCTCCTTTTCGCAGGCCGCCGGGTTCAAGGATCAGAGGACGGTGCAGGGACCCGCCTCGCGGGAAGAGCCGACGCCCCACCCCAGGGGGCACGAGGAGATGTGATGCAGAGAGTGCTGCTGGTGGCGGCCTGTGCCGTCGGATTCGTCCTGTCCGCAACCAGCCCGGCGATGGCGATCCCATCCCTGTCCGGCGGGCAGATCACCCCAGACGACCCCACCGCGGGCGCGCACTCTGACGTCGCGATCGCGTTCGACGTCGACGACCTCGGTCCGACCGGCGCCCCCGGCGACGACCTGCGCCACCTCGACCTCAACCTTCCGCCCGGCCTGCTCGGCGACCCCGGCGCCGCGCCCGCGTGCGCCTTCGCCGACCTCGAGCGCAACGCGTGCCCTGCCGCGTCGCGCGTCGGCACCACCGTCATCCGCGCCGACCTCAAGCTCAGCGCCATCGAGCTGGCCGATCAGCGCATCAACGGCGACATCTTCCTCGTGCCCACCCGCGGCACCGAGCCCGCGCGGCTCGGCATCGTGCTGCGCCCGAGGATCCCGATCATCAACGTGCCGCTCGACCCGATCGCGCTGGAGAGCCCGGCCCGCGTGCGCACCGCCACCGACGGCGGCCTGACCGCCTCGCTGCGGGACCTGCCGCGCACCCAGAGCACTCCGCTCGGGATCGCCGCGCTGAAGATCACGCGCCTGGAGATGCGCCTGTTCGGCACCGCCGGCAGCGGGAACGCGTTCCTGACGAACCCGACCTCGTGCGCGCCGGCCGTCCTGCGCGTCGACGCCACCACGTACAACGGCGTCACCGGGACGACGAGCGGCGCGTTTACCCCGACCGACTGCGGGTCCGTCCCCTTCGCCCCCGGCCTTGGCGTCGAAGCCGACCCGGTCGCGGCGGACGTGCCGACGGCCGCGGGCGTGACCGTCACGCTGCCGTTCAGCCGCAACCCGTCGGTCCGCGCCCAGAGCCAGCGGCGCCGCGCGGTCGTCAAGCTCCCGACCGGATTCGAGCTGTCACCCACCGTCGGCTCGGCCGGCGACGTCACCGGCTGCTCGGTCGCGCAGTTCGGGAAGAGCTCCAGCGCGCCGTCCACCTGCCCGGCGTCCTCGCAGGTCGGCACCGTCGAGTTCAGCTCGCCGCTGGTGCCCGAGCCGCTACAGGGCCGCGTCTTCATCGCCGACCCCGCGCCCGGTGCGCCGTTGATCAGGATCTTCATCGTCGCCGAGCAGAGCGGCGCGCAGGACGCGCTGCGCATCAAGCTCGAAGGCGTCGTCGAGCCCGACGAGCAGACCGGCCAGATCACCACGACGCTCGACGACATCCCGCCGCTGCCGTTCACCTCGTTCGCGCTGCGGTTCCGCGGCGGGGCGCACGCCGTGATCTCCACGCCGCGCTCGTGCGGCGCGCACACCGGCACGTCGCAGATGACGCCGCACTCCGGCGCCGGTGACGCGACACCCAGCGGCGCGATCGAGATCGGCGGCGACTGCCCCGACCCCAACGCGTTCGAGCCGGTCCTCGGCTTTGGCACCCAGCCCGCCCAGGCGGAATGGGACACCACGGTCGTCACGGGCATCGTCCGGCCGGACCGCCAGGCGCGCCTGAAGTCCATGGCCGTGGCGCTGCCCCCGGGCGTGCTCGGCCGCATCAACAAGGTGCCGGCCTGCCCCGTCGACGTGGCGCGCGCGAATCAGTGCTCGGAGGCCTCGCGCGTCGGCACGGTCGCCGCCACCGCGGGCCCGGGCTCCCGGCCGCTCGCCGTCGAGGGCCCCGTATATCTGACCGAGAGCTTCGGCGGCTCATTCGCGGGCCTGTCGATCGTCGTCCCGGCGAAGGTCGGTCCGATCGACCTCGGCGTCTCGGTGACCATGGCCCAGCTGTACGTGCGCCCGAACGACCAGGGCCTCAACGTGTACGCCGCCGACATCCCGACCCGCCTGCGCGGCATCGCCCTCGGCATCCGCAGCCTGGAGCTGCGGCTCGACCGGCCGGGCTTTACGTTCAACGCGACGAACTGCTCGCCGCTCGCCGTGCGGGCCAGCTTCACGAGCGATCTCGGCGGCACCGGCGCCGGGGGCGCGACCTACCAGGCAACCGGCTGCGAGAACGTGCCGTTCGTCCCGACGATCGAGACCGAGCTCACCGGCGGGCGGGAGGAGCTCGACGAGAACGGCCACCCCGGCCTCGACGTCACGGTCCGCCAGACCGAGGACCAGCTCAACACGCGAGGGGTCAAGGTCGTCCTGCCCGAGGGCATCGCCGCCGACCCCGACCGGCTGGACCGGACCTGCCCGCTGGAGCGGTTCGAGCGAAACGACTGCCCGGCGAGCGCGGTGATCGGCACCGCGACAGCGCGGACGCCGATCCTCAACGAGCCCATCACGGGCGAGGTGCTCTTCGTGCTCGTGCCCGGCAGCGCGCTGCCGCAGCTGCGGCTGAACCTGAAGGGCCCGATCGACATCAACCTCGCCGGCAAGGTGTCCGTGCAGGGCACGCGGCTGGTCAACGAGTTCGAGGGCATCCCGGACGTGCCGCTCTCCGAGTTCCGCCTGCAGCTCGACGGCGGCGCCCGCAGCCCGCTCATCGCATCCGAGGATCTCTGCACCACGCGGCCGAAGGTCAATGCGACGTTCACGTCGCACGCCGGCGGCACGCGGGAGCGGACGGTGAACGCCGAGGCGCCGGACTGCACCGCGAGCGCGAACCTGCGGATCAGCTCGCTGCGCGACGGTCGGCCCTCGCTGCGTCTCCGGGTGCTCGGCACGACCGAGAAGGTCAGCCAGCTGCGGCTGAAGCTCCCCCGCGGCGTGCAGCTCGACCGCAACCGCGCACGCAACCTGATCCGCCTCCAGGCGGCCGGGATGTCGAGCAGCGACCGGCGCCGCGCGCGGGTCACGGTCTACAAGACCCGGATCGACATCACGCTCCCCGGCAGCGGCGCACAGCGCGTGAACGTGCTGCTGCGCGAGGGCGCGCTGCGCGTCGGCCCGCTGACGCGGCGGCGCACGAACCCGCAGCTCGACTTCCGGCTCGACGTCGCCCGGCCCGGCAGCGAGCGCCACAGCCGGGACCTGCGCACGCGCCCCGTCCGCAGCGTCGGATGACCCGGCGGCGCGCGGCTGAGCGGCCGCGCGCCAATCCCCTGAGCGTTGAACCCCACAACGACATGCCGGGAAGAGGTGTAGAGACACCGTGCGCCGGGTAACCGGCCCGTCATAGGGAGAGAGCGCCGCGGTGCCAAGGGACGGGCACCGCGCTGATGGGGAGGTCGTGATGCGTCGAGTCGTTGTCTGCGCTGTGGCTATGGCCGCAGCACTGATCGGAGTGCCGGGAACCGCGTTGGCGGCGTCTCTGGACAACCCCCAGGCCAGTCCGGCCAACCTGACCGCAGGCGCACATTCGAACTTCACGGTGCAGTTCAACCTCTCCGACCTCGGTGCGGTCGGTGGAGGCGGCGACGACATCCGCAGCCTCGACATCGACCTGCCCGCCGGCCTCGTCGGCGACACGGGCGCGGCGACGTTGTGCCCGTTCGCGTCGCTGCAGGCCGACGCGTGTCCCGCCAGCTCGACGGTCGGCTCGACCAACGTCAACGCCAGCGTGCGCGTGACGCCCTTCGGCCCGATCCTGCCGGTGGAGCTCGACAACCAGACGATCAACGGCTCGATCTTCCTCGTCCCCACCCGCGGCACCGAGCCCGCGCGCCTCGGCATCGTCCTGCGTCCGACGTTCCCCGTCATCGGCGCGCCACTGGACAAGGTCGTCCTGGAGTCCCCCGTGCGCGTGCGCACCCCGGGCGACGGCGGACTGACCGCATCGATCCGGGACATCCCGACGACACAGTCGACCCCGCTCGGCACCGCCGCGCTGCAGATCCGCCGGCTGACGATGGTGCTCTTCGCGCAGGCCGGGAGCGGGCAGGCGTTCATGACGAACCCCACGTCCTGCGCGCCCGCGACGACCCGCATCACCGCCGGGTTCGCGCAGGACACGCCGAAGACCGGGACCGCGAGCTTCACGCCGACCGGCTGCACCACCACGCCGTTCACGCCAGAGATCGCCATCGGCGCGGACCCCGCAGGCGCCGACAGCCCGACCGCCGCGTCGGTCACCGTGTCCCTGCCGTTCAACCGCAACGTGGGCGCCCGCGCCCAGAGCCAGCCGCGGCGCGCGGTCGTACGTCTGCCCGAGGGCTTCGAGCTCGCGCCGACCGTCGGCTCGGCCAACGACCTGCAGGGCTGCTCGGACGCCGCGTTCGGCCGCACGTCCCCTGCACCCTCGACGTGTCCCGCGGCGTCGCAGATCGGCACCGTGCGATTCAGCTCACCGCTGATCGCCGAGCCGTTGACCGGGCGGGTCTTCCTCGCCGACCCCGCACCCGGAGCCGCGTTCATCCGCGCGTTCATCGTCGCCGAGCAGAGCGGCGCGGCCGACGCGCTGCGCATCAAGCTGCAGGGCGACGTGACCGTCAACGAGAGCACCGGTCAGGTGACCACGGTCCTGGAGGACATCCCGCCGCTGCCGTTCACCACCTTCACGCTCACCTTCCGCGGTGGGCAGCACGCCGTCTTCTCCTCGCCGCGCTCGTGCGGCGAGTACCGCGGGTCTGGCACCTTCAGCCCGCACTCCGGTGGCCCTGACGCGAACCCCACCGGCACCGTCGTGATCAGCGGGGACTGCCCCGATCCGAACGCGTTCGGCCCCAGTGCCTCGGTGTCCACCTCTCCCACCCAGGCCGGGGCCGACGCGGTCGTCTCCACCCTCCTCGAGCGACCCGACCGCCAGGCGCGTCTGCGGTCGATGCAGGTCTCGCTGCCGCCGGGCCTGCTCGGCCGGGTTGCCAGCGTGCCGCAGTGCGATCCCGGTGCCGCCGCCGCAGGCGCGTGCCCTGCCGACACGCGCGTCGGGACCGTGACGGCCACCGCGGGCGCCGGCCCGGCCCCGCTCACGGTGCAGGGCCCCGTGTACCTGACGCAGAGCCTCGGCGGGTCGTTCGCCGGGCTGTCGATCGTCGTCCCGGCGAAGGTCGGCCCGCTCGACCTCGGCAACTCGGTGACGCTCGCCAAGCTCTTCGTCCGCCCGAGCGACCAGGGGCTCGACGTCATCGTCGATGAGGTCCCGCTGCGGCTGAAGGGCATCGCCCTGTCCATTCGCTCGCTGAACCTGGCGCTGGACCGGCCGGGCTTCACGTTCAACGCGACGAACTGCGCGGCCATGCCCGTCCGCGCGTCGTTCGGGTCGGACCTCGGCGGCTCGGCCGTCTCGGAGTCCGGGTACCAGGCCACCGGCTGTGAGGCCCTGCCGTTCGCTCCGAAGATCGAGGCGACGCTCACCGGCTCGCGTCGTGACGTCAACGAGAACGGCCATCCCGGCCTGACCGCCGTCGTCAGCCAGATCCCCGGAGAGGCGAACACCTCCTCGGTGGCCGTGACGCTGCCGGCCGGTGTGGCCGCAGACCCGGACCGGCTGCGCAACGCGTGCCCGCTGGCGAAGTTCGAAGCCGGTGCGTGCCCCGCGGCGTCGACGATCGGCACCGCGACCGCGGTGACGCCGCTGCTGAACTCGACCCTGAACGGCAACGTCGTCTTCGTCCTGGCCCCGGGCAGCGCGCTGCCCCAGCTGCGCCTGCAGCTGCGCGGTCAGCTGCCGATCGACCTGCTGGGCAAGGTGGGTATCGGGAGCGGCAACCGGCTCGTCAACGAGTTCGGCGGCATCCCGGACGTGCCCCTGTCGCGCTTCGAGCTGAAGCTCGCGGCAGGCGCGAAGAGCCCGCTGCTGAACTCGCGCGACCTGTGCTCGAGCAACCCGCGGATCGCTGCCGCGTTCCGCGCGCACAGCGGGAAGTCCTCAGCCCGGACGATCACGCCCTTCGTCGAGGCCTGCGCGCCGAAGGCCACCGTCCGCGTCGGTTCGCTGCGGCGAGGCCGCCCGGCGATCCGGCTGCGGGTCGACGGCTCGGGCAAGAAGGTCACGAAGGTGCGCCTGAAGGTGCCGAGTGGCCTCGCGCTGAACACCCGCACCGCCCGCCGCCTCATCCGCGTGCAGGCCGCCGGGGCCCGCAAGGGCACGAAGGCGACGATCCGCGTGTACAAGTCGCGCGTCGACGTCACGATCCCGCGCGGAGGCGCCGACCGCCTGAACGTCCTGCTGCGGGCCAAGGCGGTGCGCGTCGGCACGAAGCTGCGCCGGCGCTCCAACGCCCGGCTGCAGTTCCGGCTGGACGTCTCCCAGCCTGGCGTCAAGCAGCGCAAGACCAACCTCCGCACGCGGCCCGTCCGGCGCGTCTGAAGCTACCCCCCAAAGGCCTCACCCCCGTCGCCCACTCCCCCCTCGGGCGACGGGGGTCATGGTCTTCAGTCGGTGCGCGGACCGGGGACGTTGCGGAACTGGAACGCGGCCGGTTCGCGGCCGGCCTGCACGAACCAGCACTCGCCGCTGACGTCCTCGCTGAACAGCCGGATGGCCGCCTCGGCGGGCTGCTCGGCGGTCATCATCGGGAAGCCCTGTTGTGCGAGCGCGTCGGCGATCGGGGCGGTGATGCCCGACTCGGCGAAGCCCGGGCACAGCGCGTTCAGGCGGATGCCGTCGGCCACGAGCGCGGGGCCGGCTGAGCGCACGAGCCCCACCACCGCGTGCTTGTTCGCGGTGTAGACGCTGTCGAACGGCATGCCGACCAGGCCGGCGAGCGACGCGGTCGCGACGATCGCCCCGCCCCCACGGGCCTTCAGCGCGGGCAGCGCGTGGTGCAGGCCGAAGAAGACCCCGTCGAGGTTGGCCCCCATCGCGCGGCGGTACAGCGCGAGGTCGAAGTCCTCGCCGATGCTGCACCCCGTCGAGACGCCCGCATTGAGGTGGACGAGATCGAGCCCGCCGTGACGCTGGACGACCTCCTCGACCAGCCGCGCGTTGGCGTCGAAGTCGCTGACGTCGCAGGGGACGAAGTCGCCGCCGATCTCGTCGGCGAGCAGTCGTCCACCCGGCTCGTCGAGGTCGGAGACGACCACCGTCGCCCCGCGCGCCGCGAGGCCCCGCGCGGTGGCGGCGCCGATGCCGCCGGCCCCGCCCGTGACGATCGCGACCTTGCCGTCGAACTCAGTGCTCACGCGTCATGTCCTCCACCCGCGCGGCGAGGTCCTCGATGAGCGACCCGAACTGCAGGATGAAGGGGTCGTCCGTGGTCCCGGCCTTCGCGCGCTTGTAGTTGCCCTCCATGAAGACGATGAGCTTCCACGATGCGAGTACGCGATACCAGCCCAGGTCGCCGGTCGGGCGTCCCGAGCGCTCGGCGTAGCGCGCGACCAGCTCGTCGCGCGTGGGGAACCCGGGCTGGCGCGTGACCGGCGACAGATCCATGCCCGCGATCTCGGGATCGCCGGGGTCGGTCCACATGACCATGAGGTAGCCGAGGTCGGCGAGCGGGTCACCGATCGTCGCCATCTCCCAGTCGAGGATCGCGGCCAGCTTCGCCGGCGTGCCGGGCGCGAAGAGCGTGTTGCCCAGGCGGAAGTCGCCGTGCACGATCGTCGCGGGCGGCGACGCGGGCAGCCGCTCGCCCAGCCAGCGGCCGACGGTCTCGACGGCGGGGACCTCGCGCGTCTTGTTGTGCTCCCACAGTCCGAGAAACCGGCGCAGCTGACGCTCGAGGTAGCCGTCGGGCTTGCCGAAGCCCTCCAGGCCCGCGTCGCGCCAGTCGACGGCGTGCAGCTCGACGAGCGCGTCGATGAGCTCCTCCCCCACGCGGCGGCGCTCGGCCTCGGGCGAGAGGTGCTCCGGCAGCGTGTCGACGAGCACGTCGCCCTCGACCTTCTCCATGACGTAGAAGGGCGCGCCGATGAGCTCGGGGTCATCACCGACGACCAGCACCTTCGGGACGCGCGCACGGCCGTCGAGCGCGCCGATCACGCGCGCCTCGCGCAGCACGTCGTGCGCGCTGGGCGGCAGCGGCCCGCGCGGCGGGCGGCGCAGGACGACCTCGGTGTCACCGCGCTGGACCGCGAACGTCACGTTGGAATGCCCGTCGCCGATCGGGGTGAGCTCGGGGGTGCTGCCGGGTTCACCGACACCGTGCGTGTCGAGGAACGTCGTCAGCGCGTCGAGGATGACGAGCGGTTCGCGCGCGTCGGGCGCGATGTCGCCGCGCGTGGCGACGACGTCGTCGGGAGCGAGCGGGACGGCCATCAGGTCAGGTCCCCCGCCGCGATGCGTGTGCTCTCGCCCTTGCGCGCGAGCTGCAGGCACGCGCGCGCCATGACCATCCGGTGGACCTCGCTGGCGCCGTCGTAGATCCGCGCGGACCGCGCGTCTTCATAGATGCGCGCGACCGGCAGGTCCTTCGCGACCCCGGCCGCGCCGTGGATCTGCACGGCCCGATCGGCGATCCGGCCGAACGCCTCACTGACGAACGTCTTGGTCATCGCCACCTCCTGGCGGTGCGGCAGGCCGTGTTCGACCTTCCACGCGGTGTGCAGGACCATGAGCCGGCTGGCGTAGAGGTCCATCGCCGAGTCGGCGATCATGAACTGCAGGCCCTGCTGCTCGGCGAGCTCCTTGCCGAACGCGGTGCGCTCGGTCAGCCGCGCCGTCGCCAGGTCGAGCACGCGCTGCGAGGCGCCGATCCACCGCATCGCGTGCGCCAGGCGCCCGCCCGCCAGCCGCTTCTGCGCGATGACGAACCCCTCGCCCTCGGCGCCGAGCAGGTTGGCCTGCGGCACCCGGACGTCCGTCAGCTCGATGACCGGGTGGCCGCCCGGGTAGTGCGCGCCCATCCACGTCGGGTGGCGCGCGACCGTCCAGCCGGGCGTGTCCGTCGGCACGAGGATGAGCGAGTAGTTGCGATGACCGGCGGCGTCGTCATCGCCCGTCTTCGCGACGACGATGGCGATCGACGCACCCTCCGCGCCGGTGATGCACCACTTGGTTCCGTTCAGGACCCAGTCGTCGCCGTCGCGGACGGCGGTGGTCTGGAGGTTCGTCGGGTCGCTGGACGCGACGTCCGGCTCGGTCATCGCAAAGCACGAGCGGATCTCGCCGGCGGCCAGCGGGCGCAGCCAGCGCTCCTGCTGCTCCTCCGTGCCCGCCATGAGCAGCGTGTGCATGTTGCCTTCGTCGGGCGCCATCGCGTTGATCGCCAGCGACGCCAGGATCGACACGCCGCAGATCTCGTTGACGAGCGACATACCGAGCACGCCGAAACCCAGGCCGCCCCACCGCTCGGGCAGATGCGGCGTGTAGATGCCGCGCTCCCGCGCGCTGTCGCGCAGGCGCTCGATGACGTCCCAGGAGGTCAGGAGGTCGTCGAGGTCGGTGATCTCCGCCTCGGCGGGGAGCACCTCCTCCTCGACGAAGGCCCGCACGCGGTCGAGCACCTCGCGCAGGTCCGGCGGAATCGTGAAGTCCATCGCGCGGATCGTATGCGCCGCCACGGCCGGAGGGTGTCGTCAACCGTGCGTCAGCTCAGGACCCAGGTGTCCTTCGCCCCACCCTGCTGCGACGAGTTGACCACCAGCGAGCCGCGCTTCAGCGCCACCCGAGTCAGGCCGCCCGGCGCCGCGCGCGGCCCGTCGGCGGTGAAGAAGACGAACGGGCGCAGGTCCACGTGGCGCGGCTCGAGCACCCCGTCCTCGACGACCGTCGGGTGGGTCGACAGCGGGACGACGAGCTGCGCGACGTACTCGTGCGGTTCGGCGCGCACGTCCTCCAGCAGCGCGGAGAGGTCCGCCTCCTCGGCGTCGCGGCAGACGGTGACGCCCTTGCCGCCCTCGCCGTGACGGTCCTTGATGACGTAGGCCCGCGGGTCGTCGAGCACCTGCGCGAGCGCGTCGCGGTCGCCCAGCTCGAGCGTCGGGACGGACCGCAGGAGCGGCTCCTGGCCGAGGTACATCCGGATGAGGTTCTCGACGCGGGCGTGCGTGAGCTTGTCGTCGCCGACTCCGGTGCCGAACCCGTTGACGATCCCCAGCCGGCCGTCGAGCCACGGCTCCAGCAGTGCGGCGGCGACGGGGGTCAGCGCGCCGTCGGGCCCGTGGAGCAGGTCGCTGTCGGTGCGGCGGTAGACGACGTCAATGTCGTGCGGGCGGCCGTCGGCGTCGCGACGGCGCAGGCGCCCGAAGCGGCTGCGCTCGAGGTCGGCGAGGGTCACGAGCGGGACACCGAGCTGCGCCGCGAGCCACGCGTGTTCGTAGTAGGCGACCGACGACGGCCCGTCGGTGAGCACGACGCTCTGCGGCTCCTTCGTCCCGTGGGGCGCGGCGGCCCGGAGCGCGGCCCCGAGCAGCGCGATGCTCTCTCCCGGCATGTCGCGGATCGGCGGGGTCGCGATGCCGCGCGCGGTGAGCGCCCCGACGACGGCGCGACGGGCGGCCACGGCGTACGCGAGGCCCGAGGGCGTCCGCAGGTTGTCCTCGAGCACGAGCAGCGTGCCGTCGTCGTCGCGGACGATGTCCAGCCCGCTCACGCCGAGCGCCATCGCCGGCTCGGGCCAGACGCCACGGAGGAGCGGCTCGTAGCCCTCGGTCTGCTCGATCTGCCCGTCGGTGATGATCCCCGCGTCCACGGCCAGCCGCGGACCGTACGCATCGCGGACGAACGCGTCGAGTGCCCGGACGCGCTGCTCGAGCCCGGCGGCCAGCGTCCGCCACTCGTCGGCGCTCAGCACGCGCGGCACGGCGTCGACCGTGAACGGCCACCCGCTGCCGTCGCCGAATCGCACACCGGCGGCATCCAGGTACGACCGCACGTCGGCGCGCAGGCCGTCGAGGTCCTCCGCGCCTTCCAGCGCCTCGATCAGCCCGGTTCCCGCCGGCCCCGCGGCACGTGCCTCGTCCCAGGGCCTGGCGGACGGTTCGAAGAGGCCGACGTCGGTGGCGGTCACCAGTGGAGGATCGACCATCCCCGACCGCAGGACCTTCGCCGCACGGCCAAATCGAAGGGCCTCAGGGTCGACCGCGCGTCCACCCGCAGGGGTGTTCACCGAGGGTGAACGGCGAGCGAACGGACTCGAACCAGGGGGTCTCCCGGTGCCTTTCACAGGCGGCGCTGGCTCAATGGACGGCACCCCGATCCCCTACCCCCGGAGGCCCATCATGTACCGCAGGTTCCGCCGTATCCCCCGTCCCGGCACCGTCCTCGGCATCATCGCCCTGTCCGTCGCCCTGGGCGGCACCGCCCAGGCGCTGCCGGGCGTGGACGTCGTCGACGCCGACGACCTCGACAGCCAGACGGTCGCCAGCCGCGAGATCGAGAACAACTCGGTCCGCTCGATCGACATCCACGCCGGCGCCATCCAGAGCGGCGAGCTCGGCACGATCGTCGTGCGATCCGCGAGCACCGCCATCCCCGACGGCGGCTCGGGCCGCGCCGAAGCCGAGTGCCTGGCCGGCGAGACGCCGGTCGGAGGCGGCGGCATGACCCAGCAGTCGGCGAGCGACGCGATCTTCCACGGCTCGCACCCGTCCGTCGGCGGGGGCCTGACCCCGGTCGACGGCAACACGTTCACCGACTGGAACGCGAAGGCCACCAACCTGGCCGGCGGCCTGGCCACGGTCGACGTGAAGGCCTACGTGCTCTGCCTCCAGTAGGTCAGTTCGCGAGTTCGCCCTCGGCGACCAGTGCCGCGAGCTCGGTGCGCGAACGCACGCCGAGCTTGCGGTACACGCGGCCGAGGTGGAACTCCACGGTCTTCGGGCTGAGGTACAGCTCGGCCGCGACCTCGCGGTTCGTCGCCCCGCGCGCCACCGCGAGCGCGATCCGGTGCTCCTGGGCGGTCAGCGCGTCGTCGTCGCCGACGGCGGCACGGCTCACCGCCCCGGCGGCCCGCAGCTCCGCCTCGGCTCGGCCGGCCCACGGCGCGGCTCCGAGGGTGACGAAGGCCTCGCGCGCCGCTCGCAGATGCTCGCGCGCCTCGACCCGCCGGCGCGCACGGTGCAGGCGCGCGCCCCATGCGAGCAGCGTGCGCCCCCGCTCGAACGGGCTGGCGACCTCGTCGTGCAGCGCCAGCGCGCGGGTGAACGCCTCATCGAAACCGTCGTCCGCCGTCAGACCCTCGCACCGCGCAGCCAGCGCGAGTGCCAGCGGCACACCGCCGTCCCGGGCGTGCGCCTGGATCTCGGCGGTGAGCGCGCGGGCATCATCGAGGCGCGCCACGCGGCAATAGGCCTCGACCAGGTCCGGGGCCCACGGGATCGTCACCGGGTCGGTGATGCCGACCTCCGGCGCGCGCACCGCGACGCGTTCCAGCACCTCCACCGCGCGGCCCATCTGCCCGAGTCCCAGCTCCAGGAACCCCAGCACCGCGTGGATGCCGAGCGCCGAGGTCGCGTAGCCCGCGGCGTCGGCGATCGCGAGGACTTTGGCGACATCGTCGCGGCAGGCCTCCTCGCGACCGCGCGCCGCGTGCAGCCGTGCGCGCACCACGAGCGCGGCGGCCAGCGGACCGCGCTGTCCGCAGAGGCGCGCGATCTCGGCCGCCTCGTCGGATTCGCGTTCGGCGTCGTCCCATCGGCCGAGCCGCAGCGCCGCGTCCGCGCCGACGAGCAGATGGTGCGGGACGAGCCCCCGCGCGCCGGCGGCGCGAACCGCGTCGGCGATGCGGATGACCTCGTCGCGCAGCAGTGCCGCGTCGCCGAGGCAGATGCGGCCGTGCAGCGCAAAGGAGATCGACCCGGCGACCGGGGACAGCGGGTCGACCTCACCGAGCAGCTCGCCCGCGGACCGCAGCGCCGGACGGGCGGCCTCGACGTCCCCACGCAGCGCCAGCGTCATCCCAAGGATCGCCTGGACGTGGCAGCGCGCGGTCGCGTCGACCTCAGCCGGCAGGGCGGCAGCGGCGGCCTGCGCCGACGCGACGGCCCGACGGCAGTCGCCGCCCACGACGGACACCATCGCGGCGTCGGCGTGCAGGGTCGCCGCCACAGCGGGCGCGGTGGCGGCGACCGCGCGCGCCTCGGCGTCGAGGACGTCGTAGTTGTCGAGGACCGGCCGGATCCCGCCCACCAGCGCGATGACCGCCTGCAGGTGCCGGGCGACCAGCCGGACCCCGGGCTCGGTCACCTCGTCGAGGACCTGGTCGAGCAGCGTTGCCGCTCGCTCGTACTCCCCGCCGTAAGCCGCCTCCACTGCGGCCTGCACGCGACGCCCCACACGCGATGAGGTGTCACCCGTGAGCTCGGCGGCCCGCTGGAACGCGTCGGCCGCGACGGTGTGCGCGCCGCGGCCGATCGCGCGGCGGCCGGCCCCGTCGAGCGCATCCGCCGCCTCGGCGGAGGGTCCCACCGCGGCCGCCGCCAGGTGCCACGCACGGGCGTCAGGCCGCGTGTGGGCGGCAAGCGCGGTATGCACGCGACGCCGCTCGGCACCGGGCGCGCTCTGGACGACGACCCCGCGGAGCAACGGATGCGTGAGGGTCACGGTGTCGGCGTCCAAGCGGACGATCCGCGCCTCCTCGGCCTCCTCCAGCGCGGACACCCCGAGCCCGAGATCGACGCATGCCGCCACCACTGGTCCGACCGTGCGATCCACCGACAGCGCCGCAGCCAGGGTGGCCGTCCGGGCCGGGACGCTCAGACGCGCGAGCCGCAACGAGAACGCCTCCCACAGGTCGCCTCCGGGGGCGGGCGCCGGGGTGAAGGGCTGCACCCCGCGCCGCTGCTCGTCGGTCAGCAGCGACGGCAGCTCGAGAAGCGCCAGCGGGCTGCCGTGCGCCGCCTCCAGGAGCGCCTCCGCAGCCGACGGAGCGAGCTCCCCGGCGGAGGAGCGCAGCAGCGTGGCGGCGTCATCCTGCTCGAGCCCGGCGACCGTCAGGCTGTCGATCGGCCGCCCCGTCAGCGCAGGAACCGGCGTGTCGGTCCGCGCCGCGGCGAGCACGGCGACCGGAGCGCCGTCGAGCCGGCGCGCCGCGTACCCGAGGCACTCGGCCGATGGAGCATCGAGCCACTGCGCGTCATCGACCAGCACCAGCAGGGGCTGGCGCCGCGCCGCCGCCCGGAGCAGACCGTGCAGACCCGCACAGGCCGCCAGCCGGTCTCCGGCGGGAGGCGGCGCGTCGGTGAGCGCCAACGCCGCGCGGATCGCGTCAGCCTGCGGCGCGGGCAGCGCGTCGAGGTGATCGACGAGCGGACCGGCGACATCGGCAAGCGCCGCGAACGGCAGGTTCGCCTCGGCCTCCACGCCCACCGTGCCGACCACCCGCGTGCCCGTCGCCACCGCTCGGGCGTGCTGGAGCAGGGCGGTCTTCCCGATCCCCGGATCGCCCGTGATGAGCACCGCACGCCCGCGCGCAGAGCGCACGTCCGCGATCAGCCGCTGGATCTCCTCGATCTCGTGGTCACGCCCGAGCAGCACGAGCGAAGCGTACGCCTACCGGGCTGGCGCAACATTCGTCCAGACACCCAGACCGGTCAGATAGTCTTTGTGGTTGACCCGTGGGCCTCAAGCTCCTCTTTCTTCCGGGCGGCGGCGACCTCCGAGGGGAGCAGAGAGTCAGCAGGTGGCATGGCCGTTGCACGAAGCAGGCTCGACGTTGCACGCGCTGCGGAGCTGCGGATGTACGGCGACGCGCTGGTCGCGGGTGTGGAGGGCGGCGTGCTCTTCGTGCTCGATCGCGACCTGCGCATCCACATGGCCACGGGCGAGTCCCTGACATCCCTGGGTCTGGCACCCGCGTCCATCGAGCGCAAGCTCGCGGCGGACGTGTTGCCTTCGTGGGAGGTGATCGCCGCGTCCTGCAAAGGCGCCTTGAAGAGCGAGACGGCCACGTTCTCGTTCCGGCGCGACGACGTGCCGTACAGCGTGCACGTCGCCCCCCTGGTCGACCAGGGCGAGACCATCGGCGTGCTGGTGTCGGCGCGGACCCTCATCGAAGAGGAACGCCTGACGTCCGTGATCGATGCGCGCGACGCCGCCGCCCGCGACAGCGAACGGCTGCTCGCGACCGCCTTCGACCACGCGCCGGTCGGGATGTCGATCGTCGATCTCGAAGGTCGCTGGCTGCGACTCAACGACGCGTACGCGTGGATGCTCGGGTACGACCGCGAGGAGCTCCTGACGATCGACCCTTCGCTGGTCACCCACCCCGACGACCTGCAGGAAGACACCACGTGGGCCGCGCGCGCGGCAGCGGGCGAGGTCGACAGCCTCGAGCGCGACCGGCGTTGCATCGCGCGCGACGGATCGATCGTCTGGGTGCACGCGCGCTCCGAACTTCTCCGCGACGACCACGAACAGCCGACGTGCGTCGTCAGCATGCTCCAGGACATCACGAAGAGACGTGAGGCTGACGAGGCCGTGCGCACCAGCGAGCGGTACCTGCGCTCGATCCTCGACACGACGCCCGAGCCGCTGTTCGTCCAGGACCTTTCGTACCGCTACCAGATGGTCAACGTCGCCTTCGAGGAGCGCGTCGGGCTCCCGCGCGCGCAGATCCTCGGCCGGCGCGACGACGAGCTGCTTCCCGATGAGGCCGTGGCGGTCAACCGGCACAGCTTCGACCTGGTCCTGAAGACCGGCGATGTCGTCAAGCGCGACGATGTCGTGCGCGTCGACGGCCACGCGCGGGACTACTCCACCGTGAAGTTCCCGCTGCGCGACGCCGACGGAGTGATCTACGCCGTGTGCGGGACGTTCAACGACATCACCGACCGCAAGCGCGACGAGGCCGTGCTCCGCGATCGCATCGTCTGGACCGACCTCATCCACAACGCGATCGCGCAGGACCGGCTCATCCTCCATGCCCAGCCGATCCTGAACCTCGCCACCGGGGAGATCGACCAGGCCGAGCTCCTGGTGCGGATGCGCGGCACGCACGGAGCCCCCCGGCTGATGCCCCCGGGCGAGTTCATACCCCAGGCCGAGCGCTTCGGCCTCATCGGCGCGATCGACCGCTGGGTGCTCGGGGAGGCACTCAAGGTCGCCAAGGACCACTGCGTGGAGGTCAACCTCTCGGGCGCGACGATCTCCGACTGCGCGCAGGTCGACGAGATCGAGCGCATGGTCCGTGAGAGCGGGGCGCCCCCCGAGCACATCATCTTCGAGATCACCGAGAGCGCCGTGGCCGAGAACATGGACCACGCTCGGGACTTCGCCACCCGGCTGCGCGCGCTCGGCTGCGCCTTCGCCCTGGATGACTTCGGGGTCGGCTACGGCGCGTTCACCTACCTGCGCAACCTGCCGGTCGACTTCCTGAAGATCGACATCGCATTCGTGCGCGACCTCGTCGACAACGAGGGCGATCGCCAGGTCGTCCACGCGATGGTCAGCGTCGCGCGGGACTTCGGGATCAAGACCATCGCCGAAGGCGTCGAGGACCAGGCGACCCTCGAGCTCCTCGGCCTCATGGGCGTCGATCACGCGCAGGGGTACTGGATCGCCCGCCCCGGTCCGATCGACGACCTCTGGCCCAGCACCTCCCCGGCAAGGACACCGAGATGACCCAAGACCGCAAGGAACGCGAACTCCGTCGTGAACAGGGGCTGGTGGACCTCGAGCAACTCCTCGGCGACCGCGGGCAGTTGCTCGGCGACCGCGACCAGGCCCGCGTCGACCACGATCAGGCGTCGCTCGATCTCGAGCGTGCCGCCGCGGGCCCCGACGAACGCGGCGCAGCAGCGTTCGACGACCGTCAGGCGCGCCTGGACCGCAGCCAGGCGACGGAGGACGCCGAACAGGAGGCGCTCGACCACTCGCAGAGCGGCCGGGACGACCACCAGGAGGCGGTCGACGAGCAGCGCGCGGTCCACGATCTTCCGTGGTTCGAACAGCCGGAGCCCCTGACGCCGACGGCCCTCCAGCGGGACGCTCACGCCCGGGCCGCGGCCAGCCGGGACCGCGCGGAGGCCGCGCTCCTGCGCGCCCAGGCCGCGCTCCTGCGCGCCGAGGCGGCCGAGAAGCGCATCGTCTGACCGGCGCGCGTCGTGCTAGGCGGCCAGGTCGGCCGGCAGAAACGCGCGCATCTCGAACACGGCCGCGGTGTGCAGCTGGCTCACGCGGGACTGGGTGAGGCTTAGCACCTCGCCGATCTCGGCGAACGTGAGCTGCTCGTGGTAGCGCAGACCGAGGATGATCTGCTTGCGCCCGTCGAGCTGCTCGATCGCGTGAGCGAGGATCTCGGTGACATCCGCCGCATCGACGGACGCGCCCGGGTCGGTCGTGTCCGGGTCGGCGAGGGTGTCGCCGAGCGACGCCTCGTAGCCGTCGTCTCCCCCGAAGCTCCGTGGCGCGTCGAGCGCGACGACCCGGCCGTCGCTGATGCGAAGAAGCGATGCCCTCAGCTCCTCCGGCGTCATGGACAACTCGTCGGCGACCTCGGTCTCCGTCGGCACGCGCTGCAGCCGCCGGGTCAGGTCCGTGGTCGCCCGGTCGATGGCCCGCGCCTCCTGGCGCACGGAGCGAGGCACCCAGTCCTGGGCGCGCATCTCGTCGAGGATCGCGCCGCGAATGCGTGTCGTGGCGTAGAGCTCGAAGGCGACGCCCTGGTCGGGGTCGAACCGCTCCACCGCGTGGATGAGTCCGCCGAGGCCGAACGAGATGAGGTCCGCGACGTCCACGTGCGGCGGCATCCGCGACTTCATGCGTCCCGCGAGGTACTTGACCATCGGGGAGTAGGCCAGGATCAGCTGGTCGCGGACCACCCGGTCGCGGGTGTCCTGGTACCTGCGCCACTGCTCGGCGAGCACGACAGTCTTCGCCGGTCGTGCGGACTGCATGGTCGACGACATCGCGTCACGTCCTGGGGGCAGCGGGGATCGCGATCCGGCGGATCACGGGGCGCTGCGGGAAAAGGGAGTCGCGCAGTTCGGAGCGACGCGACTCACCTGATGTCATCGACCGTTCGGCGGCCGACCATGAATCGGCCGCCGACGGACGTGGACGTGTCAGGCGTACATCGCGCTGATGGCGTCGTCGTACTTGGCGCCGATCGGCTTGCGCTTGAGCTTCATGGTGGGGGTCAGCTCGTCGCCTCCGGGCAGCCAGTCGCCCTCGACGATCGTGAACTTCTTGATCTGTTCGACCCGGCTGAGCTTGGCGTTCGCGGCGTCGACGGCCTCCTGCACCGCGGCTCGCGCCCGGTCGTCGCGCGCGAGCGACTCCAGCGACGCGTCCTCGATGCCCTGCTGCTGCGCCCACATCGGGGCGAAGTCGGCGTCGAGCACGATGAGCGCGGTGTTGTAGGACCGCGCGTCGCCGATGACGCACGCCTGCCCGATGAGCGGCGAGGACGACTTCAGGGTCGCCTCGATGAACGAGGGCGACATGTTCTTGCCGGCCGCGTTGATGATGAGCTCCTTCTTGCGGTCGACGATCTTCAGGTAGCCGTCCTCGTCGAACTCCCCGATGTCTCCGGTGTGCAGCCAGCCGTCCACATCGATGGTCTCGGCGGTCTTGTCGGGCAGGTTGCGGTAGCCGGTCATCACGGCGTCGGCGCGCACGAGCACCTCGCCGTCCTCGGCGAGCTTGATCTCGAAGCCGGGCGCCGGCTCCCCGACGGTGCCGATCTTGATCCGTCCCGGCCGGTTGGCGGCACCCGCGCCGCACGTCTCGCTCATCCCCCAGATCTCCGCGACCGGCACGCCGATCGCGTGGAAGAACTCGATGACCTCGACGGGCGTCGGCGCCGCGCCGACGTTCACGGCCTTGATGCTGGAGAACCCGAGCATCTGGCGGATGCCCGCGAACGCCTGCTCGTCGGCCTTCGCCACGGCGGCGGCCAGCTCGTCGGGCACCGGCTCGCCTGCCTGCTCGAGGCGCACCTTCTGCGTCGACGCCTCGATCGCCGCCTTCATCGCCTGCTGCTTCTCCTCGGGCTGCGCCGCGAGCATCGCCTCCAGGCCCGCCTTCAGCTTCTCCCACACCCGGGGAACCGCGAAGAACCAGGTCGGCTGGACCGCGGGAAGGTAGGAGACGACCTGCTTGGGGTCCGGGCAGGACGTGACCTGGATGCCGTAGCGAATCGGCAGATAGTGGTGGGCCGCCCGCTCGGCGATGTGCGCGCTCGGCAGCCAGCTGATGACCCGCGAGTCGTCGTCGAACTGCACCATCGCCTCGATGGCGTCGACGGCCGCGAGCAGGTTGCGGTGCGAGAGCTGCACGCCCTTCGGCGGGCCCGTCGTGCCTGACGTGTAGATGAGGGTGAGGATGTCCTCGGGCTCGATCGCGTCGAGCGCGGCCTGCAGGTCGAAGTCGGCGCCGGCGCCGCGCTCCTCGAGGTCGGCGAGCGACAGGCACCCGTCGGGCAGCTCGCCCTCGGGGTCGACGACCACGACGTGCTCGAGGTTCGGCAGCTCTTCGCGCGCGCCCTGGACGAGCGGGAGGAACATCGGCTCGGTGATGAGGATGCGCGCGTCGGCGTCGCTGACGAGGTACTGCAGCTGCTCGGGCGACGACGTCTGGTAGATCGAGAACGGGGTGCCGCCCGCGATGAGCACGCCGATGTCGACGAGGTGGAACTCGGGCCGGTTGCCCAGCAGGATGCCGACGCACTGCCCGTGCTCGAGGCCGAGCTGCTGCAGCCCGGCGGCGATCGCGGCCGAGCGGTCGCGCCACTGGCCCCAGGTGATCGTGACCTCGTCGTCCTTCGTGCGCAGCGCGACATCCTCCGCGCGCCGGTCGACGGTGGTCATGAACGCCTCGGCGAACGTCGTGGCGGTCTGCACGGCCATGGTCGTGGTCCTCTCGTCGTCCGCGTCTCCCCTGCGCGGGTCGGTCACATCATGCCGAACCGCGACCGGAATGTGGCAGGTACGGTTGTCAGTCCGCCGCGACCGGCGCCGACAGCTCCGCGAACGTCTGCTCGATGCCCTCGGCGAGTACCGCGACGTCCGGCGCCGCGACCCGGTCGGCGTTGATGCCGAAGACCATCTGCCCGGCGTAGCTCACCGCCGCGATGCCCACCGTGTGCCCGGTGAACAGCGGGACGAGCGGCAGCAGCTCGACGAGCGGGGCCCCGAACGCGTACCGCTTGTCCGGAGGCCCGGGGACGTTGGTGATCGTGAGGTTGAACATGCGTGTGGTGCCGAACATGCTGCGGGCCAGCAGCTCGCCCGCCAGCGGCGGGGCGAGGTCGGCGATCTTCGCGATCGTGCTGCCCCCGGCGCCCTGCGAGCCGGCCTTCAACCGCTCGGCGTTGTCGACCACGCGGCGGTAGCGCCGCAGCGTGTCGGGCTCGCCGACCGGCAGCTCGACGAACAGCGACGTGATCTCGTTGCCCAGGTCGCGCCCGTCCGCGGTCCGCACGTTGACCGGCACCTGGGCGCGCAGGACACCCTGGACCTCTTCCCCGCGCGACTCCAGGAGGTGCCGAATCCCGCCCGCACAGAGGGCGAGCACCATGTCGTTGATCGTGCCGCCGAACCGCGCGCGGGTCGCGTTGACGTCCTCGAGGCTCAGGCGGACCGTCGCGTAGTGGCGCGTGCCGCTCGTCGGGCGGTTCAGGCTCGATGCGGGCGCCGCGATGATCTCCTCCTTCACGATCACCTCGGCTGCCGCGACGATCTTCTCGATCGAGTCGCGCGGGTGCGTCAGCGCGGACAGCCCCGCGCGCGCCCCGCGGATGGCGATGCCGGGCGAGAACCACGAGCGCCCGCCGCCGTTCTCGCCGTGCACGGGCTCGACGGCCTGCTCGGGAACCGGCGGCGCGTCGGGCGTCTCGTCGAGCAGCACCTTGCCGAGGTCGAGCGCCCCGACGCCGTCGACGAGGCAGTGATGGGTCTTCGTCGCCATCGCCCAGCGGCCGTGCTCCAGGCCGTCGACCAGGACGATCTCCCACAGCGGCCGGTGGCGGTCCAGCCGGTGCGACCAGAAGTCGCCGAGCCACTCCAGCAGCTCGGGCTCACCGCCGGGCGCGGGCAGGGTGGCGTGGCGCAGGTGCGCGGAGATGTCGAAGTCCGGGGCGGGCTCCCACGTCAGCCAGGTCAGCGGGCCCGCGCTGGGCGACGACAGCTGCTGTGCGAAGCGCGGCAGCAGCCCGATGCGCGCGCCCATGAACTCGCGCAGGTCGTCGATGTCCGGCACGCCGCCTCCCGGCAGCGGATCGAAGATGAGCGCGGCGCCGATGTGCATGTGCGCCGTCTCGTCGACCTGCTCGAGCTCGAGGAACATCGTGTCGAGAATGGTGAGCTGCTCGCCCATGTTGTCGTCCTCCCAGAGTGACCCACGGCGACCGTACGCCCGCATGAACGCCAGCGCATCGGGTGCAGCGCGCATCCGGTGTCCGTACTTGCCCCGGACGACGGAGCTACCGTCCGGGCCGTGACAGGCGAGATCGTCTTCGTCAAGGGCGCCACGCGGCGGTACCGCTCGGTGCTGCACCGCGCCGACGGCGTGGAGGTCGAGCTCGACGGCGGCGCCTACAACCGCGTCGGCGGGCCTGCGCGCGAGGTCCCGCACGACATCGCCCACCTCATCGTCGAGGACGAGCTCGGACTGGAGCGCGGGGTGTGGGGCGTCCTTGCGGCCGGCGGGCTGTTCCGCGGCGCCTCGATCCTCGCCGGGCGTCAGCGACCGCACGCCGCCAGACACGCCGGCGAGATCCTTGCGGCCGCGGTCGAACAGCTCAACCAGGCCGAGGTCCTCGTCCGGGTGGCGTGCGATCTCTCACTGGTCGACCGCCCCGATCCGCACGCCGCCCGGGGCGCGAGCGGTGACCGCTGGTGGAGCGACGCGGTCACGGCGGACGCCCTGCGCGCCTGCTTCGCGCGCCTACGCGATGCCGGCGCCGCGTGGTCGGCGCTGTCGCCGGGAGACCACCTGACGGGACGGTGGCCCCGGTAGGCCGCCTCAGTGCGCGTGCTTGCCGCCGCGCAGGTGCATGACCGCCACGACGATCGCGCCGACGATGACCCCGAGGATCGCCGACGCGATCGTGTTCGTCAGCCAGGCGGCGACACCGCCCACCGCGCCGAGCGCGTCGTGGACCGCCTCCTCGAGGTGGTGGACCGCGTCGTAGAGGAAGGTGACCCCGAGCTCCTCGAGGCCCACGAGCAGGATGTGCCCGCCGACCCAGAGCATCGCGGCGATGCCCACGGTGGAGAGCACCGACATGACGACCGGCATCGCCCGCACAAGGCCGCGCCCGAAGGACGCGCCGGCGCCGCTGCCACCCATCGCCATCCGCAGGCCGATGTCGTCCATCTTCACGATCAGGCCGACGGCGCCGTACACGCCGATGGTGATCGCGAAGGCCACGACGATGAGGATCAGCGCGCGCGAGATGAACGGCTCGTCGGTGACCTCGTTGAGCGCGATCACCATGATCTCCGCCGACAGGATGAAGTCCGTGCGGATCGCCTTGCCGACGAGTGCCTCCTCGTCTTCGGGCTCATGCACCCCCGCGGCGTCCGTGTGATGGCTGGGGCCGACCCACTCCCACAGCTTCTCGGCGCCCTCGTAACAGAGGTATGTGGCGCCGATCATGAGGATCGGGGTGACGAGCCACGGCAGCACCTCGCTGAGCAGCAGCGCGGCGGGCAGGATGAAGAACAGCTTGTTGCGCAGCGACCCGATCGCGATCCGCCTGATCATCGGCAGTTCGCGGTTCGCCTCGAACCCCTGGACGTAGCGCGGAGTGACGGCGGCGTCGTCGACGATCACGCCGGCGGCCTTCATGCTCGCGCGGCCGGCGCCGGCGGCGACATCGTCGACCGATGCGGCGGCGATGCGCGCCAGCGCGGCGACGTCGTCGAGAAGGGCGGCCAGACCGGCGCTCATGTGCTGGGTGTCCTTGCGGGCGTCACGGCGCAGAAGAGTACGGCGCGCGGCCGCGGGACCGCTAGATCGTCTGCCGCAGCAGCGTGGGCGTGAGCCTGCGGACGTGCGCCAGCAGGCGCTCGTGGGTCGCGCTCTCGGGATCGGTCAGCCGCAGGCGCAACAGCTCGTCGCCGGCCGCGTTGAGGATGCGCGCGGTGTACTCCGCGTCGGGGAGGTCCGGATTGATGGCGAGCAGCACGTCCATGAAGTACCGCCGGACGAGGGACTGCGCCTGCGCGAGGCGCTCATGCAGCTCGGGCGGGGCGCCCTGCGGCGGGAACAGAAACAGGCGCCACGTCGCGGGATGCGCGTCGGCGGCCCGGAGGACCCCGCCGAAGGCGTGCACGAACGCGCCGTCGTCCTCTGCCGGCTCGGGGCTCTGCGCGACGGCCTCGGCGAACTGGGCGCCCGCCCGCGCGGCCTCCCGGTCGACGAGCGCGACGAACACCCCCGCGAGGTCGCCGAACTGCTGGTAGACGACCGTGCGGGTGACGCCCGCCTCGGCGGCGATCCGGTTGAGCGTCGCCGCGTGAAAGCCCTCGGCGTCGACGATGGCATGGGTGATGTCGAGGATCTGCTCCTGGCGATCCCCGCCGCTCATCCGCCGCCGTCGTGGCTGGGTGGGAGATCCCATCTTGACGACCTAACTTATACGACGTAAGTTGTGGGCCACATGCTTGAGCAGAGTCTGCACTACCCCGACCTCGCCGCGCGCGTCCTCAGCCAGCAGCAGCTGCAACCGCGGCTGTACGGCGATGTCGACTTCACCGCACAGCCCTACCGGCTCGCCACCGAACCCGACGACGAATCCGCGCTGCCGACGTGGGTCGCCAGTCGCAGCAAGGTCATGGGCGACGAACGCGTCGTCGAGCTCATGAGCACCGCGACGATGCTCGGTGACGTCGTCGCCGATCCGTACGCCTCGCTCATGGCCGAGTGCAGCTTCAAGGGCCTGATCGACATGCTCAAGCAGGCGTGCCGGGACGGCATCGAGTCCGTCCCCGACGCGCCGCCCGAGCTCGAGGCCTTCATCGCGTCGATGGAGGACGCGCCGGATTGGCTGGACATGGACCTGGTGCGCGAGGGCGCGCGGGTGGAGCGGATCCCAATGGCGTTCCTCTCCCCCTTCGTCACCCGCGGCGCGTTCGTCGCGACGTTCCTGAACACGTACGCGGCGCTGCCGATGGCGCTCACGGGCACGCTCGGCGGCAAGAAGGCCGCGCGCCGCGTCAACGAGACGTCGAGCTTCTTCACCGTCACGACGCTCCCCGGCGCGCTGGACCGCCACGGCCCGGGCTTCGAGGCCGCCGCGATGGTCCGGCTCATGCACTCCATGGTCCGCTACAACGCGCTGAAGCGCTCGGACCGCTGGGACCTCGACGTCTTCGGCATCCCCGTCCCCCAGGTCGACCAGATGCCCGCCGGGCTCATCAACATCTACCTGCTCGCCGCGCAGGCCAAGCGCAAGGGCCGCACCGAGTTCAACGCCCAGGAGCGCGCGGTCGTCGAGTTCTGCCGCTACCGCTGCTTCCTGCTCGGCCTGCCCGAGGAGCTGCTGCCGCGGACGCCCAACGAGACGCTGCACCTCATGCACGCGCGCGCGGCGATGCTCCGCGACGGCTTCGACGACGCCACGTGCGGCGAGCTCGTGCGCGCGACGATGGCGGCGTACCTGCGCGCCGGCGACACGCCGTTCGACCGCGCGGCCGAGAGCGTCGAGAAGAGCTACAGCAAGGCGTTCTTCATCCGCAGCTTCACGAACAACAACACGGAGAAGGCCGCGGAGATGGGCGTCTCACTCGGCAAGACCGACGTCGCGCGCATCGCGGTGACGGCGCCGTTCGTCATCGGCCGGTTCGTCGCGGTGACGGCGGCGAGCCGCGTGCCCGTCCTGCGCGACGTGGTCGACTCCTACGCCATCCGCCTGCTGAAGAAGCGGCTGAAGACCTACGGGACGGCGGAGTTCACCACCGACGCGTCGACGTACACGCCGATGGCCAAGCCGCTGGTCAGCAGCGCCTGACGCCCTCTCCCCACCTCCAAGTTATAGCGAAAAATCGCTGCTCATGAGGCCGTGATTCGCCCCTCATACTCGCTCGCCGCACGTGGGAAACGGCAGCGACTGGAGGAGCGCAATGCACGAGTCAGAACACGCGGTGGTCATCGCCGGAGGCGGCCCGGCGGGCATGATGCTGGCGGCCGAACTGGCGCTGGCGCGGGTTGACGTCGTGGTGGTCGAGCGGCGTCCCGATCACGTCCTCGTCGGCTCGCGCGCCGGCGGCTTTCACGCCCGCACGCTCGAGGTGCTCGACATGCGCGGTGTCGTCGAACGGTTCCTCGCCGAGGGCCAGACGGCCCAGGCGTCGATGCTCGGCTCGACCATTCTCGACATGAGCGACTTCCCGACGCGGCACCCGTACTCGCTCGGGATCTGGCAGAACCAGATCGAGCGGATCATGGCCGAGTGGCTCGCCGAGCTGCCCGTGCAGATCCTCTACGACCGCGAGGTCGCCGGCTTCGCGCAGGACGACGACGGCGTCACGGTGTCGCTCTCCGACGGAGCGTCGCTGCGGGCGCAGTACCTCGTCGGCTGCGACGGCGGGCGCAGCCTCATCCGCAAGCAGGCGGGCATCGACTTCCCCGGGTGGGACGCGACGCGCAGCAACCTCATCGCGGAGGTCGAGCTCACCGAGGAACCGCCGCCGGGCGTCCGGCACGACGAGATCGGCGTCCATGGCCTGAACCGGCTGGAGGACGGGCGGACGTTCCGCGTCATCGTCACCGAGCGCGAACTCGGCGTGGGCTCCGAGCCGTCGCTGCGCGACCTCAGCGCCGCGCTGATCGACGTGTTCGGCACGGACTTCGGGGCGCATTCCCCGACGTGGGTCTCGCGGTTCACCGACGCCACCCGTCAGGCGGCCACGTACCGGGCCGGGCGCGTGCTGCTCGCGGGGGACTCCGCGCACATCCACTACCCCGCCGGCGGTCAGGGGCTGAGCCTGGGCGTGCAGGATGCGGTGAACCTCGGGTGGAAGCTGGCGCTGGTGGTCGGCGGCGCGGCCCCGGACACCCTGCTGGACACCTACCACGCGGAGCGCCATCCGGTCGGCGCCCGCGCGCTGGAGCACACCATCGTGCAGGCGGCGCTGCAGCGCCGAGACGAGCGAATGGCGCCGCTGGTCGACCTCGTCTCCGCGTTCGGCGAGATGGACGAACCGCGCCGGAAGGTCGTGGGCACGATCTCCGCGCTGGACATCCACTACGACCTCGGCGAAGGTCACCCGCTGCTCGGTCGCCGGATGCCCGACCTCGACCTCGGCGACGGACGCCGGGTGTTCGACCTGCTGCACGACGCGCGGCCGGTGCTGCTCGACCTCGGGGGCCTCGGCGACGCGGACGTCACCGGGTGGGCCGACCGTGTCCCGGTGGTGATGGCCCGCTACGACGGCGCGTGGGAGCTCCCGGTCCTCGGAGACGTGAGCGCCCCGAGCGCGGTGCTGGTCCGCCCGGATGGGTACGTCGCGTGGGTCGGGGAGGGCAGCACCGACGGGCTCACCGATGCGCTGGCCACGTGGTTCGGGGCCGCTGCCTGAGGCGCGAGGCGCTTCCGCGGAAGCGTTGGACGTCCACGCTTCCGCGGTGCGCCAGAATCGACCGCTCCCACCCGCTCGCCCGAGGACCCACCATGTCTGCCACCCTGATCGAGGTTCGCCGTCCGTACTCCGAGGCCGACGAGGTCGCCATGCTCGACGCCGTCCACGGCGCGCTCGTGTCCGCGTTCCGCCTCCCGCCCGAGGACAGGAACATGCGCCTCGTCGTGCACGAGCCGCACAGGTTCGCCTGCTCGCCGCGGCTGGCCGACCCCGAGCGCTTCACCCTCGTCTCGATCGACTGCTTCGCGGGCCGGTCGGTGGACGCCAAGCGTCGCCTCTACAGCGAGATCGTCGAGCGGCTGTCGGCCTTCGGCATCCCGCGCGACCACATCATGATCACCGTGCGAGACATCCCGGCCGAGAGCTGGGGCATCCGCGGCGGGCAGGCGGCCTGTGACGTCGACCTCGGCTTCGAGGTGCGCACCTGAGTCTGGCGGTGGTCCTTGACTTCAACTGCACTTGAAGATCTACGGTCGTCGACATGCTCGACCAGACCACCTCCATCACCGACGTCTCGCCGCTGCGCGACGCGTTGCACGGGCCGCTCATCACCGCCGGGCACGACGCCTACGACAGCGCCCGCCAGGTCTTCGCCGCGTCGGTCGACCGCCGGCCGCTCGCGGTCGTCCGCGCCGCCGGCGTCGAGGACGTCACGACGACCGTGCGCTTCGCCCGCGAGCGCGGGCTGCCCCTCGCGGTGCGCGCCGGCGCCCACGCGTTCGCGGGTGACGGCGTCGTCGAGGCCGGCATCGTGCTCGACCTCGCGGCGCTCGACGACCTCGAGATCGATGTGGACGGTCGCTCGGCCTGGGCCCAGGGCGGCGTCAAGGCGGGCGTCTACACGGACGCGGCCGCCGAACACGGACTGGCAACCGGTTTCGGCGACACCGGGTCGGTCGGCGTCGCGGGCCTGACACTGGGTGGCGGGATCGGGTGGCTCGTGCGCCGCCACGGCCTGACGATCGACTCGCTGCTCGCCGCGGAGGTCGTGACCGCCGACGGCGAGCTGGTGACCACCGACGACGAGCGGCATCCCGACCTGTTCTGGGCGCTGCGCGGCGGCGGCGGGAACTTCGGCGTGGTCACGCGCCTGCGCTACCGCCTGCACGAGGTCGGCCCGGTCTTCGGCGGGATGGTCGTGCTGCCCGCCGAACGCGACGTGCTCACCGGCCTGGTGACGCTCGCGGGTGACGCGCCGGACGACCTGTCGATGATCATCCACGCGGCGAAGGCGCCGCCCGCGCCGTTCCTGCCGGCCGAGCTGCACGGGCGCCCGATCATCATGGCGACGTTCCTCCATGCCGGCAGCGCCGCCGACGGGGAACGCACCGCCGCCGCGATCCGCGCCCTCGCGACGCCGATCGCCGAAGACGTGCGGGCGATGACCTACCTCGAGATCTTCGCGCTCGGCGGTCCTGGTCCCGACCGTGCGGCCATCGCGGTCCGCAACGGCTTCGCCGACGCGTTCGACGCTGCCGACGCCGACCTCGTGCTCGAGCACCTGGCGACCGCCCCCACGCCGATGGCCATGACCCAGATCCGGGTGCTCGGCGGGGCGGTGGCGCGGGTCGCTCACGACGCGACGGCGTATGCCCATCGCGACCGGGAGATGCTCGTCATCACCGGCGCGGTCGTCGCCGATGTCGAGGCGCACCCCGACGCCGAGGCGTGGGCCGGCGAGACCGCCGTCGCACTCGGACTGCCGGCCAGCGGCGCGTACGTCAACTACCTCAGCGACGACGGTGAGGCGACCGTCCGGCGGGCGTACCCGGCCGCCACGCTGGAGCGGCTGCGGGCGGTGAAGGGGCGGTACGACCCGGAGAACGTGTTCCGGGTGAACCGCAACGTCGTGCCGGAGCGGGCTGGGCGGTAGTCACGGCCGCCGGCGCGCTTCCGCGGAAGCGCCTCAGCGTTTCTGCGCGAGTTCGGCGGCCGCGGGCTGCGGCGTGAGCCCGCCGCGCAACGCCTCGGCGACCTGATCGACCGTCGTGTACGCGCCGGCACGCCCCTTGGTGCGCCAGCGAAGCTCCTGCCCACCGCTGCCGATCGCCTCGATCACCCAGTGGCGGCGGAAGAACAGGCGAGCCGCCGTGCCACCGATCGCGATCAGCGAGAGCAGGACCACCTCGATGGCGATAGCGAGAAGCGGCCAGACGACGAGCCACACCACCAGGATGAAGACCGCGACGAGGAGCGCGGCGACGATGGCGGCGACAACGCCATCGCTGAAGTCCACGAAGAACGCGTCGCCCATGTCCGGCCCGTCCCGGCCGTCGCGTCGCCACGCATGCGGGATCTTCACGGGGTTGCGCGTCCAGTCGATGGACACCTCCCAGGTCACGCCATCGGGGGCGATCACCGTCTGCTTACGCGGCAGCACGCGAGGAGCATAGGGACGATGATGGAACGCGCAAGAAGCGCAGTCCGCGCGGAACGCGGAGCTCAGGGACACTGTCCCGCGATCGGAGGTTCTGGATGTCGCTTCACCCCCAGGTCCGGCTTGTCCAGGCAACGGTGCCGCTGCTGAACGCCCTGAACGAGGACCGCACCCTGTTCTGCGAGTTGATCGGCTCGCCCGTCCCGGACGGGTGGCCCGAGTTCCCCGAGGCCATCGGCTTCACGCTGGAGCATCTCCAGAGCGCGCCAGAGCGTCATCGCCCGTGGTCGATGCAGTTCTTCGTCGACCCCGCGACCGGGCGGCTGATCGGTTCGGGTGGGTTCGCTGCCCCACCGGTCGAGCGCACCGTTGAGATCGGCTACGAAGTCGCCCCCGAGTTCCGCGGACAGGGGTTCGGCGCTGCTGCTGCTCGGGCGCTGGTCGAACGTGCTGTGGCGAGCGGCGAGGTCGACCACGTCATCGCTCACACCCTGGCCGGTCCGAATCCGTCTACGGGCGTGCTCGTCTCGCTGGGCTTCTCGCAGGTCGCCGAGCAGCAGGACCCCGACGCCGGGACCGTCTGGGCGTGGAGATGGACGCGGCCGGTGACCACGTAGCCCCGTCGAGCCGAAGCACGCCGTACGCCGAAGGCCCATGCCGTTGCGCCTGCGGGGAGGGGCCGCACCCTTCGCGGGACTCGCGCTAGCGGCGCTCGCCGGAGCGCAGGGCCTCGAACTCCGCCTTGTCCGCCGCGGCCTTCGCCTTGCGCTGCTTCGCACCGAGCTCGTACCGGGCGCCGAGCGAGATCTTGGGGTCGTCGACGTCGAACGCCGCCTTGGTCCGGCGGCGATTGACGAGCACCGACACCATGTGGCCGGGCTCGGGAAGGTCGAAGCCCATGCCCTTCACCCGAATCGTCAGCCGGACGGGCTGCCCGTCACGCCCGGGCACCTCCACCAGGTAGTCCCACACCTCGACCATCCGCGGTTGGGTCCCGTTCTGGAAGTACTCCTTGACCATGTACTGGCTGATGAGCTTGCCCTGCTCCTTCGTCAGCCCCATCCGGAAGACCGGCCGATCGTTGATGGTCAGCACGGCGCGGATGCTGCCAGGTTCGGGCGGAGCCGGTCAACCATCGCCTCGACCTCGTCGGCGGTGTCCGGGATACGGAACGGAGCTGGACCCGTCGGGCCTGCGGAAACCAAGTCAGAAACAGGAAAACCCCGCGTCTCGCGGGGCTTCCGTGTAGTCGGGGAGACAGGATTTGAACCTGCGACCGCCCGGCCCCCAGCCGGGTGCGCTACCAGACTGCGCCACTCCCCGGGGCACTGTTTCCTACAAGCGGGCGACGGGAATCGAACCCGCCCTAAGAGCTTGGAAGGCTCCTGTGCAACCACAACACTTCGCCCGCCAACGCGTCCGCTGATCCTACCGCGTCGGGGCCCGACCTCACCGTGTGGCCGGAGGCTTGCGCTCCTCGGTGGGCACTTCGCCCTCGCCGACGGTCAGCGCCGGGGGCGGCCAGGCGCCGTAGTAGTTGTCGCGCGCACCGTCGACGGTCAGGACCGCGCCGCTCAGCGCCATGCGCAGCGGGGACGCGCACAGCGCCACCATCCACGCGTGCTCTTCAGGCCGGCCGAGGCGCTGCATCGGCACGCCACCTGCGACCTGCGCGCGGACCGTCGCCGGGTACTTCTCGAGCGCGTCGGTGTCGAAGTGCCCTGCGGCGGCGGCCATCACGGCGATGCCATCGTCGAACAGCTCGGCGGCGAGCTCACGCGTGTAGCCCTCCACCCCGGCCCGGGCGGCGCCGGAGTGCGTCATCCCAGGGAGACCGTGATGAGGCGAGAACGTGACGTTGAGGATCGTGCCCCCGGCTGAGGCACGCAGCGGGGGGATCGCGGCCTCGCACATCCGGCGGGTGCCGCCGAGGTTCAGCCGCCACACCGCGCGCCAGCCCTTCAGCTCGACCCCCTCGGCCGGCACGAAGTACTGGCCGCCTGCGTTGTTGATCAGGATGTCGAGCCGCCCGTGGCGAGCGAGCACCTCGTCGACGATCGCGTGGGCGCCCTCGTGGGTCCGGATGTCGCCGGCGACGAAGCCTGCGCCGTCGCCGAGCTTGGCGACGCTCGCCTCGAGGACGTCCGCACGCCGGCCGCAGATGACGACCTGCGCGCCGCAGGCCAGCAACTCGGCGGCGCTCGCCCGCCCCAGGCCGGTGCCGCCGCCCGTCACGAGCGCGACCCGGCCAGCGAGCATCCCGTCGGCGAAGACGTCAGAAGGCGACATGGCGGCCGGGATCGTACCCCGGCCGCCAGACCCGCCGTGACTACCGGCGGGCGCGGATGGCGTTCTTCAGGATGTTCAGCGACGGGCGGGCCTTGCCGTCCGAGCCGATGAACGCCGAGTCCCACGTGTCCTTGTTGGACGAGCTGTCCCAGTGGTAGAAGAACAGGTAGGGAATGCGGGGGTTGTTGCCCCAGGTCTTCAGGATGAAGCTCGTGACCTTCGCGGCGTGGGCGCTGCCCTGCTTGAGCTTGACCTTCGACTTGTTGCGACGCGCGACGAGGCCGCCGGTCTCGGTGAGCCAGACCTGGCTGCCCTTGACCGTGTCCAGCAGCGCCTTCGTGTCCTTGGTCGAGAACCGGTTCGCCGACACGTAGTTGTGCAGGCCCCAGTACTTGGGCTTGACCTTCGTGAACTTCAGGAACTGCTTGACCCAGGTCGTCATGTTCTTCGTGTCGACGAGGTCACCCGCGAGCACCTTGCAGCCGTTGCAGTTCGACTTCATCGCCTTGTAGTAGCTCGCGATGAGCTTGGGGCGACGGGCGTCCTCGAGGTTGGGCTCGTTCCACGCGGCGTAGTTCTTGACGAACGGGTACTTCTGCTTGAAGCGCTTGAACTCGCGGGTGTACTGCTGCACCGTCGGGCGCGAGTGCGGCTTGACGCGTGAGCGCTGGAGGGTCACGAGCGGCGTGATGCCCTGGGCGCGGGCCCGCGTCATCCAGACGTCGATCTCCTCAGTGGTGAAGTCGTAGCGCAGCACGTCCCAGGGGACGGAGATCCGGGCGAACTTGACCTTCAGGTCCTTGAATCGCTGGTCCTCGAACATGCTCGACTTCTGATCAGCGATGCCGATCTTGGCCTTCGCATCAGCGTTGGCGGGAGCGGACAGGACGAAGCCGGCGACGAAGCAGATGGCGACGAAGATGAGGGTGGAGAGGCGACGCATGATGGTGTGTTCGGCTTTCGGAGGGCGGAGGTTGAGGCCGTCAGGGGAAGAACCAAGGGCCGACCATGAAGTTACGGAACTCGGGAGCGGATGTCTGTCGACTTCGCGACGGTAGACCGGGACCACTATCGTGTGCGGCTCGAAGGGGAGTAGCTCAGTTGGCCAGAGCATCGGTCTCCAAAACCGAGGGTCGCAGGTTCGAATCCTGTCTCCCCTGTTTCGCGAAGCGCCCGCCGATGCGGGCGCTTCTGCGTTCGAGCGCCGTCCGCATGGGAACATATGTTCCCATGCGTGAGTGGCGTCCGTAGAGAGCCCGCTGTCATCGCTTCAGCCCTCCAGGCACGCCAGGGCGGCGAGTCGCGGACGGCTGTGAGCCAGCGGTTGGGCATTCCCGTGGCGACGCTTCGAACCTGGGAGAACGGGCGAGTTCCCCGACCGGTACACGCGCTCCTGGCCGGCGTCCCCGTCTGTCCCGCGTGCGGCTGGCACCACCCACTCGATGACCTGGGGCCGGAGTACGCGTATCTCCTCGGCGTGTACCTCGGCGACGGCTATCTCGTCCGCCACGCCCGGACCATGGCACTGAAGGTCGCACTCGATGTCGCGTACCCGGGCATCATCGACGAGGTCGCTCGGAGCATCACGACGGTCATGGGCAGACGGCCGCACGTCACGCGCGACCCTGTCCGAGCGATGGTGCTGGTGACGTCCTACTGGCAGGGTTGGCCCTGCCTTTTCCCTCAGCACGGGCCGGGCCGCAAGCATGACCGCGACGTCACGCTGACGCCTTGGCAGGAATCAATCGCCGTGGCACACCCGGGCCCGCTCGCGCGCGGGCTGATCCACACCGACGGGTGGCGGGGAGAGAACCGCGTTGTCTCGAAGGGGCGGGAGTATCGCTATCCCCGATATCAGTTCTCCAACCGCTCTTCAGACATCCGCACAATCTTCTGCGTCGCGTGTGACACGCTGGGCGTTGATTGGCGCCCGTGGGGTCCGTGGCACGTCTCCGTTGCGCGACGGGACGCTGTCGCCCGACTTGATACCCACATCGGGCCAAAGCTCTAGATGCACTCGGCGATCACAGCCCGCCTGCGCGGTGTATACATTTCCCGGACCGCGGGCGCGGATGCCCACGATATCTGCCGCCAAGGGGATCTGCCACATGCTCAGACCGTCCGTTCTTGCCGCTGTTGCATGCAGCGCGCTGTCCGCCACGACGGCGAGCGCGGCGTCGCCCCCGCTGATCGTCGCCCCGCAGCCCGGAGCCGTCACCAAAGCGTCGCCGACCACCGTCACCGTTCGCGCCCCCTACGGCGCTCGGACCCTGCGGGTGACGCTCAACGGCCGGGACATCACGTCGTCACTCGGCGACCCCGACGCGCGGGCACGCCGGACGCTGCGGGTCTCAGCAAGCCATGGACTGCGGTTCGGTCGAAACGTCCTGCGCGTCGTCCGACGTGACCGTGAGGGCGCCCGGGTCCGCCGCGCGACCCGCACCTTCACCCTCACCCGCGACCGGCCGCTCGTCGGTGCCGGCGTGGATCGGTCGGTCGTCGTCGGCGCACCCACCCGCCTGAACGCCCGGGCCTCGCGCAGCCGTCGCGCGCCGAAGCCCGCCGTTGCGGCGCAGGCCGCGGCCCAGGCGGGAACCCCCGCGGGGCTGGGGATGCAGTGGAAGCTGATCAGCAAGCCGCGCGGCAGCGCCGTGACGCTCGAGCAGCCCGAGCTGTCGCTCATCCAACCGGCGGACAACCTGCTCAAGCCCAACGCCAACAGCGCCGCGCAGCCGGCGCGGCCGCTCATCAAGCCCGACCGGGCCGGGCGGTACGTCGCGGCGCTGACGGTGACCGACGGCAAGGTCGCGTCTGCCGTGGATACCGTCACCCTGACGGCGACGTTCGACACCCCGCTCGTCCCGATCGACACCGCGGCGACGGTGCAGGGCCAGCAGGGCATCGCGATCGGCTACCACCCGGCCAAGCAGGGCGGCCGCGCCCCCCAGGGCGCCGAGCAGTTCTACCCCAAGAGCGGGTCGCTGCAGGCCGTGATCCTCGACCGCGAGTCGCTGCAGCTCCAGCAGACGTTCAACCAGTCTGCCTCCAACGCCTCGATCATCCAGCTCGCCGAGCTGGTCCGCGGTCTCGACGACAACGCGCTGGTGATCATCGCCGCGTGGAGTGACCCCGCGTGGGCGACGACCCTGAACCCGACCTTCCTGCTGACCAACCTCGGCGGCCCCGCGCAGCTCATCGGCGCCCAGCCGGCGGGCGGGATCACGCCGGATGTCGATCCCCTCATCAAGGGCGCCACCATCTCGTTCGCCGGCGTCAACGGGTTCTCCCCCGGCGACGGCTGGCAGATCACCGGCACCTCACCCGACCAGAGCCTGAACGGGTTCCTATCGCCGGACAACAACGACAACTACGCGTACCTCGGCACGGCGCCCCAGCCCTTTGACATGGGCGCCGACGGCCAGTCCGTCTCCCTGTCGCTCGGGTCGCAGACGTACAACGCGTCGCTGCCGTCGGGGCAGGGCGGCTTTACCGCCGTCTATCTCGACGCGACGACCCTGCAGCCGTCGCCCGGTGCGCCGAGCACGCTCCCGGTGCAGGCCACCTACCAGACCGCAAACGCCGACGGGACGCCGAACATCTCCGAAGTCCAGCGGATGGCAGGCGATCTCAGCGCCGCCCAGAAGGTCCGGCCGACGATGTTCGTCGCCGTGCGGTCCATCGGCACCCAGCCGCTGGCCGGCGTCGGGCTGCAGCCGCCGGCCTACGCCGGTCCCTTCAACGCACCGTACGCGTCAGCCCTGGACGGCCTCGCCGCGGCGATCGCCGGGGTCGGCGGGCAGGCGCAGCGGATCTGGGGCATGGCGACGCCGCCCGCCGCCACGAACTCGTACACGCTCATCGGGCGCGGCGGCTCCTTCGGTGAGGCGCCCGCTCAGGGTTCGGGCACCGACATCGGCACGGCGATGTCGCCCGCACCGTCCTCGGTGCACATGCGCGGCGTCCTCGTGCGTGACCGCCAGCAGCGGTACGAGGTCCGCGGCGCGGCGAACGGGCCGTTCGGGACCTCGCTCGCCCAGCTCATGGTCGCCGAGCCGACCGCGTGGCCGTTCACCGACACCCCGGCAGGGCTGGCCGCGCTGCAGTGCATCGGCTATGCGCAGCGGCTCGGCAGCGACCCGCGTACCGCCTACTGGACATCGACGAACGACAGCAGCGACTGGAACAACATCAAGCAGGCGATCAACCAGATGCAGGCGTCGGATTGCCCGAGCGTTGACCCCGGGCTCTTCGGGCAGGTCCAGCAGCAGCTCGTCACGGAGATCGGCTGGCTCGTCCAGGTCCAGAGCTACATCCCGTCGCTCATGTCGACGTTCAGCGACAGCAAGCTCAGCACGTTCACGGACCTCAAGAGCATCAGCGATCAGGTCAAGCAGGCGGTCAAGCCGCCGCCCCAGGCCAACGCCGGCACGTCGCTGCTGACGATCTTCGGCGACGCGCTCGACCTCGTCAACGACTTCCTCGGCGACGAGGTGTCCGCCGTCACTGGCCCGATCTCGGCCGGCTTCGTGCTTGCCGGCGACCTGTTCGCGCCGGGCCAGGGCGCGGCGCCGATCGACTGGAACGAGCGGATCACCACCGCATCGGACAACCTCGGCGACGCGCTCGCCACACAGCTGGATGACATCTCCGACACCAGCGAGAATCTCGTCGACATCATCGCCGCCGACTACACGAAGCTCAGCACCGTCGGGCAGCTCGGCGGCTGCTCCGGCGGCCCCGGCTGCACGGCGGAGTGGCAGTTCACCCAGGACCAGCAGAACGCCCTCTCGCGCATGTACGAGGTCAACGCCGAGCGCAAGATCTGGGGCGGGATCCTGCCTGCCGCCTACCCGTACGTGCTGCAGACGAACAGCAACACGAACTCGTTCAACGGCACGTTCCAGGGCCCCCAGGAGCAGATCTCCAGCATCGGGTGCGACTTCGCCCAGCCGTTCCCGATCAACAGCCCGTCGTTCCTGCGCTACGGGATCCGCCAGACCGGCAACACGTGGTTCCTCGCGTTCAGCCAGCTGGACTTCAAGGGGGCGAACAGCAAGACCCAGACGTTCCCGCCGACGAAGCTCCTGCAGCGGCCCTTCAATCCGCTCGACCCGGGCGGGAACCCGAGCAAGGGCGGCCTGGGACTCGATCAGTTCGGGTTCATGGTCGACAACTGGCCGGTCGCGACGGGCGCGAAGAACCAGCAGCCGATCCTCAAGAGCTGGCGAGGCTGCTGAGCACCGGCTCGTCGGCCAGCGCTGCGACCACCGCGTCGTAGATCGCGCGCTGGCCGACGATCGAGGGGTGGAAGCCGTCGCTGGCCAGAAAGTCAGCGGCGGTCTCCTTCGTCACCACGGAGAAGTCGATCACCCGCGCCCCGTGGCGTGCGCAGACCTCATCGATCACCGCGTTGAACTCCCCGGTCGCCCGGACCACCCGCGCCCGGGAGCGCTCGCGGTACGGCAGCAGCTCGCTCATGTCCGCGATCCGGCCGCCGATCAGCAGCGCGGACGGGTTCGCGGCACGCAGGGCGCCGAACATCGCGTCCATCTCGGCACGGAACATCGTCGCGTCCGGGGCCGTGAGCTTCATCACATCGTTGCCGCCGCAGATCAGGCTCACGACATCCACGCGTCCAGCGAGTGCCGCCTCCAGCTGCGCGCCGCGGACCTCGTCGCTCTTCATCCCGAAGACGGCGAGGTTGTCGTACGTCACCTCGCCGTGCAGCGCGCGCAGCTGGTCGGCGAACAGGTCGGCCCACCGCGTGCCGGGCGGCGTCTCGTCGATGCCGGCCGTGAGACTGTCCCCCATCGCGACGTACCGCACGGTCAGTTGCCCGCCTGGAGGGTCTCGCTGCGGTGTCGGGTGATCGCCTGTTCCAGACGGTCCTTGGCGCTGGCGCTCGGCGCGGTGGAGAAGTCCGCGGTCGCCGCGGCGATCTCGGCGAACAGCTGGGCGAAGTACTCCGCGTCACCGCCCAGCCCCTCGTTGGCCTCCTGCCAGCTGACGATCTCGGCCTCGACGTCCAGCGCGTCTGCGGCGAGCTGCGCGTCAGGTTGCCCCGACAGCGCCGCCGGACTGTCCTCCACCGCGACGATGAGCTCGGCGGTGTCGTCGCGCAGGCGGTTCAGCCCGTCGATGTCGAGCTGGCCGGCCGGGACGGGGGCGGTCGCCGGGGACGGCTGGCTCTCGCGCGGGGCCGCCTCGGGGCTGGCCTGGGCGGTCGTCGCAGCGGGCGGCTCGGCCGCCGTGCGGGCCACGGTCTGCGTGGAGCCCGCATCGTCGCCTCCGCCCAGGACCCGGTCGACCGCGAGGGCGATGACCGCCGCGGGCCAGAGCGACACGACCACCGCAACGGCGAGGACGACGAACCTCATGCCGGCTGCCGCTGCTCGCGCAGCCAGTCGTACGCGGCGCGCATGTCGGCGTTGCCGAGGATGGTCCACGCCTGGTTGAGGCGGATCATCTGCTCGGTGCCGTCGGCGTGGACGTCGGGGTGCAGGACCTTCGACCGCTCCCGGTAGGCGATCCGCAGCTCATCCTCGCTGGCGACGGGCGACACGCCCATGGTCTCGTAGAGCGCGGTGGCGGCGAGCACGGTGCGGCGCTGCATCTCGTCGAGGGGGCCGAGCGGCGACGCCCAGATCGTGTCGTCGTCGAAGCGATCCATGAACTCGGCGCCGTTCCAGCTGTCGAGGTGCGGCAGGCCGTTGGCGAAGTCCGACGCCTGCAGCGCGCCCCAGGCCTCGGGCTCGGCGGGCGGGGCGATGAGCGCCCGCCAGTTCGTCGCCAGGGCCTTCCAGCCGTGGGAGAACCACGACGGGATCGCAAGCCAGCCCAGCGCCGCGCTGTACAGGAGCGCGCCCGCGGTGCGCTTCTGTCCACACGGCGCACAGACGTAGGCGGCGTGACGGTCGGCGCGCGTCCACCAGATCGCCGAGGACAAGCGCACCCAGCCGCGGAACAGGATCGGGCGGCGCGTCGTGCCGCACCGGTCGCACGCCATGGACCCGGCGGGGAGAGCAACGACGAAGCCGTCGCGCAGCGTCGCTACGAGATTCGACCCGCAGTCAGCGCAGCGCGTTCCGTCCGTGCGGGGTGTCCCGCACGTGCCGCACAGCAATGACATGGCGTGGCCGTTCATCTTCCCCAGTGGCCGCGGCGGACGCGGCGGTGTCCCTGCCCTGATCCCCTCCTCACCGCGAAGGCTACATCGCGGCGGATGCGCCGTCAGGCCAGCAGGCGCGGACGACACGCCGCGGCGCAGACCAGCGTGGCGATCAGTCCCACGCCCCCACCCCACGTCGCCACGAGGAACAGGGCTTCCCGGACGCTGTCGGCCGACGCAAGACCGGCAACCGATCCCGCCAGCGCGCACGCGACCACGACGCCGACCACGAGGCGCGCCGTGCCCGGACCGAGCGCCGGGATCCGCTGTGCATCGGGGACCGGCGGCGTGCGGCGCCACCACCGCCAGACGACCCACACGAGGAGCGCACCCCCGAGCACGCCGCCTGCGTACTGCAGCCACCGATAGCCCTCCAGCGGTCCCTGTTGCTCTGCGAGCCAGGCGATGTGCTCGGTCCCCCAGCGGTCGGAGTGGGTGAACTCGTCGACGAGGACGTGGGTCGCGGCGCCCACCAGCAACGACCCGACCACGAGCGCCACTGCCCGCACGCTCGCGACGTGGTGCGCCGGCGCCACCGGCAGGTCAGGGGCCAGCCGCGCGCGCAGCGACTCGGGCGCGAGGGCGACGGCGACCGGTGCGAGCAGCACCTGCCACACCGCGAACGCGATCAGGCCGAGGACGAGGTCGACACCGACCACCCCCGCGGCCGAGTGCGTCGCCGACCAGTTCACCGGCAGCGGCAGGTAGTACGGCAGATCCGGCGCCATGCTCCCGATGACGAGGGCGGACGGGACGAGGCCCGTCCGCAGGAACGGCACGATCGCCGCCGGGTGGCTGCCGGTGAAGGGCACGAACGCGCCAGCGTACGGCCTCCCGGGGCGCTACCGCTTCTTGCGCAAGAACTGCTTGAGGACCCCCAGCGCGGGGCGCGCTTTTCCGTCAGAGCCGACGAACGCCGAGTCCCACGTGTCCTTGTTCGACGAGCTGTCCCAGTGGTAGAGGTAGACCCGGTCGATCTCCTTGCTGCGGCCCCAGGTCCGCAGCACGAACCCCGTGACCTTCGCGGCGTGGCGCTTGCCCTGCGGAATCTTGACCGTCGACGTGTTGCGGCGGGCGACGAGCCCGCCGGTCTCGGTCAGCCACAGGCGGGCGCCGCGGATCTCGCGCTGCAGCGCCTTGGTGTCCTTCGTCGAGAAGCGGTTCGCCGAGACGTAGTTGTGCAGCCCCCAGTACTTCGGGCGCTGCTTGCCCGGCGTGTACTTCAGGAACTTCCGCACCCACGTGACCATGCCCTTGCGGTCGACGAGATCACTGCCGAGGACCTTGCACCCGGTGCAGACCGATCGCAGCGTCTTGTAGTAGCTGGCGATGAGCTTCGGCCGCCGCTTGTCCTCGAGGTTCGGCTCGTTCCACGCCGAGTACTCGTTGATCCACGGGTACTTCTCGCGGAAGCGCTTGACCTCACGGCGGTACTGGTCGACCGTCGGCCGGGTCTTCGCGGACTTCACCCGCGAGCGCTGGAACGTGACGAGCGGCCGCACGCGGTTCTTGCGCGCCGCCTGCAGCCATTCGTCAACTTCCTCTTCCGTGAAGTCGTAGCGCAGGACGTCCCACGGCACGGAGATCCGGGCGAACTTCATCTTCAGGCTGAGGAACCGCTTGTCCTCGAACATCTCCGGCTTCTGGTCGGCGATGCCGATCTTCGTCGCGCCCTGCGCGGGCGCGGCCGAGGCCACGGCGAGGCCGAGGCAGAGCAGGAGCAGCGGGATGCGCGTACGCGCGAGCATGAGTCACCAGGGGTGATCGAGGACAGGACAGGCGTCTCGTTCTCGTAACTCCGTGGCCGCGCGAGAGGTGCGGTCGGCCTACAGCCTGGCCGCGACCTCGGTGCCCTGGCGGATCGCGCGCTTGGCGTCGAGCTCGGCGGCCACGTCTGCGCCGCCGATGAGGTGCGTCGTCACCCCCGCGGTGGTGAGTGCGTCCTGCAGGTCGCGGCGCGGCTCCTGCCCGGCGCACACCACGATCGTGTCGACATCAAGCACGCGCGCCTCCCCGTCGCGTTCGCCGAGGCGGACGTGCAGACCGTCGTCGTCGATCCGCTCGTACGTCACCCCGGTCATGGTCTCGACGCCCTTCGCGACGATCGCGGCGCGGTGTACCCAGCCGCTGGTCTTGCCCAGGTCGGCGCCGATGCGCGACGTCTTGCGCTGCAGCAGATACACGTGTCGCCGGGACGGGACGACTTCCGGCGCGACGACCCCTCCGCGGTGCTCGGCCGGGTCACCCACGCCCCACTCGCGTCGCCACGTGGCGAGGTCCATGGTCGGGGACTCGTCGTGCACGAGCAGCTCGGCGACGTCGAACCCGATCCCGCCCGCGCCGATGATCGCGACGGCCGCGCCTGGGTCGGCCGCGCCCTCGATCACCTCGGCGTAGGTCTTGACCTTCGGATGGTCGATGCCGGGGATCGCCGGTGTGCGCGGGACGACGCCCGTGGCGAGCATGACGTGGTCGTACGCCGCCTCGATCAGCCGCGCGGCGTCGACGGTCTGACCGAGGTGCACGGCCACGCCCGTGCGCTCGAGCTCGACGCCGAAGTACCGCAGCGTCTCGGAGAACTCCTCCTTGCCGGGGATCCTCCTGGCGAGGTTGAACTGCCCGCCGATCTCGTCCGCGGCGTCGAACAGGTCGACCACGTGGCCACGCTGCGCCAGGGTGGTCGCGCACGCGAGCCCGGCGGGGCCGGCACCGACGACCGCGATGCGCTGCGGCGCCCCGGCCGGTTCGATCGTCAGCTCGAGCTCGTGGGCCGCACGCGGGTTGACCAGGCACGTCGCGCGCTTGTTGCGGAACGTGTGGTCCAGGCACGCCTGGTTGCACGCGATGCACGTGTTGATCGCCTCCGGCCGCCCCTCGGCCGCCTTGTTCACCCACGCGGGATCGGCCAGGAACGGACGCGCCATGGAGATGAGGTCGGCCTGGCCCGACGCGAGGATCGCCTCGGCGTCGTCCGGCATGTTGATCCGGTTCGACGCGGCGATCGGGATGCCGATGTGCTCGCGCAGCGCCGCGGTCGTCTCGACGAACGCAGCGCGGGGAACCGAGGTGACGATGGTCGGCACCCGCGCCTCGTGCCAGCCGATCCCGCTGTTGAGGATCGTCGCTCCGGCGCCCTCGACCTCCTGGGCGAGCGCGACCGTCTCGTCCCATGTCTGCCCCTGGTCGACCAGGTCGATGACGCTGATCCGGTAGACGATGATGAAGTCCGGGCCGACCGCCTCACGGACCCGGTCGACGACCTCGACGGCGAACCGCCGCCGTCCCTCTGGCGAGCCGCCCCATTCGTCGGTGCGCCGGTTGGTCCGCGGTGCGAGGAACTGGTTGATGAGGTAGCCCTCGGACCCCATGATCTCGACGCCGTCGTAGCCGGCCTCACGGGCCAGCACGGCCGACGCCGCGAAGTCGCCGATCGTGCGCTCGACGGCCTTGCCGCTCAGCTCGCGGGCGCGGAACGGCGTGATCGGCGCCTTCGTCGCCGACGCGCTGACCGAGAACGGGTGGTAGCCGTAGCGCCCGGCGTGCAGGAGCTGGAGGGCGATCTTGCCGCCGGCGTCATGCACCGCGCCGGTGATCGTGCGGTGGCGGCGCGCGACGTTGCCGCTGGACATCTCCGAGCCGAACGGGAGCAGCCAGCCGCGGCGGTTCGGTGCGTAGCCGCCGGTGATCGCCAGGCCGACGCCGCCGTGGGCGCGCTCGGCGAAGTACTCCGCCAGCGCGTCGACGTGGCGCAGCCGGTCCTCGAGGCCGGTGTGCATCGAGCCCATGAGGACCCGGTTGCGCAGGGTGGTGAAGCCCAGATCGAGAGGTGCGAGCAGGTGGGGGTACGTCGCCATGGTCGGCGCAGTATGACGGATGGCATAACGCGGGACCGCAGCCCCCGCGCCGGCGGTTCTACGAGCCGAGGAACGGGAGGTGCACCCGGCACGGCAGCCGGCGCTGACCTCCGTCGAGCAGGTTCGCCACCTTCGTCATCGCCCGGGGACTGGCGACGAGCGAGAGGTGCTCGGAGAGGTCGAGCGGACAGCCCTGCTGGACCGTCCAGGCCGACGCGCCTTCGAGGAACGACCGCCGGTACGGCGTGATCACCTGGTCGTACTTCGTCACGAGGATGTCGTAGCGCACGTCGCCTGGCGTCGGGTCCCCGGCGTTCAGCGCACCGATGAACGGCGACCCGATCATCTGCTGCTCCCCCGCCGGGGAGAAGGCCCGCAGCAGCGCCCGCCCGTTGGGCAGCAGCGTGTACAGCGTCAGGAACCCGCTGAACGTCGTCCCGGTGTTCGACGGCGCGATCCCCACGAGCCGGTGGACGACCCGGTCGCCCCCGAGCTCCTTGAGGTAGTACCGCGGCATCACCCCGCCGCCCTGGGAGTGCCCGACAAGGTCCACCTGCGCGACCCCGGTCGCGGCGCGCACGGTGTCGACGAAGGCCGCAAGCTCGGCCGCCGACCGGCGGATATCGGCGAGCGCGGGGAAGCCGCCGCGCCAGCCGTAGTTCAGCGCGTAGACGCAGAAGCCCTGGTTGGCCAGGAACGGCGACAGGGCATGGAAGTTGAACGACATCGCCTCGGCCGTGCCGGGGATGAGCACCACCGGTCGCGGGCGCTCGGCCGTGAGCGTGCACGGCACGTTGGCCCCGGGCGGGCTGCCCTTCGGGTCGGCGAAGAGGGCGGCCGTCGCGCCCGCACCCGAGGTGTCGACCCGGTAGGCGGCGGTGGCCGGGGGACCGGCGACCAGCATGAGCGCAGCGCTGATCAGCGCCGTCGCGATGACGTGACGGACGTGCATGTCGTTCTCCTCGAGCCCCGCCTCGCGTGGTGGTACGCGAGTGTTTCCTCCGGGTCTCGACTACAGCATCACGTCCGCGATCCGTCAAGCGGCGTGGCGCCTGACGACTACGCGGTGCGCTTCGCGCGGGTCTTCCAGAACTGGTTGCCCGCGGGCGTGTAGTCGCACTGCGCGACGATGGCGTTCTTGCCCTGACGCGACTGCTTTGTGCAGGACCAGCCGTTGTACGTGCCGCTCTTCTTCAGCGTCTGCTTGAGCGCCTTGCCGGCCGAGGTGCACGTCGCCTTGTCGAGCTTCTTGACCTTGCCGGTATTCGTGCCCTCGGCCTGCTGGATCTCGTAGCCCTGGACGCTGTAGGCCTTCTTGCCGACCTTGAACGAGCCGCAGCTCTTGTAGAGGTCCTGGCTGCCGGCGGGGGCGGCGAGGAGGCCGGCCGTGAGGGCGGCGGCGATCGCGGTGGCGAGCAGGAGGCGGAGCGTGGCGGGCATGCGCGGACGGTAGCTCAGGACTGCGGGCTCGACCTGAGGATCTTCTCCATGGCCTTCCCGCGGGCCAGCTCGTCGATCAGCTTGTCGAGGTAGCGGATCTCCCGCATCGTGGGCTCCTCGACCTCTTCGACGCGGACGCCACAGACGACCCCGGTGATCAGATCCCGCGCGGGGTTGAGCGCTGGTGCCTGCGCCAGGAACGTCTCGCAGTCGGTCTTCGCCTCCAGCTGCTTGCCGAGCCCCGCCTGCGTGTAGCCGGTCAGCCAGCGGATGATCTCGTCGACCTCCGCCTTCGTGCGCCCCTTCTTCTCCGCCTTGGCGACGTAGTGGGGATAGACGCTCGCGAAGCTCGTGGTGTAGATCCGGTGCTTGGTCTGACTCACGCGCCGAATCGTCGCATGCGGGCGGAGGGACTCGAACCCCCACGGCTTGCGCCACCAGCTCCTAAGGCTGGCGTGTCTACCAATTCCACCACGCCCGCAGCGCCCGGATCCGGTGTGCTGCGGCGCCCCGGATCCGCGAGCGATTGTATGGTCCGCATCCATGGCTGAGCCCGAGAAGGTCTTGGAGCACCCCAACCGCGAGACCGCGGCGTCGAAGTCCACGCGCGTGATCGTCGTGGCGCTGCTGCTGATCTCGGTCTTCCTGGTGGCCGTCATCACCGTCGGCGGCTGGGACGTCCTGACGGGCGGGCGCAACCTCCAGATCGTCTACATCGCCGTCTACCTGCTGCTCGCGTACTACGTGACGCAGTGGCGCAGCGGCATGCTGCCGCTGACCGCGGCGCTGGCCGCGATCCTCGGGATCTTCGCCGCGATCGGCGCGCCGGCGTGGTTCGCGCGCGACGCCGACGGGTTCACCGACCCGGCGTTGAGCGCCGGCCTGCTCGGCATGCTCACCGTGATCCTCATCCCGGTGCAGCTGCTGCTCATCGCCTTTGCGCTGCGGGGCTTCTCGCAGCAGTGGCACGTCGAGGTGGAGCGCATGCCTGACGGGTCGACGCGCAACGCGAACGCCTGGGCTTAGGGCCCGCAGCCGCGCCTCACGAGGCGCGCGCAGCCACGGCGACCATCGCGGCGCGATCCCCGGTACGAGGCGCTTACAGAGCCACAACGGCAGCTCGCCTCATGGATCCGTCGGCACCGCCGTGTAGGTTCGACCCCCTAAGCTGCCGTCCCCTGCCCGGGTGGCGGAATCGGTAGACGCCGCGTCCTCAAAAGGCGCTGGGCTTCGGCCCGTGCGGGTTCGAGTCCCGCCCCGGGCACTGTCCGCGCTCGAACGTAGCATGCGAACATGCGTTCGCCACACGACGTGCAAGCCGTCCAGGATCTCTGCGCGTCTGGCCTGAGCGACTATGACGTCGCACGCCGAACCGGCGTCCCCCGCAGCACCGTGTCCCGATGGCGGCGCACGGGTTCCCCGGTCCGCACCGAGCCGTGCCCGTTCTGCGACGGGCACGCTCCACCACCAGCGAGGGAGTACGCCTACCTCCTCGGGCTCTACCTCGGAGATGGCTGGATCGGCGCGCACCCGCGCGACGTGTACCGGCTCAACGTCTACCTGGACGCGAGCTACCCGGACATCATCGCCGCCTGCGCTCAGGCCATGGAGACGGTGCGCCCAGGCCAGACCGCAGACCAGTACGCGAAGCCCACGGCCAACATGGTCATCGTCCGGATGTACTCCCGTCACTGGCCCTGCCTCTTCCCACAGCACGGCCCCGGAAAGAAGCACGAGCGACAGATTGCTCTCGTTCCGTGGCAGGCGACTCTTGTCGATCAAGCGCCGGAGGCCCTCTTGCGCGGCCTGATCCACTCCGACGGTTGCCGCGTGACCAACCGCGCCACCACTGAGCAGAAGACCTACTTCTACTCCCGCTACCAGTTCTCCAACCGCTCCCAGGACATCCACGACATCTTCCGCGACGCCTGCGACCGCGTCGGTGCTGACTGGCGTCCCAGCGGCCCGTACACCACCAACGTCTCCCGCCGCGCATCCGTCGCCAAGCTCGACAGGTTCATCGGTCCGAAGACCTGAGGCGTACTCTCGCCAGGAGATCCATTCATCACTCCCGGAGGAGCGCACCGCCATGGACCCACAGGCCACCGAGCTGCTGGAAGCCCCGAACTTCGCGCACGTGTCCACCATCCGCA